>JAGGTH010000022.1 GCA_021163845.1 Helicobacteraceae bacterium | reverse complement strand
AGGTATGCTTGCACCATATTTACAGCATCAGTAGAATCATCATCTACATTGACAAGTGCAGCTTTTACATCAAGTGGCCCAAAAGATTTTTTTGCAACAAGAGCGATCTCGTTAAAATCTGTATTTGTATGGCTTACAGCAGTGTATGAAGCACATACATCAAAGAGACCATTCACAGGTGAGCTTACACTAAGTTTCATTGCATCTGTGTCTGCAGCAGTTACACCTGCTCCAAAACCGTAGTTCCAGAAAGTTTTTGTATAAAGTTTTGTATCACCTGTAGTTGTAGCCACATTGAAACCCGCAGCAAAATCAGTATCTACTGTAGAGTAAGCAGCTTTTACAGTTACAACATCTTTTACTTCGTACCCTAACATAGCAGCCATTACACTTGAATCAATCCCTGCATCCAAATCGATCATAGAGTATTGAGCACCTGCCATAATACCTGCAAGATTCAAATCTGCTTGAATCCAAAAAGCATCTGCAACATTAGTTACTCTGTAATACCACGCTTGAACAGTTAAAGGTTCAACAGAATTATTAACAACAGCTAAAGCATACGCTCCATCAGTTCCAAATGTTCCAAATTTTCCTTCGCCATTTACCACTCCAGCAACAGCTAAAGAGGGAGCACCTAAACTTGCAGGAATTGAATATACGTTACTACGTAGATCTTGTCCAAATGTTTCGTTTCCATTTCCATTTCCAATATATGCACCAACAACTGTTGTATTTGGAATATCTTGATTCATTACAACTGCTGCTTCAAATGAGTTCGTTTCAGCTGACCATTTTTCTGAAAAAGCGATCGGTGTGTCAAGCTCCATACGTCCTAATTGTAATGCACTTTTACCAGATGCTACAGTTACATATGCTTCTGTAAAATAGTTTGCATTTTCAACTTTTGCACCACCAAGTCCTCCAGGGATAACAGCACTATGTGAAGAACCAGCATATTTAGCACCTGTTCCAATTTCTGCAGTATGCCCAGAACCCCAAACATTTGATACAAAATTATTCTCTAGACCTAAAGTTGAAAGCACAGTATAACCAGCTTTCGCACTAACAGTTACAAGATCATTTTTCACAAGATCAGCACTTACATCCAAATTTAACGAAGCATCTGCAGCAGATGAATCTTTAGCAAATAAAGATGCCTCGTCAGCAGCTAAAACGTTTGGTGTCAAATCACCATCTTGTGTTAAATAGTAGATATTTGCATCTCCACTTACTTTAATGTTCTCAATTGCAAATGCACTTGAACCTACTAGTAGCGCTGCTACCATACTCATTTTTACTAATTTCATTATTTCTCCTTATCCTTAACGATTAGGTATCTTATAACTCTGTATCTGAAACATTGCTTAAACCTTTTAGAAAGAAAGTTAATTTTCTTATAAAAGTTATAATTAATATTTAAAATACTAAAGAGATCAATTTTGTTTTTTTGTATTAAATTGTGGCTAAAAGTGCCTATATTGCGATATTTTAGAGTTGTTATATTTCATAGCTTATGATTAATTTTTATAAGATTTTCTTCTATACGTTATAATTGTTACAATTTTGTGAAGTGTTACAAAAGTGTAACACTTCATCAAAAAATTGCTTTTTTGAATCGTTAAGGGGAGTATTTGCGCCCCATGCTAGCATGAGGCGGAGGAGTGAAATGAATCTTTGGTCTTAGAAATTAAGTGAAAGATACACTTGAAGTGCATTCCATTTATCATCTGCTTCATCATCTACATAGATATATGCTAAGGATGTATCAAGTGGACCAAAAGATTTTGATGCTGTAAGAGTTACCTCAGTTACATCACTGTTGTCTGCCTCATGCATAATCATAGTAGTATATAGTCCTAAATCAACACCAGCCACAGGCGCTTCAAGCGTTACATTTACAGCATCTGCACCCGCTTGTGTCACTTGTCCATACATCCACCACGCTTCTGTATAGAGCTTTGATTGTGCTGCACCTGTAGATGTAGCTGTATTAAAACCTGCACCTGCTTCTTTATCTACACTTGAGTAAGCAATTTTTGCTAGAAAAGTATCTGGCATCTCATACCCTGCCATAACAGCATAAGCACTAGAATCTAAGCCATCAGCTCCACTTTTTTCATCGTAACTTATCCCTGTATATTGAGCACCGACCATTACACTATCAAGTGCTAAATCAGCTTGAAGCCAATATGCTTGTGCTATTTTACTTACGTTGTAATACCATCCTTGAGCAGTTAGTGGCTCGAATGAGTTATTAATAGCACCTATTGCATATGCTCCATCGGAACCATAAGTAGCGAATTTTCCATCTTCGTTGACAATACCCATACCTATTGGACCATTTTTAGCACCGCCATCACCAAAAGTTTCTGTACCATTTCCATTTCCAATATAAGCACCCACAAGTGTAGTTTCTGGAAGATCACTGTTTGTGACTACTGCCGCTTCAAATGTATTTTTCTCAATTGTCCATGTTTCAGTAAATGCTAATGGAGTGTCTAGTTCCATACGCCCTATTTTTGCTGTTGTTTTTCCATATGCAGCACCAATATACAAAGAGTCTACCCATTTTGCATTCTCTACTTTTACACCACCAAGAAAATTTGAGCCTGTGCCAGTTTCAATTCCATGAGATGATGCCCATGTATTACTTACAAGATTGTTTTCTAAGCCAAGGCTAGAGATTGCTGTAATTCCAGCTCCTGCAATTACATACTCATTTAAGTCTGCACTTGCATTTACGTGTAAGGCAGCATCAGCGTATGACTGATCTTTATCAAACATACTTCCATTTGCAGTGTCATCTGTATGATAAAAAAGTTGTGCATCCCCAGCCACTTTGACATTCTCAATACCAAAAACACTTGAACCAATTAGTAGCGATGCTACCAAACTCATTTTAACTAATTTCATTTTCTCATCCTTTTGTTCGTATGATCTCTCATACATAATTTAAATGTAGTAAAAGTATACATCGTTAGGATTTTATTATAGACAATAAACTGATTAATTTTTAATCAACCAATGTTTTATATAAATATTTGAGCTTTAAGTGTTTAATCCAGGTATGAAAAAACCATATGTACCTATAATCATCAGTCTAGCATAAGTACTTGCTCTTCTACAGTACAATCTCCGGCATCTACAGTAGGAAAAGATGAAGAGATCAAAAAAGTCAATGAGAATAAAAAAAGAGCTTTTACACTTCAAGAGTATCGTAGATAAAGCGAAGGTTTATTCAGAGAATAAAGCCAAAGGCTTGGCCTTTGGTAAAGAGTGGATTTGGGATGTAGGGCTTTTATGACAGCCAAGAGCGAAGGCAAGCCATCGCTTCCAAACTACTTGTTATTATCCCACGCAAGGACAGTTTTGCCTTCGTCATTTTTCTCAACTGCAGCCATTCCCATTACATTATATCCGCTATCTACATAGTGGATCTCACCTGTAACACCGCTTGAGAGATCACTCAAAAGATACATCGCTGAGTTTCCAACCTGCTCTATTGTCACATTCTTTTTGAGTGGTGCATTGAGTTCGTTCCAGTTGAGGATCTGTTTGAAGTCACCGATACCAGCAGCTGCGAGTGTACGGATTGGTCCTGCAGAGATCGCGTTAACTCTTTGCCCTTTTGCTCCAAGATCTACTGCCATATAACGTACAGTTGCTTCAAGTGCCGCTTTTGCAACACCCATCACATTATAATTTGGTATATATTTTGGTCCACCAAGGTATGAAAGTGTAAGGATAGATGCATCATCACTTAATACACTTTCAAGACGGTTTGTAAGATCGATGAGTGAATATACAGAGATATCCATCGCGATCGCAAATGCATCTTTTGTTGTTTTGATAAACGGCTCACTAAGTGCTTCTTTTGGTGCAAATGCTACAGAGTGCACTAAAAAATCGATCTTTCCAAAATCTTTTTCAATCAATGATGCAATATTTTGCATATGCTCTTCATTAGATACATCGAGTTCGTATACTTTATCACTTCCAAAAGATGCTGCAAGTGGCTCTACTCTTTTTTTGAGTGCATCATTAAGATATGTAAATGCAAGCTCCGCCCCTTGTTCGTGACACGCCTTTGCGATTCCATATGCGATCGATTTATCATTTGCAAGACCTACGATAAGACCTTTTTTGCCTTTCATTACCATTTAGCTGTTCTCCTTAAAATATTTGTTTATTTGTTTTCTAATTCTTGTGCGTATGCACACATCGTGCTAAAGTGCTCTACATATAAAGCGGCACCACCCACTAAAACGCCATCAACATGAGTAAGAGCTAGGATCTCTTTTGCATTGGAGACCTTCACACTTCCACCATATAAAAGTGGAGCTGAAGATTTCTCTTTGAGTTTTGTATGTAGCGATTCGATATCCTCGAGTGTCGGGACTTTACCTGTACCGATCGCCCATACGGGCTCGTATGCTATAGTGAGTTTTTCATACTCTGTATCTATCCCTTGGTACTGTGCATCAAGGTAGTTTAGCATCGCTTCTTCACCCGCTTCTCTTACATCCAAAGGCTCACCGATACAATAGACGATCTCAAAACCGAGCTCTTTATAATAGTTAAACTTCTCTACTATGCTCTCTTGAGTTTCACCTAAGATATGACGTCTTTCACTATGCCCGATCAGAATTGTGTTGATCCCAAACTCTTTGAGATGATCGAGCCCGATCTCTCCTGTAAAAGCACCGTTTTGTGTTGCATAGGCATTTTGTGCGCCTACACACACTTTGCCACTATGCTCTTGGAGTGATGTCATCGCAGGAAAGACCATCACTCTTTGATCTATATTTTGTGCATTTAAAAAACTCTCTAGAGCATCGAGATATTTTTTTGTCTCACTACGTGTTAGATTCGTCTTTAAATTTGCAGCAATAATCATAGAGTCAGTCCTCATCTTGTACAAGAGGAAGCACGCCTGGAAGCATTTTTCCCTCTAAGAGTTCAAGAGAAGCACCCCCGCCTGTAGAGATAAAAGTCATCTCTTCATCAAGGTTGATTCTCTGAACAAGGTCTGCAGTATCGCCACCGCCCACAACTGTCGTCGCATAGCTATCTGCTACGAAATGAGCGATCTTGTTGGAGCCGCGTGCAAATTTTTCGATCTCATAGACACCCATTGGACCATTCCAAAGGATCGTTTGTACATCATTAAGCGCTTCGCGGTAGAGTCTCACTGTCGCAGGTCCAATATCTAGACCCATCCAGTCTTTTGGAATCTCTTGGGATGTAACGATCTTGCTCACCGCATCCTCAGCAAACTTATCTGCAGCGATCACATCTACAGGGAGATAAAATTTCACACCTAGTTTTTTTGCCTCTTCCATGATGCGGCCTGCATCTTCTAAAAGATCATCTTCCACAAGTGAAGCCTGCACATCGTAGCCCATCTGTTTGAGAAATGTAAACGCCATTCCCCCACCGATAAGGATCTTATCGACACGTGGCAAAAGATTCACAAGCGCTTCTAGTTTTCCTGAGACCTTGCTTCCACCGACAATCGCAGCAAAAGGACGCACAGGTTTTTGGATCAATTTACCAAAAAACTGGATCTCTTTTTGAAGGAGGTATCCTGCAGCTTTGTGCTCATCATCAAAGAAATGTGTGATCCCCTCTACCGAAGAGTGCGCGCGGTGAGATACTCCAAAAGCATCATTAATATAAAATTCTGCCATACTCGCTAGTTTCTCTGAGAGTTCTGGATTGTTTTTCGTCTCTCCTGCTTCAAAGCGAAGATTCTCTAAAAGAAGTATCTCACCTTCTTTAAGATCTTTTGCTTTTTGCATCGCATCTTCACCCACTACATCTTTCGCTACGATCACATCTCTTTTGAGAAGCTGATTGAGCCTTCGTGCAACTGGTGCGAGTGAGTATTTTTCTTCAAACTCACCTTTAGGACGCCCTAAGTGAGATGCTAAGATCACCGCACAGTTAAGATCAAGACAATGGTGTATCGTCGCAATTGCAGAACGGATACGGCGATCATCTGAGATATTTCCAAACTGATCCATTGGGACATTAAAGTCACAGCGGATAAAGACTTTCTTACTAGCGAGGTCGAGGTTTTTTATATTAAATAGTTCCATTGAGTCCCTTATTTACTAATGTGAAGTGCCATATCAAGAAGACGAGTCGAATATCCCCACTCATTGTCATACCAAGCCATGATCTTAACCATATTGCCATCAATTACCTGTGTCAAATCCTCAGCTACAATAGAGCTGTACTCACATCCAACAAAATCCTGAGATACACGCATATCTTTATCCATTAGGATGATCCCTTTGAGATCTGTGTCTGCTCTTCTATTAAACTCAGCTGTCACCTCTTCGATCGTTGTGTTTTTCTTCACAATAACGTTGAGATCGACCATTGATACATCCGGAGTCGGTACACGTACACTTTGTCCATGGAGTTTTCCTACAAGCTGTGGAAGTACAAGCCCAATAGCTTTTGCTGCACCTGTTGTTGTTGGGATCATATTGATCGCTCCTGCTCTTGCACGGCGCTTATCTTTTGAGTGTTTTACATCAAGGATGTTTTGATCATTTGTATAAGAGTGAATCGTCGTCATAAGACCTTTTTCGATCCCAAATGCATCATCAAGAACTTTTGCTACAGGGCCAAGACAGTTTGTTGTACAAGAAGCATTTGAAACTATCTTCTCTCCTGCGTATAGATGCTCATTTACACCCATTACGAATGTAGCAGTTTCTTTATCCTTTGAAGGTGCAGAGAAAAGAACCTTTTGCACACCATTGTCAATATGTACTTGCGCACTCTCTTGTGTTAAAAACACACCTGTACATTCTAAAACCATATCTGCACCATATTCAGCAAATTTAAGGTTTTTAGGGTCACGATCTGAAAAGAGCCTGATACTTTTGCCATTAATGCTGATATGATGCTCATCGATCATCTCGATATCTGCATCAAAAGTACCATGCACTGAGTCATGCTTGAGCAAATATACCATCATATCTATACTAGCCATATCATTGATAGCCACCACCTCTACATCATCTCTTGTAGCGGCGATACGCGCTACACAGCGACCAATTCTACCAAATCCATTAATTGCTATTTTTAGTGCCATATTCTTTTCCTATATTTACAAAATAAAATTCTCATATTTTATCTAAACTTAGTTATAATTCACTTTAAATATGGAAACTATTGCACTTTTTGGCGGTTCATTTGACCCACCACACATCGGACACGAAGCTGTTGTTCATGCTCTTTTGCAGCTAGGATTTATTGATAAAGTTGTTATTATGCCAACTTATTTAAATCCTTTTAAATCAAAATCGCATGCAGATGCGACACAAAGACTAAAATGGCTCAGAAAAATTTTCGCCTCAAATAAGAGGGTGATCGTTGAGAGTTACGAAGTCGATTTAGGCAAAAAAGTCCCTACGATAGAGAGTGTCAAACATCTTTTGAACCAGTATAAAAAGATCTATCTCGTCATAGGTGCGGACAATCTTGCTTCCCTAGAACAGTGGAATCATTATGAAGATCTCAAAGAGCTTGTCACCTTTATCGTGGCGAGCAGAGATGACATCATGATACCTGATGATTTTATCCGTTTGGATGTAAAAGAGAAAGTTTCTTCATCGTCTCTTCGAGAGAATATAGATGTAGAGAAACTACCAAAAGAGTGTGCAGTAGAAATACTACAATTTTACAAGGAAAAGAATGGAAAATAGAATAGAAAGTATCATTAAAGTTCTCGATACAAATAAAGCAGAGGGGATAGAGGTTTTCGACCTACGTGAGAAAAACTACTTTGTAGACTATGCGATCATCGCATCTTCTTTAGGGACAAAACACACTTTAGCACTTCTAGATCACCTCAAAAAAGATTTAAAACCAGCAGAGAAGTTTAATAATGTCGATGAAAGTGGTGATTGGATCGTGATCGATCTAGGTGATATCCTCATCCACATCATGACACCTGAATACAGAGTACGTTACGATATGGAGAGCTTTTTAAGCCAACTTAGCAATGGGAAAGAGGGAGACGGGCTTTAATCTCCTCCACTTTTTGGATTATTATTTTCATCAAAATAATTATCTAAGATAACTTTATAGTTATAGATGGACTCCACATATTTTACAGGTTCACTTCCCCTCGCGTACCCATGTTTGAGTGTTTGATAATATCTCTTTTGGGCTAAGAGCGGAAGTACTTTTTTAAGATCACTCCACACATTCTCATCGAGTCCCAATCGTACAGCAAGTTCTCGCGCATCGTGAATATGCCCCATCCCCACATTGTATGCAGCAAGCGCAAATTTAAGACGGTTTTCTCCCACTACTTCTTCTGGAACAAATTTCATCATTTGGTTGAGATGTCGCGTACCACCTATGATACTCTGCTTGGGATCAAGCCTATTTTTGATCCCTAGAATCTTCGCAGTAGAAAGTGTTAACATCATCATTCCCCGTACCCCTGTAAAACTTTTTGCTTTTGGATTCCAATAAGACTCTTGATACGAGACTGCAGCTAAAAGCTTCCAAGGTATATCATAACGCTCTCCAGCATCTATAAACATCTCTTTATATTTTGGCAAGCGGCTTTGGAGTCTTTTGTAAAACATCTTCGTATTGTAATAATCAAAATGCATCACATAGCTATAATAGTGGTCTTTGAGCTGTGCCATTGCCCCTGTTTGGTAAAAATTATTAAGCCAAGCATACATATCAGACTCAAGTTCTTTAGAATCAGGGGCTAAGACCCAAGCAAGTTGTTCGCGTCCGCTTATTGTAAAAGCAAAAAGTATCTCTGTAAAGTATCGAAGATTAAGGGAGTAGATATTGGAATCAGCAATGGTACAATCAATCTCATGATTTGCCACTTTTTCTAAAAGCTCTTCGGTGGAATATTCGGATGTAAAGGTAGCATTAATATCATAACCATCAGCTTGAAAAGTCTTGATGGTATCACTATAACTGGTATCCTCACCCACCATAAGGTGTAGACCTGCAAGGCTATCTACATCTTTTGGAAACTTTCCACTTCCTATCATTCCACGGTGACAAATCACCTGCTCCTGCACCTCAAAGTAAGAGGGACCAAAATTAAATTTTCCTACTCTTTCTTGTGTCTTTGCAAGGGAAGCGGATGTGATATGGATGTTGGGATTTTTACTTAATTCTATCGCCTCTTTGACTGTATTGGCCATCGTGATATTAAGATCTACATCCAAATGTTGAGCATATGAGTGAAGCAAATCATACTCAAAACCTTGAGGACCATCAGGACCAATATAGTAAGTCGAAGGGGAGTTTAAAAGAACAACATTGATTGTTCCTGATGCTTTTATCTGAGAAAGTAAGGTGGGTTTAAGAGGTTTTGATGGCTCGTATGCCATATGACTCAGCCAGCCAAAGAGAAAGAACGATAAAGAAAAGAGTATCAAGATTGCAAATTGAACTGCTTTTGTCATCGCTTTTCACCCCCTTAAAAAATCTCTGCAAGGGGTAGAGTTTACTAAAATCTAACTTAAAAATTTATGTTGTGCATTGGAGACAAAGATAAAACGATTGACTCCATCCTCGTATTCATGGGCTAAAACTTGATCATGTACTTTTAAAATCGAGTCCACAAGGTAAAGTCCCAGTCCAAAACTATTTTTAGAAGGGTTATCTTTTGTAAAGGGCTCGACATAATAATGGAGGGGATGTGCTATACATTTCCCCTTACTCTCAAAATGGAGTTCACCTTCAATATAGTGTATTGTCACATGCCCATCGGGTGAATATTTGATGCCGTTATCGATCATATTTTTTATCGCTGTTGTATAAAGCTTGTAATTTGCATAAAGTTTGATACTCGCATCGACATCAATACTCACACACTCACGATCTACCATCGCAAGGTCGATCGCACCATCGATAATATCTACAAGACGATATTCGCTAAAGTCTTTTTTGTCCCCTAAGCTTGTTACCTCTTCGATCATTGCAAACTCATTGACCAAAGACTCAAGCCTTCCAAATATGGAAGAAAAACGATCACGTTGCTTTGGAGATTCAAGCATATGCGTCGCTATACGTCCTTTAGCTATAGGTGTTTTGAGCTCATGCATAATATTACGTAAAAAGAGAGTGCGAGAATCCAGGATCGTGTTAATCTTTTTTCTCGCAGAATCAAGTTCGTTGGCGACAAGGGCTATTTCATCGCTTCCAGGCGTTTTAAACGATATTTGCAAATTTCCATTTCCAAAAAGAGCTATTTTTCTGCGTAAACGGATCAGTGGCTGAAGCTTTTTCAAAATGAGAAAAAAAGAGATCGAAATAATACCTATCATCGTTGCATAAGAGTATAGAATACTCCAAGGTCTATAAGGCTTAAGCTCCTCATCTTGGATCAAAATGGAACCTTGAGGTGTTTGGATGTAAAAATAGATCATATTTTTATGTTGGATCATTGTTGCACGAAGATCACTCACCACTTTTTGTGTATAGATCCCTTGTGAGTTTAGCATAATGGCATCATCTACACTTTGAAAACCTTCACGTTTGAGTATTTTTCCCTTAGAGAGGACATGTTCTTGCATCTTTTTATCTTTTTGTGTTTGGAGTTTATACACAGCAAGATTTGCCTCAAGCATGATCTCGGAACTTTTTCTTTGTTGATGTTGGCGATAAATTTGAGTGATAACAGAGTACTTCGAAAAAATATGATCGATATATTGTATGCGATTGATTTTATAAAATTCATAAAAGATAGCGCTCACCCCAAAAAGGGTGACACTCAGGGCAAAGAGAACAGTGATTAAAACTGCGTGTTGTTTCATTTTAATAACTTGTACCCCACACCACGAACAGATTCTATAAGTGTTTTATCACCCAGTTTGTTTCTGATTCTTCCCACCATCACGTCGATACTTTTGTTTGATGAGTCTTCATTGATCGCGCTCACATTGTGAATAAGATCCTCGCGAGAGACTACTAGTCCCTGCTTTTGAATCATATAAGAGAGGATACCAAATTCTGCATTTGTCAGATCAATATTACGCCCTTTATAGGTAATAGTCATTGTAGATGGATCACATCTAAAATCGCTCTTATTTTCCTCTTTTGCTTCCACTTTTGCAGCATAACGTCTAAGGACTGAATGAATACGTGCTTCAAGCTCCCGTGGATCATAAGGCTTTGGAAGATAGTCATCTGCCCCAAGTTCAAGGGCCTTGATCTTATCCGTCACATCACTTCTCGCAGAAGAGATAATAATAGGAATATCCTGACGTTCACGTATCGCTTCACATACTTCAAGACCATCCATTCCTGGGAGTGTAAGATCTAATATCACAAGATCAAATGGCTCTAATTTTAAAATACTTACCGCTTTAAACGGATCATCCTCAGTAACGATCTCAAAATCAAATTGTTCAAGAAATTCTGTGAGTATCTCTGCTAATTCTAAATCATCTTCAATCATTAATATTTTTTTCACTGGTTTATCCCTTGTTCGTATTTATAAGAGTAGTTTTGCAATATTATAAACAATAAATGCTAATAGATAAGCCGTTATCGACGTAAAAGCTAAAAGGTAAAAGAAATAACGGATTCCCCCAGCCTCACGCGTAAAAACAATGGAAGCTGCCAAACATGGCAAATAGATCATGATAACTACGATAAAAGAGATCGCTGAAGCAAAAGGGATGTTTTTACTGATCGCTTCTTTTAAAGAGATATTTTCTTCATCTACACTCTCTCCAAGGGAATACAACACACCAAGAGTAGAAACAACGACCTCTTTGGCTGCAAGTCCTGTTTGAAGTGCTACACTCATCTTCCAGTCAAATCCAAGCGGTGCAAATATAGGCTCAGAGAATTTTCCGATAGTACCCAGATAACTCTGCTCTAAATGCAGGCTTGCCAAAGTGTTTTCAAGCATAATTCTTTGCTCATGGGTCGACGCGACTTCAATCTTTTGTGCATATTCCTCTTCGAGTTGTAGATTCTTTGGATAGTTACTCAAAAACCATATCAACATCGATGCTGCAGCGATAAATGTACCCGCTTTTTTGAGATACATCCAAGTTTTTGTAGCTACAGTGTGCCAGATCAGCTTCATCGAAGGGAGACGATATTTTGGCATCTCCATCACAAAAGGTTCATCCGCTCCTTTAAAGGCTGTGAGTTTTAAGATCTTTGCAGCAATAAGTCCCAAAAGTGCTCCAGAGATATAGATCAAGAAGAGTACATTCCCCGCCATTTCAGGAGAAAAAAATGCCCCCGCAAAAAGCACATATACAGGAAGCCTTGCTCCACAGCTCATAAATCCTATGATAAAAAGGGTGAGCAATCTATCTCTATCATTTTTAAGAATTCTCGCACTCATATACGCTGGTATCGAACATCCAAAGCCTGTGACCAGTGGGATAAAAGACTGTCCGTGAAGCCCAAATTTATGGAAAAAACCATCAAGTAAGAAAGCGACACGTGACATATACCCAGTGCTTTCTAAAAGAGCGATCCCAATAAAGAGTATCACGATATTTGGCACAAAAAGTACCACAGCACCAACCCCGGCAATGATCCCATCGACGACAAGTGAGCGCACGTCATCATTGGCTATTGTCGCACCTATAGTCTCTCCAAACCAAGCAAAGAAGCCATCGATCCAATCCATTGGGATCGAACCAATTTCAAAAGTGATCTGAAACAAACTCCACATAAAAAAGAGAAAAATAGGGATTCCAAAAAGTGGATGGATCAAGGTCTGATCTATCTTTTCTGTGAGTGTTTTTTCCTCTATACGCTTTTCTTGCTTGAGTACCTCTGTGGTGATTCCACGCGTAAAAGAGGAGTACTCCTCAGCAAAAGCTTCTTTGATATCATCACTGTCATGGTGGAGTTGTACGTGTTTGATCGCTTCTACAAGTACAGGTTGAAGCTCTGTCCATATTGGGTTATCGTGAATTTTCTGATAAGTTTTTTTATTGTTTTTGAGGAGATTGATCGCTACATTGCGATAACTATTGACAGAATCGTATCTATTTTTTTTCAAGATAGAGACAATATTTGCTATCTCTTGTTCCACTGGCTCACTTAAAACAAGTTTTGGTTCTTGATGCTGGAGCTCATATTGAGCGATAAGTGCTTCTATAAGATCTTCAATTCCCTCTTTTGTTGCAGCAGAGACTTTGACACAAGGGATAGCGAGGAGTTCACTCATATACTCACTATCGATCTCGATCCCCTCTTTTCTGGCTTCATCACTCATATTAAGAGCGATCACCATGCTCTTGCTCATACTCATAAGCTCTGCTGAGAGCTGGAGGTTTTTTTCTAAGTTTGTGGAGTCAACGACATTGATAATAAGATCATAACTCTGAGCGCAAAGATAATCATGCGTGACACGCTCTTCGATAGTGTAGTCGCTAAAAGCATATGTTCCAGGTAAGTCTACAACGGTAAAATGATAAGATTTATAGTCAAAGAGTACTTCAGATTTTTCAACCGTCACTCCGGTAAAATTCCCCACATGCAAGCGCGCATTAGAGATAGAGTTAATAAGCATACTCTTACCGACATTAGGCTGTCCAACAAGAGCTACTTTGATATGATTTGCTGTTACAGGACACGCTTTACCTAAAGCGTCATTCATATCGCTTCTACCTCGATAAGCTCAGCCTCTTTATTACGCAGTGCTATTCTCATTTTTGCTACCTTTATCTCTATAGTACTTTTTCTTGGTGCATACTCAAGCACCTCTATAATCGCCTCTCTCATAATTCCAAAAGAGAGAAGTCTTTGCTTGAGCTCTTTATCTGCATGAAGTTTTAAAACCTTAACAATAGAACCTTTGTCACAATCGAGTAATGTATGCATAGTTTATTCTTTATCTCTTTATTTTATATAATGATAATAGATATCATATTAATTGTTGATTAAAAATTTTTAATAAGCTTTAGGGCGTCTTTAAACTCTTGTTGTATAATTTCGAAAAAAAGGGAAACTATGAAGTTTTTATTTACTCCTGCTTCACATTTTAATCTTGCGAATATGTTCACTTTTGTCAACATCACAGCTGGTCTTCTCGCGACATACTTTATTACACAAAATAATTTTTTTCTTGCGATCATTTTAGCATGGATCGGTGGAGCTTTTGATATTTTTGATGGGAAAATCGCAAGAAAATACAAACTCTCTAACGAATTTGGCGTTCAACTCGATAGTTTTGCAGATTTTTTAAGCTTTGTCCTTGTCCCTGTCTTTTTGATCTTTCAAGCTGTTTATACCACTTCATTTGAGGGGATCTCCTTAATTTTTGTGGCACTTGTAAGTATCTACTATGTGATCTCTGGACTCAGAAGGTTGATCCATTTTAATCTTCATACAGATGCAGGAAGTGTAGCCAAGCATTTTATAGGGGTTCCTACACCACTAGGTGCTATTCTTTTGTGGCTTGTCTATCTTGCCAATACCTATGAGTTTCTTCCAGCATACGGTGTAGCAGCGCTTATGATCTTCATTGGCTGGAGTCTCAACTCCACCCTCAAAGTCCCACATCCTTAGATAAGATTCTATTCGTAAAACGCAACCACTTTGTTTCGACCACTCTCTTTTGCTTCATAGAGTGCTGTATCAGCATCTTTGAGGAGCTCTTCAAAATTTGAATGCGCGTAGCTTAGCTCCGCAACACCAAAACTCGCTGTCACTAAAATATTTTCAGGCATTAGAGATTCGATGCTCTTGCGGATAATCTCTGCTTTATACACAGCATCTTCAAGCGCACAATTGTCTAAGAGAATCACAAACTCCTCTCCCCCAAATCGTGAAGCAAAATCTTCGTTTCTTTTATGTGTGTTAAATAATACAGAAACTTCTCTGAGTACATTGTCTCCAACTAGATGTCCGTAGGTATCGTTGATCTTTTTAAAGTGGTCGATATCGAGCATAATCACACTGAGTCTATCTTGATAACGCAGAGCACGTGAAAACTTTCTTCCACCCTCTTCGTTGAGATGGTGACGATTATACAAACCTGTCAATTGATCGTGAGAAGCAGCATAAACAAGCTCGTCTCTTTGTTCTTTGATGATAAGGTGCGTTTTAATTCTTGCCTTCACAATAATAGGGCGGATCGGCTTTGTAATATAATCTACAGCACCTTCTTGTAAGCCTTTTTCCTCTTGTGCTGTTGCATCATGACTCGTTACAAAGATCACAGGGATGTCCTTGGTTACACTATTGCCCCGAAGAGCTTTGAGCACCTCAAAACCATCCATACTTGGCATCTCAATATCGAGTAAAATAATATCAGGTAATGGTGCTCTAAGTGCAAGTTCGATCGCTTTTTCACCACTTTGAGCTATCTTGATCTGATACTCATCTTTGAGAATATTCGCCAAAACCTCAACATTAGAAGCAACATCATCCACGATCAATACAACCGATTCATCTTTCATAACAGACCTTTATGTTTGCGCAAACTCTATCTCTATAACTCTTAAGATTCAATTAAAAAAGCATTTTTCAATCCATAAAAACCAAAAGTGTTACTTATTATTAACAGAATACCTTCCGCTTCCTAGTAAAAAAATCACTAGAGAGAGTATAAAATAAAAAAGAGGAAGCTCAATGGCTAAGCCACCATGTTTACCAAGAGCAAAAAGAGAACCGCCATACGCTAAAAGGATCGCTACAAGCATATTAAAAGCAAGAACAAGTGATGCAATTCTTGCATAAAGTCCAAGGATGATAAAGAGTGGAACGATCACCTCACCAACGTACACACCGTACGCTAAAAACTCGGGCATACCTGAGCTTGCAAGCATTTTCTTGATCCCTCCAACTCCATGGATGATCTTATGGATCCCATGAAAAAGCATCAAAATACCAACACTTAAGCGTAAAAGTAATTTCGCTATATCTGGACTTATGAACATTGCTCTTCCTCAGGTTTGAATCTAAATCGACACGAGCCAACAGTGATCGTTTTGCCCCCTTTGATCGCCTCTTTTATATAAGAGAGTGTCCCTTTTGGATCTGCATCGCCTACCTCTTCTTCGATAATACGAAGCAAATCAGCCTCTTGTGTATCTGCCCACGATTTTTCGTATGTGTATTGTGTTTGTATTTTCATAAAAGAATGATAGCGTTTTTTTCACTTTTAGTACAAGCTTATAAGATCTCTTGAAGTTTTTGTAAAAGCTCTTGTGTCGCGGTGATATCTTTGTGCACACTCAAGAAATAGACAAGTTTTTCTCTTTGTGTGTCAAGAATGGGACTAATGGTAATCTCATCGTAGATCAAGTCCCCTTTTTTCGAATACTCTCGAATATTGACCTCTATGAACTCCTCAGCTCGTATCGCCTTTTTGAGTTGTGTTAGACCCTCTTGAGTTGTATCACCATTATTGAGCAAACGTATATTATTACCTAAAAGCTCTTCTGAGCTATATCCAAAAAGGTCTAAAAAAGCCTGATTGACGTAAATGATCGGGTTATCGAATTGATTTGGATCTGTTAGCGCGATCGCATTCTTAGACTGTTCTAAAATCTCAAAAAGGTATTTTTTAAATTCTTTATTCTCTTGTGTGTAAGTGACAAGTGTGTAATAGCCACCATAATCATTTTTTATATTAATGCTAGGAATAAGTTTTCGTAAAGCACTTATCAGATTTCGAACACTTTTTTCATTAAATTCCCTATCCATGGAATTATAAACTTCATAAAAAATATCGACATTCTGTAGTGCTTTATTTGCATTTTTAAGCATATAAGTAATCAATCTTTTTTGAGAAACAGAGAGCTCTACCTCTTGATTTTCAATAAAAAGTTTTTTGAGATCTCCATCCCAATAGAAATTTTCTGCAATATATGTCACTTTATTCTTATCCATTGTTAGCTTTCTTCTTATTTACCTTATAGTACCCAATAAACTCTTCAAAACCTATAGCCTTAGAATGGTAAAAACCTTGCGAAAAATCACATCCATTAAGTTTAAGTATATTGTATTGTTGTAAGGTCTCTATACCCTCAGCTTGGATCTTTAAGTCAAAAAGTTTTCCTATGTTGATAATGGATTGTACGATTTTGATATCGTGTGGATCTTCGCTTATATTTTGAATAAAAGATCTATCAATTTTGAGTTTGTCCACATTAAATCGTTTCAAATAATTCAGACTAGAATATTCCACACCAAAATCATCAATAGAGATCTTAAATCCCATAAGACGCAAATTATCAATATTTTGTTTTGCAAGCTCCGTATTATGCATGATTTGCACCTCTAAAAGCTCCAATTCTATCTGAGAAGGTTCAACAGCATATTTTTTCATCATTACGGCAATATCTGCACAAAAGCTAGGGGTAAAGAAGTGCTCCCTTGATATATTGATAGAGATACTAAGATTTGTATCAGGAAACACTTGGTTAAATCGCTGAATATCTTGGAAAACCCTCTCTATGACTAAATCTCCAAACTCTCGCTCTAACTCTGATGAGAGAATATAGTGTAAAAAAGCATCTGGTGGGATAATCCCTTTTTCTGGATGGTTCCAGCGAACCAAAGCTTCTACACCACTTACGCAGTTATTTGTAAAATCAATGATTGGTTGGTAGTGCATCACGAACTCTTTTTTCAGAAGTGCCCGTTTAATCTCAAGGAGCATCGAGGTCTTTGTCATAATCTTTTTACTCATATATCCTGCATATATTTGAAAATCAGCGCGTCCATTTTCTTTTACCTCATACATGGCTATATCTGCATTTTTAAGGAGTTCTTGACTCTCTTTGCCATGCTCTGGGTAGATCGCCACCCCGACAGAGAGACTCATGCTAAAGATCTGTCCCTCTACCTCCAAGCTTTGTTTCACTTTTTTTTGCATCTTTTTGGCAAGATTTTCTACATTTTTGTGATTCTTTATATCTTTTGCTATCAAGACAAATTCATCGCCACCAATACGTGCCACAAAATCGTTTTCTCGCGTAGAATTGAGCAGTCTTTTTGCGATAGAGACAAGCATCGCATCCCCAACATTGTGTCCATAACTATCATTGACATCTTTAAATTTATCTACATCAATAAAAAAAACTGCGACCTGCGTCTTACTTTGCTCTGCGTCTTGGAGTATATTTTCAAGCTGTTTTTCAAAATAAGCACGATTTGGAAGTGTCGTCAGAGAATCATAATTTGCATGGTAGTAGATCTTTTTATCTGCCTCTTTAAGTGAACTGATGTCTGTAAATATAGACATATAGTACTCCTCTTGATGGATGGTACTCGTGGTTTTAGAGATAGAGAGTATTTGTGGGTAGACCTCTCCATTCTTGCGTTTATTCCACACCTCCCCCTTCCAGTATCCATTTGCTTTGATCCCATTCCACATCGTTTCATAAAACCTTACATCGTGCAACCCTGATTTTAATATACGTGGATTTTGTCCTATCGCTTCGTCCTTAGAATAACCCGTAATAGCACTAAAAGCTTTATTTACAGACTCTATGTAACCATGTTTATTTGCTACGATAATACCTTCATTGGTATTTTCAAAAAAGTTGGATGCAAGCTCTAAGCGTAGCTCTTTTTGTTTTTTGGAGGTAATATCTGATGAGACATGAATAATATATTTACTATTGGTATAAAAAAAGAGACTCTCTTGCCAAGAGTTTTGTTCTTGCTCTTGAAGAGAAAATGTTTTGAGGACAAAAAGTTTGGACTTGATCGCATGAAAGGAATATTCACAAGGACTGATCGTATCAAAATGGATTGCTTGATCGGGTTGTACAAGGATACTGTAGGCATTAATATAGTTCAAATTCGCATAAAAGAAAAAGCCCTCACTATCATACACAGCGATGCGAGAGGGGTGTAAGTCGATAATATCTATAAGAATATCAGCCTTATTAGAGATGAGGCTTATCTGCTTCATTTTATAGATCTCTTTATCCAAGAACTGTGTGAGCTTAGATGTAATAAAAGGTTTTTTGATAATAAAACTTATATTTTTTAAAGAGACACTCAGTTTTTGAAGCTCTGAACTATCAAAAAAAGAGATCAATACCAAGAGTTCTCTCGTAAAAGAATAAAAGTTGGCGATCTCTAAAAACTCTTGCACATATTGTTTTGCTTGCAAATCTACAATAATGATCTGATACCCCTCAAAAAGTATCGTATCCATCTTCTTATTTGAACAAAGAAGCTCTACATCCAAAGCTCCATAGGGCTGAAGTAGAAGCTCATAGGAAAAGATCAATTCCTCTTTATCGGTCAGTAAAAGTATCTTATCTAGATGCATATACTCTTCTCATAAAGATCTTGTATGCATATATGATGCAAGCCTTTGATACCACTTTTCTTGAGTGTGCTTGGCATGGATTCTCTGAAACGATCAAGGTTCTCTTGTATAAGTTCAAGCCCTTTGATAGATATCACAAGAGTGTTTTGCTTGCTTTGATACGAGATATCTATAAAGACCTCTTTTTGCTCTATCTCTTTTTTCACTAAAGTAAAAATACCACTAAAGAGTTCAAGCAGAAAAGTGCTCGTCTCTCTTGGTCGACACTCTAAAAAGATCTTGTTACCAAGACTCTCTTCAAAAAAGAGTTGTTCCTCTGCAAATGTTTGCTTTAAAATCTTGATATAGCGCTTAAGTAATGGGAAAAAAGAGCTTTTTTCTGTCACAAAAAGTTCCTTATAGTAGTTGACATTACTCGCAATAATAGTTGTGATCTCATTGATTTTTTTGTTGATATTCTCTTGAAGTTTTATTTGTACATCCGAAGCTACATTTCCCTGACTAAGAGCTTGTGTAAAAAAGGAGAGATCACTCACATAGCTTTGAAGATTCGAGGCGATATCAAGAAGCCCAAGTTTGACCATACTAAACTGTTCTTCTTCGGACAGACTTTGTTCATCAACTCCTGCATATCTAACACTAGCACTCAGATTCTCTGTACTCAGATTATCCACAATACTAAAAACAGCTCCAATAAACTCCCCTTGATGATTAAACAACGGAACCCCATTGACCGTGATAAAAATAGCTTGAAGCCCTTCTTTTTCGATCGTATGTTCTACTTTGTAGATCGGTTCATGTGTCTTTTTCACAATCTCAAATGGAAGATTTTGTTCTATGATCCCTTGTGCATCATAACCAAAATGTGGCTCTTCATCATCTTTTTCATCTAAAAGCAGTATATCTTTTGCATTTTGATTCATCACGCTGAGTCGTCCATCACCATCGAGCATAATAACACCAACAGGAACCGACTCAATGATAGTATCGGTAAGCTTTTGCTGTTTCTTCATAGCCTCTTGCCCCGCTTGGAGACTTTGTGTCACCTCTTGGAGCTTTTTGGCTTTGTCCTCTTTATCATCGTACAAGATCTTGAGCTCACTATAAGCAGTTTGAAGCTCCTCATTGGTGCTTTGGAGCTCTTCGTTTGTGGTTTCTAGCTCTTCGTTAGAACTTTGAAGCTCCTCATTGGATGAGCTGAGTTCTTCATTGAGACTTTGCATCTCTTCGTAGCTCGTCTCAAGCTCTTCGATCACATTTTGAAGATGCGCTTTTGTACGTGTAAGCTCTAGTTTGAGCTTCTCTATCGTTTCATTTTCATTCGCACCCTCAGAAACAAAACCATAAATATGTTCAAGCTTTTCGGTCTGAAAGAACAGTGCATAAAGATACTCGCCATTGTTCTCATTTTTGATAGGCACAACGGCGATCTTGAGATATTTCTCTATACTATCAAGCAAAACAATACTTATCACAGGTGTGCTTTGCATTGTTTTTGTTTTGACAGCTTCATTGAGTGCTGTTCGTAGCTCTAGGGAGAGATCTTGATTAATACATTTAAAGATATTATTTGTAGCACGTCCTTGAGGTTGCTCTATGTAAGGAATCTTTCCTTTGATATAGACGATCTCATGAGAGCTATTGATGAGTGCGCACTGATTGAGCATCATATTCAAAACACCCTCCACAATACTCTCCTCTAAAAACTCCTCCTCATTTTTTTTGACGCGTGGCTTGATATCTTCAAAACTGTGATACGAAGCGTTGTAGTTATAAAGTTTTGGCGCCTCTTTGATCCCTGTGTATTGCGCTTTGTAGATATTATGTTTTTTCTCCAAAGGGATAAAAAGCTCAAGATGCCCTCCAAGTGATTCTGAAAGTCCTAGCGTAAGGATGCCGTTCTCTTTGAGTGCATAATGGACAATAGGGAAAAACCTATCTTGAAGATTTTGATTGAAATAGATCAGCATATTGCGGCAACTCAGATAATCTATGCGCAAAAAGGGTGAATCGCTTGTAATATTATGTTTTGAAAAGATAACAAGTTCACGAATCGACTTTTTGATCTCAAACTGATTTTTTGCGATCGTGAAGTAACGCTCACGATACTCTTTTTTTATATTGACCAAGCTTGTCTCTGCATAGATACCTGCGCGCGCTATTTTGAGTGCTTCATCATCGATATCAGTTGCAAATATTTTGATCTTATATTTTGAGATCTTCTCTTGTAAGATCTCGTGTAAAAGGATCGCCAAAGAGTAGGCTTCTTCCCCCGTAGAACATCCGATACACCACAAACGGATCTCTTCACCCTGCTCTTTTTTCTCGACAATGGTCTCTAAATACTCTTGCACCTTTTCAAAGACATCTTTGTCACGGAAAAACTCAGTGACCCCTATCAAAATATCGTTGTAAAGATTGGTGATCTCCTCTTTGTTTTCGCGTAGGTGTTGGACATATTCTGCCAAAGAAGCGATCTTGAGAGTGGCTAAACGCCTCTGTATACGACGTACAAGGGTGCTTTTCTTGTACTGAGAAAAGTCTACCCCTTTTTCATCAAAGATGATCTGATACATTTGGGATGTAATGCTCTCGTTGATATTTTCTACCACCCCAGATTCGAGATTATGCACGATGCGATGAAGCTCTTCACTGATATTGTCCACCGAGACGACAAGATCTACCTTGCCTGTATTGATAGCCGAGACGGGCATCCCATCATATTTGGCAGTGGCAGGAGATTGTGCGATAGTGATACCGCCGTTTGCCTTGATAGCGCGAATACCAAAAGCCCCATCACTCCCCGTTCCTGAGAGGATGATTCCCATCGCTTTGCTACCAAAAGCTTCGGCTAAAGAGTTAAAAAGATAGTTGATAGAGGGCTTTGGACCATAGGTTTGTTCTATATTTGTCAAAAATATTTTGCCAGCTGCGACATAGACATCACTATTTTCAGGTGTCATATAGATGGTGTGTTTTTTGATCTTCATACCATTTTTGACCTCTATGACTGGGATCTTAGTGATGCGAGAGAGAAGCTCTGTCATCATACTTTTGTGTGTTGGGCTAAGATGCTGCGCGATAATAAAAGCACAGTTTTCTACATTGGATATCTTGGCGAGCACAATCTGGAGCGCTTCAAGCCCTCCCGCAGAAGAGCCAATCCCAACAACAATAAGTTCTTTAGAGTTCATATATTCCCTTTGAATTAATAAAAACCATAGTAGCAGAAGACTGTCTTAAAACTTACTATAATTTTAAAGGAGTAGTACCCAAGATCTATAAGATTTTTTAAATATAGCCCACAGCAATTTCATAATTTTTTCGCTGAGGATACTATCAAAAAAGTGTCTAGGAAGTGTCCTAAATTTTTACGCTTAAAGGTTTGGGGCTATGGGTAAATTGAGGTGGTTTTTTTACATAGATTTGGATCTATGGGTAAATTTTATTATTTTCTACCCATAGCTCTAAACCTATGGGTAAGTTTTCATATTAAACTTTTAGTAAAACTCGTAAACTAGATTCCGTGTCAAGCACGGAATGACGAAGTGTATGGAGTTTCGTCACCCTATATCAAGTTCAGGATGACGGGCTCCCCTTTTTAAGCACAAACCTATGATACAAAAGAGGCAAAAGCACAAGGGTTAAAAAGGTGGAGCTTACGAGTCCGTTTATCACGACTATTGCTAGAGGTCTTTGGATCTCAGAGCCTGGTCCTGTGGCAAAGAGCATGGGGATGAGCCCGAGTGCGGCGATCACGGCGGTCATAAGCACGGGGCGCAAGCGGCGCAAGGCTCCTTGGGTGACTATCTCTAGTGGGTCGTGGAGGGTGTGGCGCAAATTATTAAAATAGTTGAGCATCACCACGCCGTTGAGCACGGCAATCCCCATGAGTGCGATAAAGCCCACAGAAGCAGGCACGCTCATATATTCCCCCGTATAATAAAGCCCAAATATCCCACCTATCAGAGCAAATGGGATGTTTAAGAGCACCAAAAGCGCTTGAAGCGAAGAGCCAAAGGTCATCAAAAGTAAAATAAATACGAGCACAATACTCAGCGGAACGATAAAAGAGAGGCGTGCAGCGGCTCTTTGTTGGTTTTTATACTCCCCTGCATACTCTACAAAATAGCCCTCTTCAAGAGTGATGCTCGTCTCGATTTTGGCTTGCAACTCCTCGACAAAACCAACAAGATCTCGCCCCACAACATCCATCTGCACCAAAGATTTTCGCATCCCATTTTCATGGTTGACCTGTACAGGTCCGAGTGTTTTAGAAAATCTTACTAGCTCCTCTATTGGGATGCTCTTGCCGTTATCTAAAATATAATGCAAGGCACTATTTTGACTCATACTTTTTTGCAAGGACTCTTTGCCCTTTATCATGAGGTTGATACGTCTGAGGTCCTCTTGGATGATCCCCACTTGCACCCCATCGATGGCAGTTTTGAGATAATAAGAGAGCGCATCGCGACTCACACCATAACGTGCCATCACCTCATCATCAAACTCCACCTGCCAGTAGGCCACACCCTCGTTTGCTTTTTTGTATACATCCGAAGCTCCCTCTACATCCGAAGCTATTGCGGCGACTTGTTTGGATATCTCTTCGAGTTTGCCGTTATCTTCCCCATAGATATTCACCACGATATCCCCACGAGAACCACTGAGCATCTCTGAGACACGCATCGCGATGGGCTGGGTGAAGCTATACTCTATCCCCACAAAACCATCGAGCACCGCGCGAAACTGATCTAAGAGCCATTCATTCGATGGCACGCGCCACTGCTCTTTTGGTTTGAGCACCAAAAAGGTATCTGTGTCATTGAGCCCCATCGGATCGAGCCCTATCTCATCACTTCCTCCACGTGCGACAATAGAGAGTATCTCAGGTACCTCACGCAAAAGTGCTTGCTGTATTTTAAGATCGATATCACGGCTCGCTTCAAGGGAGATCGATGGATTTTTTTCTATCCCGATGATCACATTCCCCTCATCGAGTGTTGGCATAAAAGTTTTTCCCACCTGCGTATAAGCAAGTACAGCTATCACCCAGAGCACAAGCGCCACACCAAAGACAAGTTTTTGATGTGAGAGCGAATAGCCAAGAACCGTTTTATATCTTGCCTCTAAAAACGTAATGAGACGTGGAGGTTTATGGCTCTCTTGCTTCAGCACAAAATAGCTCACTACAGGGATAAAAGTGAGTGCCAAAAGAAGCGAAGAACCAAGCGCAAAAACAATACTCAGCGCCACAGGCACAAAGAGTTTCCCCTCCAAGCCCTCTAAGGTCAAAAGCGGTAAAAAGACGATGATAATAATAAGTATCCCCGTAAAGATAGAGCCTGAAACCTCTTTGGCAGCTTTGAGCACGAGGGAGAGTTTTGGTTCACTCTTGTACTTCTCATTTTGAAGATGCTCGCTGATATTTTCTACCATCACCACGGCACTATCTACGAGTATCCCTATCGCAATGGCAAGCCCGCCAAGGCTCATAAGGTTGGCACTTATCCCAAAATAGCCCATCGCCATAAAGGTGAGCATCGCTGCAAAAGGGAGGATAATAGCCACACTCATCGCTGAAGCAAAATTGCCCAAAAATAAAAATAGAATAATAATAATAAGCACCAAAGCCTCTATCAAAGCCTTAGAAACGGTCGCGATAGCTTTAGAGACGAGATCTGAGCGATCATAGAATATCTCTATACTTACACCCTCTGGCAGATCTTTTTGAATCATTTCTAGTTCTGCTTTGACCCTTGTGAGTACTGCAGATGTATCCTCCCCTTTGCGTGAGAGGATCAACCCTTGCACCGTTTCAGCTTTACCATCTTTTGTCACAAAGCCTGCGCGCGTGAGAGAGCCTATACGCACCTCTGCGAGATCTGAGATAGAGATACTTCGCCCATTTTTCTCTTGTCTGATGATGAGCTTTTGAATATCTTCTATCGTTTTAAGTCGCCCCTCTGAGCGCACATAAAGGCTTTGCTCCCCTACTGAGAGTCGCCCTATTCCATCATTTTTGTTATTTTTCTCTAGCACGGTTTGAAGCTGCTCGAGAGTGATACCAAACTGCTGCATCTTGAGATAATTGGGTACCACCTCATAGGTTTTGACATAGCCACCCAGTGCATTGGTATCAGCCACCCCATCAATCGAGCGGATGCGTTTGTTGATCACCCAGTCAAGTAAAGAGCGCTTTTGCATCAGTGTAAGGGTGTCTGATTCGATCGTAAACATCAAGATCTCCCCTAAAGGGGTGGTAATAGGTGCGAGTCCACCGCTTACATCCGAAGGTAATTGATCCATCACCTCACTCAGACGCTGTGCTACCTGCTGTCTTGCCCAATAGATATCCACACCCTCTTTAAAATCAATAGTGATATCACAGATCCCATATTTTGAAAGGGAGCGAATAATACGTTGATCTGCGATACTTTGAAGGTTTTGTTCCACAGGTATTGTCACCCGTGACTCCATCTCTTCGGGTGTCATCCCTGAGGCTTTGAGGATGATCTTTACCTGCGTCGGAGCGATATCAGGATAAGCATCGACGGGGAGTTTCATCATAGCGTTGGCACCAAAAAAGAGGATCGCCACACTCAAAAGAAGAACAAAAAACTTTTGCGATAAAGCAAAGGCTACGAGTCTTTCACTCATTTTCTTGCTCCATTGCACTTAGGAGTGCCACAGTAGAACTCACTGCCACATCATCCGTACTCGTAAGCTCTGCATCAATAGTATAGTGCGCTTCATCTTCACTCACAAGTCCTACTTTAAGTGCTTCAAATCCATCAGAAACCTTTTTGAAAACATAAGCATCCCCCTCGCTAAAAACAAGAGCAGATTTCATCACTCTAAAGAACTTTCCTTGTGTTTTTGTCTCAAGGCTAACTTGATAAACACTATGAATACGAATATCTTGAGGATTCTCTATCAAAGCACGTACACTTAGTGATTGAGACTCTTCATTTACAAGATCACTTAGTGCGACTATCTTTGCTTTATAGCCCTCAAACGAGCAGATATCTCCCAAAGAGATAAACTCTAACATCCCAAGTGGTACTTCAAACTCTATAGAGCGCGCACCATCGGCATAAAGTGTCACTATTTTTGCATCATGAGCAACACTTTTTCCAACATTAGCATCGATCGCATAGATCTGTCCTGCTCTTGATGCGTAGTAGGATATCTCACGCAAAGGAGAGAGGCTCTGCTGTATTTGTTCAAGCATCTTTTTATTAAATCCACTCTCTAAGAGCTTATTTTGCACAGATTCAAAAAGGAGTTTGCTCTGCATCATCTCTTGTTGAGTGAGCAAAAGTCGCTTGTGTGCAATAAGCCCTGTCTCGTAAAGTTTTTCATCTCTTTGGTAGTTTTGTTGTTTATTTTGATGCTCCAAAGAGAGACTGAGATACTCTTGCTGGAGTTCTAAAAGCTCTTTGGAGCGAAGAGAGAATATCTTCTCCCCTTGTGCCACCTTATCAAACTTCTTGACATAAACATCTGCTATCACCCCCATCACTCTTGGAGTGATAGTAATGATATCTTTGGGTGCGAGGATAACCTTTGCATTCAAAGAGGGCAAGATGATCTTCTCAACCTGAACTGCTTTTTGTGTTCGTACACCCAAGTCTCCCGCTTGCGTCTCACTCATCTCTATCAAACGCGCGTCCAAAAAGGACACACAAAGTACTAAAAAAATCGATAACTTATTCATTTATTTCTCCTAATCGTCTATCTGTTATTTTATAAAGAGCAAAAAGCTCTTGGTAGTATGTTCGTTTTTTCTCTAACATCCCAAGTGTATTACTTAAGTACGATCGCGTCGCATCTAAAGACTCTAGCACACTTCCTTCCCCTTCAAACAAGGCAATCAAAGAGAGTTCTTGAAGTTCTTTGGAAAGAGGGATTACCTGCTCTTGGTACGTAGTATAACTTTCATAGTTTGAGTGTAGCCTTGCACGCAGACTCTTGGCATTTTGGTCGAGTTCATAGCTCAAACTATTGAGTTCCTCTTCAAGCGCACTTTGTGTATGAAGATACTGTGCTTGAAGCTGCTCTTGTTTGGATGTAAAGGATGTAAGCGGAATGCTCACCATCACCCCATAGCGCTTTTTATCAAGCTCTTTTTCATACGACAAGGAATACCCAAGAGATTGAACAAAACTATCTGAGAGCTTAAAATACGAAGTTGCTGCATCTCTTTCATACGCAAGTGCTTGAAGTTTTGCATGTTTTTGTGGCTCTATCTTGAGATTTTCCTCTGATGGTAAGATCATATCACTGCAAGTGAGAGTATCTATCTCTAAGTTTTGTACCTGTGATTGAAGCGCTAAGAGTGAACGCTCATAAAGTCTCTGAAAATACCTCTCTTGCTCTTGAAGTTTGAGATATTCGACTTGATGAAAGAGCAGATCTTTTCGTGAGATCTCTCCAAGCTCATAGGCTACACGAAGCCTATCAAATGCTTTTTTTTGTTCAGTTACGAGAAGGTGCAAAAGCTCAAAACTCTCTTTATCCACACATGCAAGATGATAAGAGAGTGCGAGATCTAAGACAAAGCTATTGTTCTCATACTCTGTAGAGAGAGCCAAAGAGCGTATCATCGCACGCTGGGCACTGTTTTTTTCCTCTAAGGCAAAAGGGGTTTGTATCTCTTGAGAAAATGCAAGAGCATACTCCACCCCATCTTCTCCTGCTTTCTCTTGAGCAGATCCTACATCCAAAGAGATCGTAGGAGCCTCATAAGAGAGTTGTGCTTGTGTTTGTGCACTTTGTGCATCTTGACGGTATTGGAGTGCCTTGAGTTTATTATTTTGTGGTGTACTCTGTAGTATCTCCCAAAGGCTTTGTGCAAGCAGATCAAAAGAGAAGAAGAGACACAAAAGTAGTATAGTTTTCATAGTAAACCTTTTTTTTATATGTAAAAGAAATAAATTTCTTGCAAAACCTAGCCCCTGAATCAAGTTCAGTGTGACGCAGTTTATGGCTTATGCAAGGAGTCGAATATATAATAAAAAAGTCTAACTTAGTGGGGGTCTTAAAAGGACAGATGCTTTATGAAAGCTCATATTTACTTGTTGAAAAGAAGGGTTTTCCCTATTGAGTTCGTGCAAAGAAAATGTTTCGATTTCAAGATGAGCGAAGAGATGATGCATAGAATCATGTACGACACTATCCGAACATTTCTCTTTTTCTAAATGGATCTCACTACAAGAGAGCTCTTTGATATGATCTTGTGCAACCATATAGTCATGGAAGCTCACAAAACAAAGACTGAGCAATAAGAATGATAAAATAGTAGTTTTTATCTTTTTCATCTCTCCATTATAATCAAGTCAAGGTAAAAAGCTTTTTAATCTTAGTGATTAAGTTTTAGTTCACTATAATGAATTAGTTTCTTTTGAGTATTAAAAAAATTAAAATTGGAGAGATCATGGATATCATCAACCTCATACTGTTTTTAGCAATTGGCGCATTAGTCGGGTGGCTTTCTGGCATCATCATGAAAGGCAGGGGCTTTGGTCTTATCGGTAATATTATCGTTGGGATTTTAGGCTCTATACTTGGCGGCTTGATCTTTGGCTTCTTAGGGATTACCACAGGGGGATTATTAGGCGCTATTATTATGGCGACCATTGGTGCTGTTGTTTTGCTGTATGCTATCAGCATACTCAAAAAGGCATAAAGCTAAAAAAATTGCCAAGTTTAAATAAAGCTTCATGTGATTAGAATTGGTAACGCATCATGATAAAGTTCCAGTTTCTTATTTTTGCTAAAAAACTTTCCACAGGAAATAGTATGAAAATTTCGAAACTTCTTTTATCGTTTGTTTTGAGTGTATCTTTGTTCACTCAAGTTTTATCGGCACAAATGGCTTCTACTGGGGTAGTTCTTGGAGAATCTGACACAGTATCATCTAAAGAAAAGCTAGTTCAGATCCTATCTCGCGAGGATGTAGCACAAAGATTTGAAGAGATGGGTGTAGATTCAAAAATCATTGAAGCAAGGATCGCCTCTATGACAAATGAAGAAGCTTCAAAAATGGCACTTCAGATAGAGACGCTTCCAGCTGGTGCAGATGCGGGGATGTCCATCGTGGGTGCTATCGTTTTTATTTTTATCGTGTTACTCATCACAGATATTCTTGGGGTGACAAAAGTTTTCAACTTTACAAAACCAATAACAAACAACTAACTTGCAAAGATCCAAGTTTCTCTCTTTTGTTATTGTCCTAGCCATCTTGATTCTCTCAAGTGGCTGCACATCCAAACATCCTCTACCTCTAAACAACAACTACACTTCATCTCAAATAGATCTCCCTTTTGTCGCTCCCCGTTCCAAGCATTGCGCTTCTACATCCATAGAGATGCTCTCGGCTTATTGGCAAATGCAAACATCTTACACTCCGCGCTTGTCCGCTCAAGAGTTGGATGCACGAACACTCATCCCTGCAAAAGGTGGAACGCTCCAGATAGAACTCATCGCCACAGCAAGAGCCAATGGGATGCTTGTGTATCCAATAGAGCCTACATTTGAAGCACTTTTTGCTGAACTCTCTGCCGATCACCCAGTGATTGTACTTGTCAATAGAAGTTACTCTTGGTATCCACTCTGGCACTATGCTCCTGTTTTGGGATACGATGCAAAAGCGCAAACGATCCTAAGCCATTTTGCTGACACACCAAAGGAAGCACTTCCAATTGCAACATTTGCAGCGCTGTGGGAGAGAAGTGGAAACTGGGGTGTTGTGCTTGTACCTCCAGAAAAGTTACCTACATCTGCTACTGCGAAAAAGTTTTTAAGTGCAGCCTATGATCTTGAAAAAATAGGAATGACAAGCGAAGCGATCATTGCCTATAAAACTGCACTTACACGCTGGCAAGATGATATTCCTCTACTTTTCGCCCTAGCAAATGCTTATTATAGGTCCCATCAACTCGATCAAGCTGAGGAGATCTACCGATATATATTATTGATCGATCCCCTCTATTCCTTTGCTTTGAATAATCTAGCTGATCTTTTGTGTCAAACAGGTAGATCAGATGAGGCGCTCCAGTTGCTCGATCAGGTTGTCACAGACAATGCTGAGATTCAAGCTCTCGTGCAAGCAACACGCCAAGAGATAAAGATGGGATGTAGAGAGTAAGGCTTACTTTTGAAAAAGCTTTTTCATATCAAAGCCATAAATGATATAGAGATCCAAACTCTCGATATAATCACTATAATAGTAATTCGAATCGATGCTATTTGCATACCAAGTACTCTTTTTGAGTAGATTGGATGTAACCGCATCCACAAAGCGATCATCGAACTTTTCTCCCACTTTTTTCTCTACAAAGTGCTCTTTATTTTTGTCATAAAGTGCAAAAAAATCTCTCTGGCTTAAAGGAAGAGCACCAAGATTTGCAAGAAACGCTTGCTTTTTTTGCGCATATCTTTGAGTCAGATCAATAGATGCACCAACGAACCAATCATAAAGATCAAGATTTTTAGCATAGATGAGTTCACGCGTCTTTTGATTGGTATTTGTATAGATATATGTTTCTGAGTATTTTCTCACTTTCTGGATCATCTCTAGAGCGATAGTGCGTCCATCAGCATCTACATCCAAAGCCTCATAAATACTCTCTGGCTTTTGTGCAAAAACACTATTTGCATCAAAGTTGCTGATAAAGAGACTTTTCTCCTCGTCACAAGCTCCACCATAACGTACACTTTCTATGATCCGCTCCTGAATATCTTTTTTACTTTTGAGCTTTTTGTATTTGTCATAGATCAGGTGAGCAGTTTCATAAGCATGATCTACTTTTTTCTTGAGCTCATAGGTCGCTTCCTCTTCGACAAGCTTATTCTCTTGATGAAAGTTCTCTTTGAGTGTATGGATTACAGAGGTAACACGCTCTTTTTTATGGTCAATATACTCTTTGATCAGATTGTTTTGACGCTCTTTATACTCTTTTTCTATCGCTGCGCTTCTCATAAAATAAAGCCCAAGGAGCACGAGCATCACAATGCTCAAAAGCATTCCAAGTACAAAGAACTGTTTATATTTTTTTAGTAAATTCATCCTGCATCATCCTCACTTTGAAGTGTTAAAGTCTTTTTTGGTTTTAAACCTAACTCTATCATATTTTGAGCTCTTTTTATTACATTTCCCCGACCTGTATGGAGTCGCTTCATTGCACCTTCATAAGCATCTTGGGTTTTATGCAGATGGCTACCTATGTTTTCCATCTCCGAAATAAACAAAACGAGTTTATCATACATCGCTTCGGCTTCATCGACGATCCTTTTGGCATGCTCCTCTTGTCTTTGCGTTCGCCAAATATGTTCGATAGTTCGTAATGTCACAAGGAGCGTTGAGGGGGAGACCACTAAGATATTTTGATCAAAAGCGCGTTTAAAAAACTCTCCATCTTGTTCTAGAGCAACTAAAAAAGCCCCTTCTATAGGCATAAACAACAAGACAAAATCAAGACTAGCAAGCCCCTCAAGTCTCTCATACTTTTTCCCACTCAAAGATTTGATATGCATCGAGATACTTGAGAGGTGTTCTTTGAGCGCACTTGCCTTTTGCTCAGGAGTATCTGCACTCATAAACTTCTCATACGCCACAAGGGAGACCTTCGAATCGATGATCACATCACGCTCTTGTGGAAGATGGATGATCACATCGGGTTGATATCTTTTACCATCTTCTGCTTTTTTTGAGACTTGAAGCTCATACTCACTCCCCTTGCGCAGACCCGATTGCTCTAAAATACGCTCCAACACAAGCTCACCCCAATTTCCTTGTGTCTTGTTCTCCCCTTTGAGTGCATTGGTGAGATTGAGGGCATCTTGAGAGAGTTGTGCATTCATCGCTTGGAGACGACTGAGTTCATCTTTGAGAAGATGACGCTCTTTGAGCTCATTGGTGTATTGCGCTTTGGATTGTTCTGAAAAGAGTGTGATCTGTTCGCGAAACGGTTTTAAAAAGAGATCGAGTTGCTCTTTTTGTGTGTGGGAGAATTGTCTCGATTTATCTTCAAATATCTGGTTTGCCAAATTTTTAAACTCACGACTTAGCTCCTCTTTGGCATTTTTAAGAACATCTAGTTTTTCGTTTGCTGTAGTTTTTTCATTTTCATAGCGCTCTTTTAAAACAGCAAATTCAAGCTTATAATCACTATTTTGTTTGAGAAGCTCTTGTTTATAGTTTTTGATCTGAGTGAGCTCATCACGTTGCTTGAGATACAAAAAAAGCAATACCAACACAACAATAAAACTCAGAATCAAGCCTGCTAAATAGAGATCCATATACACATCCATTTTTTTCTATCATTATACTTAAGAAAAAAATATTTCCCAAAAATATGACAATCTGCAAACTCACAGCACATCAGCGCACATTTATACACATATAAACTTAAGTAATTTTAAATATATAAAATTTTAATTAGAACACTGTTTTATTTCGCTATAATTCCATCTATATTTCTAGGGGAAGGTATTTAACATGTATCATCTCCTTACATAAAGGTTTATGATGCAAGAAAATGCACAACAAGAAGAAAAAGTAGTCCTCTTTGAAGAGTTAGGACTTAAAAAAGAGATACTTAAAAGTATTAAAGATGCTGGATTTACAGCACCTTCCCCAATCCAAGTTTCTGCAATCCCTGTAGTTCTCGCTGGCCGCGACATGGTCGGACAAGCACACACAGGTACAGGTAAAACTGCAGCTTTCGGTCTGCCAGCTCTTAACAACATGCACAACAAAGGTGGTGTAGAGCTTTTAGTGATCACACCAACACGCGAACTTGCGACGCAAGTAAGTGATGAGCTTTTCAAATACGGACGTAACCTTGGGATCAAGACAGTTACTATCTTTGGTGGAAGTTCATACAACCGCCAGATCGATCTTATCCAAAGAGGTGCAAGTGTTGTTGTAGCAACTCCAGGTCGTTTACTCGATATTCTCAAAAAGAATATGGTCAAAGACTTTGCACCAAGTATGGTTGTTTTAGATGAAGCAGATGAGATGCTTGATATGGGATTCTTAGATGATATCAACGAGATATTCTCTTACCTCCCTACAAGTCGTCAAACATTACTTTTCTCAGCAACGATGCCACAACCGATCAAAACACTTGCTAATAGAATTCTCCATGATCCTGAGTTTATCTCGATCACTAAAGGGGAAACTACAAACGCTGATATCGAACAACTTTACTATGTGATCGATGAGTCTGAGCGTGATGATGCGATCATCCGTTTGATGGATTCTGAAACAACAGAAAAATCGATTGTTTTTTGTCGTACAAAAAGCGAAGTAGATCGTCTCTCTAATGTTCTATCAAACGCTGGATACCTTGCAAATGGCCTTCATGGTGATATGGAGCAAAGACAAAGAGAAACTGTTATCAAGGGCTTTAAAAGCAACTCGGTAAAAGTACTTGTTGCAACAGACGTTGCTGCACGTGGTATTCACGTAAACAACATCTCTCATGTATTTAACTACCATATCCCTTTTGATCCTGAGAGTTATGTACACCGTATCGGACGTACAGGACGTGCAGGAACAAAAGGAAAAGCGATCACGCTACTCACTCCACTTGAGTTTAAAGAGCTTCAACGGATCAAAGCAAAAGTGGGAACTACAATGGAACACGCTTTTGTTCCAAGCAAAAATGATCTACGTAAACTAAATATTGATGCTATCGTAAAAAACATCGAAGATCAATCTATCTACGATGAAGCCCACAGAATCCTTGATGCACTCAAAGAAGATATCGATGAACCGACAATTATCTTTAAGCTTATCTCTATGATTCTAGACAAACAAGATATCAAAGGACCAAACACTATTGGTATCCCTGCTGATAAGATCGAGCAGATTCTTGCACGTGCAAGTCAAAGAAGAGACACACGAGGTAAAGGTGGAAGAAGTAGAAGTGGTGGAGGCTATAGAGGAAACAGTAGCAGCCGTGGACGTTCTTCTTCAAAGCCAAGATCATCTTCTAGAAGCGGCTCAGGCTCTTCATACCGCGGAAACAAAGACTAAATAGCTCTTTTTTCCTCTTACTCCTTTATGGAGTAAACTTTTCTTTCCTACTTTTTCCTTCACTTTTTCAAATCAAATCAGTTATAATAAGCAAAAAAGGTACATCCCATGCTACTTTATGAAGATGCTGAATTTTATATTCAAACACAAGAGAGTGAGATCCCATGGCTCCTCATTTTTACCAAAGAACCCTACAAAGAACTCGGAGATATGCCAAAAGAGCTACGAAAACGTTTATGGGATATTTATGATATTGTAGAGCAAGAGCTTAAAGACTTTTACAAGCCTACAAAGATCAATATGGCATCTTTTGCAAATATGCTACCACGTGTACATATTCATGTAATGGCACGATTCAAAGAGGATAGTTATTTTCCAAATCCAATGTGGGGTGAGAAAGTAAGAGAAGCTAGTTTAGTACTTCCAGATGAGGATCTCTTTCATAAGAGACTTTTACTCGCACTCCATAGAGAAGCACGAAAAGAGGGATTACTTTAAGGGTGAGAAAGGAACAAGGGCACTTCCCCAAGTGAGCCCTCCACCAAAAGCATCAAGAAGCATAAGCTCTCCAGCTTTTAGATCGCCACTCTCATACACTTCATTGATCGCCATAGGGATCGATGCACCTGAAGTGTTTCCATATTTTGCAACAGTGAGGACCACCTGCTCCTCTTTCATAGCAAGAGCATCTCCTACAGCTTTAATAATACGGTAGTTTGCTTGATGAGGCACAAAGTGATTGATATCTTCGCTTTTGATGTTATTCGTTTGCAAGATGTCGACAACATCTTTTGTCAAGGTGCGCACAGCAACTTTAAATGTTTCATTGCCCTTCATCTGCATAAAACAGCTTGAAGCTTCTTGATCGAGAGAGTCATGTGCAGAACCACTTCCACCATTTGGCGTCATTAGCAAGTCTGCAAATGTCCCATCAGCCCCCGTGTGTATATCGATAATTGCTTCACTTTTATCTTCAGTCGCACTTATAATAGCTGCTCCCGCACCATCTCCAAACAGGATACACGTTCCTCTATCTGTATAATCAGTGATCGCAGAAAGTTTTTCAGCCCCAACGATAAGAATATTTTTTTTCATACCAGCTTCTATAAAAGCTTTAGCAATGGAGAGGATATAAACAAAACCTGTACAAGCAGCAGAGATATCAAAAGCAGTTACATTATTAAGCCCAAGTTTACTTGAGATGATCGTAGCAGTTGAGGGCATACAAAAATAATCAGGTGATATCGTTGCACAAATAAGCATATCAATATCTTTTTTCTCTATCCCACTACGCTCAATTGCAAGTGCGGCAGCTTTGACACCCATATCACTTGTTGTTTCATCTTTTGCAGCAATGCGGCGCTCTTTGATTCCAGTTCTCTTAACAATCCATTCATCAGATGTATCAACCATCTCTGAGAGTTCTTGATTTGTTAAGATTTTTTCTGGAGCATATGCACCAATAGATCTAAAAGCTGCATAAGCCATTATTTGTCCTTTTGTTTCAACTCTGCAAGTCTTGATACTATATGGTCATTCACACCTGTATCAACGTAACGGATCGCTTGATAGATCGCATTTTCTATCGCACGAGAATTACTTTTCCCATGACTCACAATCGCACATCCCTTGATACCGATAAGAGGAGCCCCACCGATCTCAGCATAATCGATCTCTTTTTTGAGAAGTTTAAACACTTTTCGCATCAAGAGTGCTCCCGTGATAGAGACTGGAGATTTACGAATATACTCTTTAATAAGTTGGCTAATCGTTGAAGCGACACCCTCACTTGCTTTAAGTACAAGGTTACCAACAAAGCCATCACAAGTGATGACATCACACGAACCATTAAAAATATCGCTTCCCTCAACATTGCCTTTAAAGCCTCTGTAGCCTTTGAGAAGTTTATGAGCAGCTTTTGTGACTTCGTTCCCTTTTGATTCCTCTTCACCATTTGCCAAAATACCAATACTTGGCTCAGCAATTTTGAGTACATCCTCAGCATAGCATCCACCCATAACGGCAAATTCTGCTAAGTGTTCTGGCTTAGAATCTACATTTGCACCTACGTCCAATACAACAGAACGACGCCCTGTTTTTGTAGGCATAAGTGTAACGAGTGCAGGGCGCGATACATTTTGCAATCGACCTAAGCGAAGAGTCGCTAGTGTCATAGTCGCACCGCTGTGTCCTGCTGATACTACCCCGTGTGCTTCACCATTCTTTACAAGCTCGATCGCTTTGTAGATAGTACTCTCTTTTCTTTTTACAGCATCTGTCGCTGCATCTGACATAGAGATCACATCGTCTGTATCGATAATTAAAATCTTATCTCTATAACTTTTTGGTAACAGAGGTAAAATTTCTGACTTTTTACCTACAAGAATAGGCTTGAATAGTTTTGTTTTCAGTGCCGCAACACAACCCTTAACAATTGGTTCGGGACCGAAGTCCCCACCCATTGCATCAATAGCAATTGTAATCATTTACTACTTATACTCACCAGTCGTTGGATTGATATGGTGTGGAAGTTTGTAAGTCCCATCTTTATCTTTCACTGGACGTGCTAAAGCAATTTTGTAATGAGTTCTTCTTTTCGCTGAACGAGAATGAGATACTCTTCTTTTAGGTACTGCCATTTTATTTCCTTTTTTTGTATTTTGATAAGCTTTTTAGAAGCTTCTTTATTAAAACTCTAAAGTATAGTCAGAGTCTTTACAGTTTTTACAACTATGATAGTCGCTACGAATCAGTTCTAGTTCTGAGTTCAAAAGCTCACCTACATCTGTAGATGAGTTTAGTGATTCAACTACATCCAATTCTATACCATCTTCATCTTCATAAATACCATCGGATATGAAAAACTCAATGTCGTTGTTTAAAGGTAGCTCAAACTTTGTAGCACAAACGTCGCATTCAATATCCATAGAGCCACTTAAGTTTGCTTTGAGCAAAATTAATTTGCCGCTATGGTACTGTAAAAAACCTTTAAATGCTATATCCCCAGATTTAATCTCAAAATCTTGTGGTGTTGAAGTTACTTTTCTTAATTGAATATTCATAAAAGAATTATGAAATCTCTCTCTCAGAGAAAAAGAACGCAATTTCTACAGCTGCATTTTCTAATGAGTCACTTCCGTGAACTGCATTTGCATCAATATTTTCAGCGAAATCTGCACGGATAGTACCTGCCTCAGCTTCTTTAGGATTCGTTGCACCCATTAAGTCACGGTTTTTAGCCATTGCATTTTCACCCTCTAAAACTGAAACTACAACTGGACCACTGATCATAAAGTCAACTAAGTCGTTGAAGAAAGGTCTCTCAGCGTGAACTGCATAAAATGCTTCTGCATCTTTACGAGAAAGTTGAAGTTTTTTTGTAGCAGCAATTTTAAGACCATTACTTTCAAAACGATCTAAAATTTTTCCGATTACACCTTTAGCAACTGCGTCTGGCTTTATTATTGATAGTGTTCGTTCCATCAAATCTCCTAGTATGTATAAAAAATAGAGTGGAATTATACCAAAAATTTTATAGATTGTAGTTTAAAGGGAAGAAAAAAAGAGGAAAAAGGCTTAAAACTCCCATGGGGGAGCCTTAAAGATTAGTCGATGATGTTCGCTTTACTTTTACGATCATCTATACTAATGTCAGCATGAAAAGGCATTTCAGCATCTGCATCTTCCATTACATAATTTTTGCCATCTTCATAGTTTGCACCATTGAAGTGATCTTTGTACTCAGCAGTAAATGGCATATCCCAAGTGATACAGCCCTCTGTTGGACATGCAGTAGCACATGCAGGCTCATCATGATGATCCACACACTCTACACATTTATCTGGGTAAACATAGTAAATTTCTTCACCAGTTGGGTTATCATCCTCATCTACAATTGCTTCTACTGGACATTCATCAATACAAGCACCACAGTTGATACATGTATCATTAATATATACTGCCATTATTTTCTCCTAAATATATAATTTGGGTAACTATACACTTAAGATTTTTAAAGGGAGCTAAAAATTATATTTTGGGCGAGTAAAAAAAGCAATACGTTACAATTTAAGCCTGCTAAAATGCCTATTTTTATGGTTTTGATAACGATTATTAATGTAGATTTACGGTGAAAAATCACCGTAAATGAAAAGATCTTTTTTTAAAGATCAAGGTATTTTTTTATTGCATCAGCTTTATCGGTTTTTTCCCACGTAAAAGTATCTTCTTCACGTCCAAAATGACCATAAGCAGCTGTCTTTCTATATATAGGGCGTAAAAGATCAAGTGATTCTATGATCCCTTTTGGAGAAAGATCAAAAAGCTCTTTCACACATGCTTCTATTTTATTCTCTTCAACTTTACCTGTTCCATGTGTATCTACCATGATTGAAACTGGTTGTACGACACCAATAGCGTAAGCCACTTGGATCGTTGCTTTGTCACAAGCACCTGAAGCTACAAGGTTTTTTGCTACCCAGCGCGCTGCATATGCTGCACTTCTATCCACTTTGGTTGGATCTTTTCCTGAAAATGCTCCCCCACCGTGCGGGCAACTTCCACCGTAAGTATCTACGATGATCTTTCTTCCTGTAAGTCCAGCATCCCCTTGTGGTCCACCGATCACAAACTTCCCTGTAGGGTTAATGTGAAAGACAGTCGTTTCACTCAAAAGCTCTGCAGGGATCACTTTTTTGATCACCTCATTGATCACATCTTCATGGATCTTCTCTTGTGCTACATCTGGAGCATGTTGCGTTGAGACAACAACCGTCTCAACACTTACAGGTTTGTCATCTATATATTTCACGCTTATTTGTGCTTTTCCATCTGGACGAAGATAAGGGATAATTCCCTCTTTACGTACCTCTGCAAGTTTTTGCGTAAGTCTGTGTGCTAGGTATATCGGTAAAGGCATCAATACATCTGTCTCGCGACAAGCGTATCCAAACATAAGCCCTTGATCTCCGGCACCTATCTCACCACTTGCCTGATCCACACCTTGATTGATATCAGGAGATTGCTCTCCGATACCATTTAAAACTGCAGCCGAACGATAGTCAAAACCATAGGTCGCATCGGTATATCCTATCTCTTTTACCACTTGTCTAGCAATCTCTTGCATAGGCGCATACGCCGTTGTTTTCAGTTCGCCTGCAATTACACAAAAACCATTTGATACCAATGTCTCACACGCTACACGTGCATTTGGATCATGCTCAATAATATAATCCAGAATTGCATCACTGATCTGATCAGCCATCTTATCAGGATGCCCTTCTGTTACAGACTCTGAAGTAAAAATGTACTCTTTAGTCATCGATTTTCCTTATTGAAGTATAGAGTCTTGCTCCATAAATCGTCGCAATTATAGCAAAGAATATTTAAATATAAATACTCTCCATCTTAAGCCTCTCTCCCTTAAGTTTCTCAAAAAAGATTAAAAGATAAAATTTATCCTTAAATAATATTATTACTCTTTCCTCTCAGACTCTTATC
>JAGGTH010000094.1 GCA_021163845.1 Helicobacteraceae bacterium | reverse complement strand
GTTGAATCGTTTGATTCAACCTTATTTTAATTTTCTACCAAACTGATTTTTCTTCTGAAAGATTTTTCTGATTCAAACTGCATGGTTTGAGGGGATGTTAACACTTATTTTTTTGCTTTTGTAAAAATTTGATATGATCTTTCTTTAAAATTGGCAAAACAAATAGAGATTCCTAAAAAGTATAGAAGATGAACTACAGTATAATGAGAGAAAACATAGGTTTTATAGATGAGATTGAATAAAAAAATATTAAACTTTTTAATAATTATATTTCTTACGTGCATTACATTTTGGTGGACTTTTTTTATTTTTAAACTCCCCTTTGCTTGGAGTGTAGTTGGATTGGTTGTAGGGATGAGAATTCTCGCGTCACTCCTGATTTTGAGAGACTTTTCTCTCTCTTGGTCTAAGGTGACACAAAAGACATTTTTGCTCAAAAGTATTGTAGCGATTGTGCCATACTTTTTCTATGCAGGATTACTCTATCAGAAAGTGCCACAAGTGGTCTTGATAAGCGAGCTTTTTACCTATATCTTTGCAATGAGTTTTGCTATGTATACTTACTACTACTATGTAAATCGCTCTGGTATTAAAAAAGACAAGTCTCTTGTGATCTATGGTGCAGGTAAGGCGGGAAATAAGCTAGAAGATGAATTTAGAGATAGCGAATACAAGGTAAAATATTTTGTTGATGATGATAAAGTTTTGCATGGTAGAAGTATAGATGGAATACGTGTCATCTCAAAGCAGGAACTTAAGCGTAATATTGGAGAGGAAGATAAGTATGATTTACTCATTATTGCTATACCGAGTGCTTCCCCACAAAGGATTCAGGAGATTCATCAGGGGCTTAACTCCTATTTTAAACAAATTAAGATCCTTCCTACGATCAGCGAAATATTGGTGGATAAAAATTATTCTGGGATGTTGCAGGAGATTAGTGTAGAAGATCTGCTTGCACGTCATCCCAAAGATTTGGACAAAAAACTTATAGAAAACTTCATTAAAGACAAAAAAGTTTTGATTACTGGAGCGGGTGGAAGTATAGGAAGCGAGATAAGTCGTCAATGTGCGAAGTTTGGGGCTAGAAAGCTTATTCTCCTAGACCATAGTGAGTATAATCTCTATCAGATAGCAGAAGAGATGCATGCATTCAAACCGATATTAGTGATGCAATCGGTTGTTAATAAAGAGCTACTTGATAAGACTTTTGAAAAATATCAGCCTGATGTAGTAATTCATGCAGCTGCTTACAAGCATGTCCCTCTTGTGGAGGAGAATACGACAGAGGCTGTGATTAATAATGTCATAGGAACAAAGAATGCAATTGACTGCGCTATTAAATATAGAGTAAAAAAGTTTGTTCTTATCTCCACAGATAAGGCCGTGCGCCCCACAAACGTAATGGGAACGACGAAGCGTATATGTGAGCTTTATGCACAAAACGTGCTTTCTATAGGAAATAAGAAAACAAAAGAGAATACAGAAATTGTTGCTGTGAGATTTGGCAATGTTCTTGGAAGTAGTGGGAGTGTGATACCAAAATTTAAAGCACAAATTGTTCGGGGTGGCCCTATTACGGTAACACATCCAGAGATTACACGCTATTTTATGCTTATACCTGAAGCCTGCGAGCTTGTACTTCAAGCAGGAGCATTAGGTAAGGGTGGAGAGATATTTATACTTGATATGGGTGAACCTATCAAGATCGTAGATCTTGCACGTAAGATGATAGAATTGAGCCATCGTGATGATATAGAGATAGAGTTCTCAGGTCTTAGACCAGGAGAAAAGCTTTATGAAGAGCTTCTTATTGACGACACAGAGGCAACGACACCGTATGAATCGATCACAGTCGCAGGAAGGACAGATTATGATATTGTCAAGCTCAACCATGATATCTTCGAGCTTATCAACTGTGAAGACAAACTTGCAAAGCTCAAAGAGATGGTGCCAGAGTTTGACCATCAGATAAATAAAATTTGATATAATTTAACATTAAGCTTAGTAAGTATAGAATGACGACTATCTTAATTTAGAAAGAGGTTCACTATGAAAAAGTTATTAGTAAGTATCGCAGCGGTTGCTGCATTAAGCTCAGCTGTATATGCAAATGTAAATAATCAAACAGGTTGTGGTCTTGGTGCGGTAATCATTAAAGATGATTCATCTGCGGTTATGTTAGCGCTTCAAGCGACTACAAATGGTACTTCAGGAAACCAAACTTTTGGTATCACATCTGGAACACTCGGATGTAAAAAAACAAAGTTTGTAATGAATGAAAGAGCAGAAGAGTTCGTAGCCTCAAACATGGATACACTCGCAAAAGAGATCGCTGTGGGTCATGGTTAGAGTGTAGATACACTCGCTGAGCTTCTTGCAGTAGAAGATAAAGCACTTTTTGCTTCTACACTTCAAGCAAACTACAACGCTATCTACACAAGTCAAAAAGTAGAGATGGCAGACGTATTAGACAATATCTCTCAAACTACGATCTAATTCAAAATAAGTGGGCTTCTTGCCCCACTTTAGGAAATCACCATTTTAAAATATCTTTTTTTACTTTTTAGTACATTTTTTGTAGCCTATGCGCACGATGTTTTTATCCAAAAAGCACTTGATGCAAAACTTTATGAACAGCGCTATTGGAAGCTTCTGTTACATATCCCCTCAGATGTCAGTGAGATTGATGATTCAAGGTTTTTTTTCGCACCTAATGGAGCGAGCGATGCAAAAGCGGAACTGATCGCAACGCTAGAAGCCTTTTATGATGATTCTCATCTAGATGATGAAGCCCCACTTTGTCGCTTCCCTGCGCGTGCAACTTGGTTGAGTCAAGAGCTTGATTTGCAAGATCTTCCAAAGGTAAATTGTCAAGAGTATGAGTCTCTCAAAAAACGTGTCGATCCTGTCTCGGTGACGATGGTCTTTCCCTCAGCGCATATCAACTCTCCCGCCTCGATGTTTGGACATACTTTTTTGCGTATCAACTCCTCGTACAACTCACGGCTTCTCTCCTATGCGATCAATTATGCTGCAGATGCTGATCCCAAAAAAGAGAATGGTGTCATGTTTGCGATCAAAGGGCTCTTTGGGGGATACTATGGAAAGTACTCACTTCTGCCTTATTATGAAAAACTCAAAGAGTATAGAGATACTGAAAACCGTGATATTTGGGAGTATGATCTTGACCTTACATCCCAAGAGGTTGAGCGGATGTTTGCACATATTTGGGAGCTCAAAGATACCAACTCTTACTACTATTTTTTTACAGAAAACTGCTCGTACAATATGCTTTGGCTCTTAGAGGTCGCACGTGAAAAGTTGCATCTGCGCGAATATTTTGGCTACCAAGTGATCCCTTTAGAGACTGTCTTCCCGCTTCAAGAGGAGGGGATCATTACCCAAAAACATTACAGACCCTCCAAGCGAAGTAACCTTGTATGGTTTGAGAGGGTGATAGAGAGTGAGAACCTTGAGAAGCCGCATCAGCTTATCGATAGCTCTTTGGATGTAGAGAGTTTTTTAGAGGATAGCTCTTTGGATGTAGCGCAAAAAAGACTTGTCTTAGAAGCCGCTATAGAGCTTTTGGAATACTCTTTTAAATCCAATGAACTGAGTAAAGAGGAACATCTTGAACTTTTTCACAAACTCACAACGGCGAGGGCTACGCTGGGGGTGAGTAAGATGCAAAATGATATCCTCCCACACAATCCTCTAGAGGGGCATCGTGCGATGCGCACCACGCTTACTCAGGGGGAGCGAGAAGGGCATGGACTCACCCAGCTTGGATTTCGTTTTGCGTATCATGATATAGAGGAGAGTCATGTGGGCTTTTTGCGCGGCACTGGGATAGAGTTTGGTGATGTTGTAGTCTTAAGAACACGTGAGAAAACTTATCTTGAAAAAGCAACGATCATAAGTATAGATTCTTACACACAAAACAGCCCCTATGTCAAAGGCTTTTCATGGCGTACAAAGATCGGCTGGGATAGAAAATACCTCAATGACAAAACGAACTTCTCTTTGAATATTGGTGCTGGTTATAGCACGGGTAATGACTTGGGTTATGTTTATGCGATGGCTGATCCCTATCTGCTTTATACATCCAAAGCTTTGGGTGGAGTGGGTGCAAGTGTTGGTGCGGTGCTAGATCAATACAAGTCGCTTCATATCGCCACACAATACACACAGCGCTATTTTTCTGATTCGTGTAGACAACATCTCTATAACCTAAGTGCAGGCTATAGAGTCAGCTCAAATATTTTTGTAAAGATGGCGTATGAAAATATTCATCACTATGAGAACGACAAAGATCTCAAAAGAGAGACCTTGCAAGCGGGTGTGAACTTTTACTTCTAATAGGAACTAATGGCATAAAAATAAGGAGCCAATGGCTTGCCTTTGGCAAAGAGTGAGCTTGGGATGTAGGGCTTGTATGAAAGTTCAGAGCGAAGGCAAGCCATCCGCCTCCAAAAGCGTTGGAGAGTGGCAATGGCTTGGCCTTTGGCAAAGTGGCATAGAACAAAGGAACCCATGGCTTGCCTTCGGTAGAGAGTGGTAGGAAAGAAAAAGAGGAAGAAAAATAATGAAAAATCCTACAAAGCTTCCACATATAAATGCTATAGATCACTACCAATTTGTAACATTTAGAACCCACGACAGCCTCGATACCTATCTCCAAAAAATTCTTGAAGATACAACTCTTAAAACTTCTATTAAACAATATCAGCTTGATGCACATCTGGATCTTTCAAGTGCTGGAAGCTACTTTTACAACGATGCTTTAGCGACAATGTATGATCTTCTTCAAAGTCTAGATGCAGAGCTTTATGAACTTGTTTGTTTTTGCATTATGCCAAACCATGTGCATATTCTCTTTCGTCAAACATCTTCTCTTGAGAGTACTATGCGAAGATTGAAATCTCAAAGTGCAAGAGAGATGAATAGGGTGCTCAGACGAGAGGGGAAGTTTTGGGCGAATGGGTATTACGATAAAGTGATCCGTGATGAACTACATTTTAAAAAAGTGTATGAATATATAAAGCATAATCCTCTTAAGGCTGATTTGAAGACTAGTGAGAGGTTTTATGGGGTTTATAAAGCTTGAAAGAAAGTTCAGAGCGAAGGCAAGCCATCGCTTCCAAAAGCGTTCGAGAGATTCATGAAACAAAAGGAGCCAATGGCTTGCCTTTGGCAAAGAGTAGGCTTGGGATGTAGGGCTTGTATGAAAGTTCAGAGCGAAGGCAAGCCATCGCTTCCAAAAGCGTTGGAGAGAGGCATAAAAATAAGGAGCCAATGGCTTGCCTTTGGTAGAGAGGCCTAAAACAAAAGGAACCGATGGCTTGCCTTCGGTAGAATAGGCTGGGATCTAATATATTCTTCTCTTTATCAAAACCTGCTACAATCAAAAAAAACAAAAGGGACACATCTATGGCTCCAATCAAAATCACAGATCAAGAAGCACTTGATTATCATCAGTATCCACAAGCAGGAAAAATCTCTGTAGAGACCACAAAAGCTGTCGATTCACTCAAAGATCTGAGTATGGCGTACACTCCAGGGGTGGCGGTTCCATGTCTTGCGATTGAGAAAAATCCAGAGGATGCGTATCTTTATACAGCCAAGAGCAATCTTGTTGCTGTGATCTCCAACGGCACTGCAGTTTTGGGGCTTGGCAACATCGGTGCACTCGCTTCAAAGCCTGTCATGGAGGGCAAAGGGGTACTTTTTAAAAAATTCTCTGGGATCGATTGTTATGACATCGAAGTCGATACAGAAAGTATTGATCGGTTTTGCTCTGTAGTGACAGCGATTGCTCCAACTTTTGGGGGGATAAACCTTGAAGATATCAAAGCACCTGAGTGTTTTGAGATAGAGCGACGCCTGATTGAGGAGCTTGACATCCCTGTGATGCATGACGATCAGCATGGAACGGCGGTGATATCTGCAGCTGCCATTTTAAATGCGTGTGAGCTTACACACAAAAAACTAGAAAATCTCAAAATTGTGCTTGTGGGTGCAGGTGCGGCGGCGATCTCGTGTGCGCGTCTTTATCGCCATATGGGTGCGACCAAGATCATTATGCTTGATTCTCACGGTGTAGTGCACAATGGACGGAGCGATATTAATGAATATAAACGAGAGTTCGCTTCCCCCGAATATATGACCCATTCTGAAGCTTTTGATTGTGCGGATGTAGTCGTGGGGCTCTCAAAACCTGGGAGCTTTAGTATAGAAGATATTATGCGTATGGATAATGACCCTATCATTTTTGCTCTTGCCAATCCCACTCCTGAGATATTCCCCCAAGATATCAAAGAAGCACGCCCAGATGCGATAGTAGCAACGGGAAGAAGTGACTTTGCCAACCAAGTGAATAATGTTTTAGGGTTTCCATTTATCTTTCGTGGCGCTTTGGATGTACGTGCAAAGAAGATCAATATGGAGATGAAGGTAGCAGCCTCTATGGCGCTTGCAGAACTCGCAAAACAAAAAGTACCAAGCTATCTCAATGAGCTTTATGATACCAAACTCAAGTTTGGTAAAGAATATATCATCCCAAAACCTTTTGACAAGCGACTTGTTGTAGAGATATCGAGTGCTGTGGCAGAAGCGGCGATCAAGAGTGGTTCATCGACAATGAAAAAGTTTGATATTCAGATCTACAAAGAGGAGCTCAAAAAACGGCTGAAATAGAGCGAAGGCAAGCCATCGCTTCCAAAAAAGTGGCTTAGAAGTGAACATTCTCATTATCTAAGGGTTTTGCAGCTGGCTTTCCAAAGTAGTATCCTTGGGCATATTTGACACCCATTTTTTGAAGCATTTGAGCGATCTCTTGTGTTTCCACAAACTCCGCAACATTGTCAAGTTTGAGCCCTTGTGAAAAGTCAAAGATGCTTTGGAGCATATGCGATTTTCGCTCATCTTGAACGATCTCTTTGACGATCGATCCATCAATTTTGACAAGGTCGATGTCGAGATCTGAAAAGTAAGAAAAGTTGGAATATCCTGTTCCAAAATCATCCAAAAGTACGTGTGCACCTGTTTTGTGAAGCTCGTTGATAAACTCTTTGACCTTAGCGATATCATGGACATGTTCTGATTCAAGGATCTCGATATCGATACGCGATGCAGTGGCAAAATTCTGTGTCAGTTTTTCCAAAAGCATATTTCTGATCTCCTCATTTAAAATATCGATCATTGAGATATTAACAGAAAAACGATATTGTGGATATTGTTTTGCCATATCAACTGTTTTTTCTAGCATTATCGCCGTAATATCTTGATAATAAGAAGTCTTTTTAATGATATCTAGAAATACAAAAGGGCTAATAATCGTGCCATTTTTAAGTTGCACTCGTACAAGTGCTTCATATTTTTCTATTTTTGATTCTGCTAGATTGATGATAGGTTGAAAGTAGGGAATCACTCTATCTTCTTGGATCGCATGTTTGATCATATCAATAGTTTTGAGGTTTTCTTTAACACTTTTTTTGAGGTTAAGATCTTCGTTAAAGGCGATCACGCGACGTGTAAGATCTTTTTTGACAAGTTTGAGTGCGAGATCTGCGTTTTCGATAATTGGGCGGATATTGTTACTCGCGATACTCACAGAGATCTCAATATCGAGATGGTTAAAGACGAAGGTGTGCTCACTTATTTGTTTTTGGAGTTTATGTGCTACATCCAAAGCTTTTTGCGGCTCAATATTTTCAAAAAGGATTCCAAACTCATCTCCTCCTGTTCTATAAATATTGATATATTCGATCTCCTTGAGCGAGTGTTCTATAAATTTTGTAAGAGACTTGATAAGACGATTTCCTACATTATTGCCGTAGATATCATTTACATTTTTAAATTCATCTATATTGAGCAAGAGAAGGTGTGGACGTGCTAGGCGTGTCAGTTCTTTGGAAAAAGAGTTTCTGTTGAGAAAGCCTGTGAGTTGATCGTGACTGAGTGAATATTCCAAAGAGTGTGTTGTTTCTCGAAGTTTTTTATTTTCTCGAAAGTATTTTGTGGTGAGAAAAATAATGACTATAACAGAGGATGTAAAGATAGTAAAGATAAGCAGTGCAAAAAGATCGAGTGCTCGAAAATCACTTAAAGCTTTTGTACGAAAAAGTTCTTTGATCGTACTAATAGAATCACTTAAATTATTGTTGAGTACGTACTTGGTAGTGATGATAAACTGTGGAAAGTTCTTGATAAGATACTTTGCATGGAGATTAAAATGATCGACAAAATCTTGAATATTTTTTTGTTTGGATGTGGTATGAAGTGTATGGTCTTCTTTGGTGAGATAGTCAAGGTCTTGTGTCAAAGCTGTGTCGTTAAAGCGTTTGAGAATCTTATGTGCTTGTGCATACAGCTGTATATTCTCTTCAGAGTGAAGGTTTAAATTATAAACTTGAGTAGATAAAAAGATGAGTGAGTTTCGTATCCCCGCATTGAGCATCAGCTGGTCTTCTACCCCAGCTAGTCTTATATCCAAGGTTTTTTTGAGTTCTTTGAGTTTGTTTTTTAGCTCTTTATAGTTCTCATCTTCTAGTATTTTGGAAGCGAGCAATTGATGATGTGTTTCTAAGAGAGCGTTAACATGTTGCGCGATAGGATCCATATTTTGATAGGCAGAGAGAGCATTTTCTAAAAGTGCATGTTTGAGCTGTAACTCTTGACTCTCGAAAGTATTAAGTGCAAGGGTGAATTCTTTGTGGTGGGCTGTGAAGTTTCTTTGAGTGATATAAAACTTTACAAGTAAAAAAGCTGAGATCAGCGCGATGAGAACAATGATAAAGATAAGGCGTAAAGGATTCAATGAGACTCCAAGATTGAAGGTGTATCACCTGTAAGCGTATTTAAAAAGAGTACGATCGACGTAACTTCCTCTTTAGAGAGGCGAATCCCAAGATTAAAGTGTGACATGGTCTCTACAGCTTCTTGGAGAGTTTTTGCACTCGCATCGTGAAAATAGGGTGCAGTCAAAGCAATATTTCGAAGAGTCGGTACCTTGAAGACATTTTTATGGGATTCTTTTTTGGTGATAAAGCTTCTGTCAGGAAAGATCTTAGGTGTTTTATACTCTTTGAATGTACCCATCTTTTGTAAGCTATTTCCACCTATATTGATCCCGTTGTGACATGTGATACATCCGTTTTGTTTGAATAGTGTATACCCCTCTTTCTCTTTTTCAGAGAGTTGGACTTCCCCCCTGAGATATTTATCAAACTTCGCATTGGGCGTGTAAAGAGCATTTTCAAAGGCAACTATGGCATCGACAAAATGGCTATAAAGAATCTTTTGTACTCCATAGATCTCTTGAAATTTTTCTTGATAAGAGGTAGATTCGTTGAGAACTTTTTCTACACGCTTGGCATCCATATTATGCTCTACTGGGTTATGGATAGGACCATCAATTTGTTCTACGAGATCTTTTGCTCGTGCGTTCCAAAACTGTCGAAAGTTATAACGAGCATTCAGTACGGTAGGTGAGTGTATATCTCCACTTTGCGCACCTACACCAAGCGATACATCGCGTGAATCAGCACCTCCTTCATAGACATTGTGACAACTCAGACATGAAGTGGAGTTATCAGAAGAGAAGCGTGTGTCCATAAAAAGCTCTTGGCCAAGTTTTGCTTTTGGATGGTCTATTTCACTTTGTTTTGGTATTGGTAAAATTGGTTCTTGTGCATTAGATAATGTTGTTAAAAGTAATATAAAAAAAAGTAATTTATTCATCGTGATATTTTATCACAATGTTAAAGATTGTCAACCTTTTGATAAAACTTTTTGAGTCCCCGTTTTGCTTTTAAATCAACTTCATAAGAGATGTATTCTAAATAGCGAAGAATCTCTTTTTTTTCGATCCCAGTACGTTGGGATGCTTCTTGCAAAATATATTGAGGAATTTTTACTTTGGAGCGGAGAAAATTTGTTCTGATCCTTTTATAGAGCTTTTGGTCTTTATGGTAGCAAAGGAGGGCAAAAACAAAAGGGAGCTGATGTTTCTCATACCACACTTTTGCAAGGTCGATGCGCTCCCCATCGCTGAGGTAGTATTTAAGCGCCTTATCTCCGATGAGCACTTCCCCTTTTATATTTAAAATCTGTGCCAAAACATTGGATGTAGCTGATTCTTTGTCGTTTTTGGAAACTGCATCGGGGATCACAAGGACACTGAGTACCTCTTTTTTTGCGATAATCCCCAAACCGATATTGTTGAATTTTCTTGCTTTGATGCTTGAGATAAAGGCAGCATCTACGCGTCGCGTGAGAAATTTTTGGTTGATATCTGCGGGGACACCTTTTTTAAAGTGCATACTCATCTTTTGAGAGGAACTTTTTGTAAAGCGTTTCATAAAGGTATGAAAAGGTAAGAGATTAAGGTACTCAATTTTTCCAAAAATCAATTTGTAGCTCCCAAGTTATATGAGTGAAATTATACAGCGCTAATCTTATTTAGATATAATCAGCCCAGAAAAAAGATGAAGGAGTCTGCTTATGGTACGAGTAGAGTTTTTAGGACCGATTCAAAAAGATGCACTCGAATTAGAGATAAAAAACCTCAGAGATTTAGCACCAATTTTACAACAGGATGAAACGCTTGTGGAGTGGTTGGATAATTCAGCAGTAGCTATTAATGACACTCTTGTGAGTTCTTTGGATGTAGCCCTTAGCGATGGAGATAAGATCTCTCTTCTTCCTCCAGTGTGTGGGGGCTGAGACGTGCTAAAGATATGCAATGGACCTTTGGATGTACCTGTGATCTTAAAAGAGTGGTATGAAGAGGAACAAAAAAGTAACTATGGAGCATTTATCCCTTTTGTAGGTACGATCCGCCAAGAAGATGGGATCGATGGACTGAGCTTTGATATCTATGAGCCTATTTTAGTGCGCTGGTTTGAGTCATGGAAACAAAAAGCCCAGGAGAGTGGGGCAATTATAAAGATGGCACATAGCCGTGGGGATGTGAAGCTTCATGAGTCTTCCTATATTGCTGCTGTCTTTTCACCAAAAAGAAAAATAGCCTTGGCTTTTATCGAGCACTTTGTAGAAGACTTTAAGGCGAGCGCACCTATATGGAAATATGATCTCAAAGATGGACAAAGAATTTATGCACGTGATCGCTCTACTGCGATCTATGGAAGTGGAATTCTCGGAGCAAAAAAATGAGTCTTCTTTCGTATGAAACAAGTCAAAATATGCTTGATCTTTTGGATGTGGAGGGTGTAAAGGTTCAAAATGTTCCTCTCTCAGATGCACTTGGTCGTATTCTCGCTGAGGATATCATAGCGAGCTATAACGATCCACAATTTCCTACTGCTTCGATGGATGGCTATGCGATCAAGTTTGAAGACCAAGAGAGAGAATCCTTGACCCTTATTGGGGATAATCCTGCTGGAAGTGATGAGAAACGAGTACTAGCAAATGGGGAGTGTATCAAAACATTTACAGGTTCTAAGATGCCTGAAGGTGCAGATACACTGATTCAGATCGAAAATGTAAGTGTAGATGCAAACAAGATTGTCATCAATGAAAAAGTCACTTTAGGTTCTTCTGTACGCCCTGTCGGTGAAGGGTACAAAGCGGGGGATCAGCTGATAAAAAAAGGAACGAAGCTCGGATTTGCCCAGATCGGTGTGCTAGCAGCTTTGAATATTGTGATGGTAAAAGTCGCGATCAAACCTCGTGTGGCAGTGATAGCAACAGGGAGTGAGATCTTGGATCTTGGCGCTATGAGTACAAATCCATCACAGATCAGAAGCTCCAACAACTACACACTCGCAGCACTCTTTGAACAAGCAGGTGCAGAAGTGATCCAGCTCGGTGTTATAGGCGATGACAAAGAGGAGATTATGGAAACCTTTAATAATGCCTTGAGTGCTGCAGATATTTTGGTCAGTACGGGTGGCGTGAGTGTAGGGGATTATGACTTTGTCAAAGATATCGTTCCACGCATTGGTGCTGAGGTGATCTACAAAGGGGTCGCGATCAAGCCCGGGAAACATATTATGCTTGCTCAGAGGGATACGAAGTATGTTATTTCTCTTCCAGGATTTGCATACTCTTCGACTGTGACAGCGGTGTTGTATGTGCTTCCTTTACTTGCAAAAATGCTTGGCAAAGAGAAACCTTATACGATGGTGGAAGCAAAACTCAAAGATGACTTTAAAAAGAAAGTAGGCTTGACACAATTTAGCGCGTGTAATATCTCTGTGGTTGATGGGGAATACTTTGTTGATTTTGAGGGAAAAAAAGCGGGGAGTTCAGCAATACTTACTAATCTTTTAGGCGAGAGCGCTTTAATGATCAGTGGTGAAGAGGATATTTTTTTAGAAAAAGGTACTTTTGTCAACGTGATCATGTTGCAAGAGTTCTAAAAAAGTGATGGCTCTCGCAACTCTTTGATCTTATAGCTTTTTCTGTGTACTTCACAATACCCATACTTTTTTATCATCGCTACATGTTGCTTTGTTCCATACCCTTTGTGCTTTTCAAAGCCATAGTGTGGAAATTTTTTGGCTTGCTCATAGATCGCGCGATCATGGGTCACTTTGGCTAATATGGAAGCAGCACTTACCTCGGATACTTTTCCATCAGCTTGTACCATTGTTTCTAGGTTTTGTACCCCAAAAGTAGAGTTTCCATCAAAGAGATAGCGTTTGGCTTGAAGCGTTTGCATGATCTCTTGCAAACCCTGAGACAGACACTTTGAGATCCCAAAAGAGTCGATTTGAGCAGGGGAGAAAGAGACGATATGGTAATGGGCATTTTGGATGATAAGTTCATAGAGAGACTCTCTTTTTTTCTCAGAGAGTTTTTTTGAGTCATTGAGACCCTCTACATCCGAAGTGAGTATCACTCCGGCGATCACCAAATCACCTGCAAGAGGTCCGCGCCCCGCTTCATCTATGCCACATAGATTATGCATCAGGTGCTTGTTCCTTTGGTAGCACCACCTCAAAATGTGCTCCATCCTTATAGTTAAAGCCTAGAAGCGATCCATTGTGGTCATGGACGATCTTTTGGGCAACATTGAGTCCGATCCCCATTCCCCCTTCCTCTTTTGTCGACTGAAAGGGATCAAAGATATCCAAAAGTACTTCTGGAGCTATTCCTCCCCCATTATCTTGAAAGACGATACTAAATGAGTTTGTGTTCTCTACGATAGATATCTCAAGTTTTCTTTGATCAAAATCTTCGATGAGCTTAAGGACGTCAAGGGCATTGTTGATGATAATAATAAAAACTTGCTCAAGACGTTGTATCTGATAGTTTGCTATAAAGGTGTATTTTTTCTTATCCATACCTATCGTAAAAGGCTCATTTTGTACGATGATAGGAGTTATGAGCTTTGCTTTGTTGTGGGAGATAGTAAGTGCAGTGATAAGGGATGAATAGAGATTATGCTGCATAAATACATCACTTCTTTGTGAGGCAACCTCACGCATTGATTCTACAATACTTGCAATACGATCGACTCCACTCAAAATAGTATTCGCATCCTCGATAAGGTATTCTTTGACTTTGAGGGAGGGATCAAGAGAGTTAATATCTTGAAGCATCAGCTCAAGATTTCCTTTAATATAGGTCAGAGGTGTATTGATCTCATGGGTGATTCCCGCTGCCATCTTTCCGATGGAGGAGAATTTCACCTCATTGAGATTTTTTTTCACCTCTTCATCTATCCGCTTTTTCAAATATGTTTCTTGTTCATACAGGTCAGTAATATCTTGCCGAATTGCAATGTATTCTAAGATCTGGTTATTATTATCTAAGATAGGAACGATACTGGTTTTTGCAACAAAAGATGCACCGTTCTTTTTTCTATTTTTCACATTGCCCTGCCAGACTTGTTTGTTGGTGATGGTCTGCCACATCTGCTGAAAAAAACTATCTTCTACATCCGGATGGCGTATAATATTGTGATTTTTCCCTAGAAGTTCCTCTTTTTTATAGCCTGAAGCTTCACAAAAAGCATCATTCACATAGGTGATCATCCCATTAGCATTTGTTTTTGAAACTGCAGAACTCACATCGATAGCATTTTTATATTCGTGAAGAAGTTTATGTTTTTCATCGAAGTTTTTTTGCAAGAGAACACGCATACAGTAAGACTCAAGCACTTTTTTGAGGCGTAAAAGAGAGATCGGTTTAAAGAGATAACCATCGATCCCGATATCGACACAGCGCTCCGTGATCTCTTTTTTATAATCGGAAGTGATAAGTAAAATAGGAACTCTAGGGTGGTGATCTTTAATGATCTCAGACATCTCAAGTCCATTCATTTTAGGCATATTTAGGTCTGTGAGAACAATATCTGGCTTATATTCGTAAAACTGTTGTAAGCCTTCAGAGCCATTAGAAGCAATATATACGGCACTAAATATCTGCTCTTTTAAAAAAGCCGAGATCTCTTTTTGGATAAGAGGATCATCCTCTACAAAGAGGATGGAGATATCTTTAAAATTCATCTAAGAATGACTAAGTGTTTCTTTCATCTTTTTCCCGAGTGCATCGAGTGATGAGAACGGTTTCATAACATAATCATTCGCTCCATATCTATGTGCATTAAGTACTTTATCAAGAGTAGAGTAAGCAGTCATGATGAGTACTTTGATATGGGGATGCTTCTCTTTGAGCTTTGGTAAAAGATCAAGTCCGTTCATCTGAGGCATCATCACATCAAGTAAAACAAGATCGGTTTCTTTTGAGATAGACGAGAGCGCTGTAGTAGGGTTTGAATAGGTTTTTACTTTGTATCCTTCTCGTGAGAGATATTTTTCAAGCATCATTAAGATGTCATTTTCATCATCTATAACAGCGACATTGATTGTTTTATTTGACATTGGAATCCCCTTTTGCAAAAAGTTTTTTAGCTGCTTCATTCATCATCACTTTCGTACGTTCCTCAACAAGAACATCAAGATATTTAAATACATCTCGACTCGCGTCTTCAATAGCATGGATACGTTCTTGAATAATCTCTTTAGAACACAAGACCTCATTGCCTGCACACTCATTTGCTAAGAGATTTGCTTGTTCATGGACAGTAGCATGTGGTTGGTCAAGTTTGGAATAAGAAGGCATTTTAGAGAAGTTCTCTTTCCCTACTCCATTTGAATACCATTGTCCTAAGCGGCACTCTTTATGAGTCGTTTGCTTAAAGTTGTTTTCCTCGCCAAAGATAAGTGCATAGACATTGTGTTTGTAGATAACGTGGTCGATCTTTGCAAGAGATGTAAAGATCTTATCGCTGATATGTTCCACTTCGTATTGGCTACGCGATGCATTGGCTTCAAAAGATTGAATTTTTGCACTCAGATCAACTATCTTATCTTTGGTCTCAACAACAATATCATTTACTTCACTGGTGCTTGTTTCTGCTTCATTCGTTTCTTGTTGCATCGCTTTGACAACAAGAGAAATATCTTTGGTCGCTGCTTGTGTCTTTTCTGCAAGTTTTCTCACTTCATCAGCGACAACGGCAAATCCACGTCCATGCTCTCCTGCACGAGCAGCTTCAATAGCAGCATTGAGTGCAAGAAGATTGGTCTGATCTGCGATATCTTGGATGAGTGTGAGAACATTTGAGATCTCAGAGCTTCTTTCATTTAAAGAGCGCATCCCCTCCATATTGTTTTGCATATGTTGGCTGAGTTGATCCATAGCTTGGGATGTTTGCTTGATAAGGACAAGTCCCTCTTTGGATTCAGAAGCGATCTCAACAGATTCCCCCTTCATCACTTTAAGATCATCAAGCATCTGAACAAAAGTGTTTTGTGTATCTCCAAGCGCTGCAGTGATCGCCTTTTGGTGCATAGAGAGGATATCACTATCTCGTGTATCGCGCATATCTGTCTTTGTGATAATGTATATTTTTGCATCACTTCCGCTGAGCTCTTTTGAAAGAACTTTCCCAGTACATCCCTCAAGCTCGATAAGTTTTTCATTTTTAACAAGCTCTTGAGCAAGACGACGGGCATCTTTTGCCTCTTGCTGGAGTTTATTATTCATAAAAAGAGCATTTTGTGAGCGATCAAGAACGATCACCATCTCTTCGTTTGAAAAGCCTGCTATCTCTTTATAAAAATCGACCTCTTTTTCAAGAGAGGTGATCCTCGCTTCGAGAGCTTCTATCTTATCTAAATTGTGATTTTTTGAAAAAAACATAAACACGACCTGTTACTTTTTTTTGTGAACATAATCATAGCATAGATAGTTTTGATTTTGATAACAATTAAAAGACAAAATATAGACAATCAAGAATCACCAAGTGCCCAAATATCAAAAGGAAGCATTTCAACTTTGGAAAAAGGGTGGGATATGCTTCCCTCCTTATTCATTGTGACCGCGATCACTTTACGGATCTGATAGCTAAAGATGAACGCTTCGATACTTTCTAACTTTTTAAAGAGTGTGCGTTCATCGGTAAATGGCATTCCTAGAATCACTTCGCCCTTGCTTGGGATGTAGAAGTCGATCGTATCATCATAAAAACATTCCTGTCCAGACTTTAAAAGTTCTAAGAAGATCATATTTTCAAATAGCTTTGCAAAGTTCTTTTCTGTACTGAGCGCTGCTTTAAAGGAGATGTCACAAAGATAGAGTTTTTTGGTCGCTTTTGGATGGTTGATCTTCTCTAGTTGGTGGATATATTTTTTTGCAATGAGTGCTTCATAAGATCTGTAGAGTTTATCTTTGGATATTTTACGCATATTTTTGAGTCTTTCATATATAGTGTAAGCAGATATTTTTTGTGCCATTGCTTTTGCACAATAGATCAAAATATCAAGCTCGACATCATCCAACGCTGCACGAAGTGATCTTTGGATGTAGAGGTTTCTCTCATCCTGATTGATCTTATGCATCGAGGGAAGTGCTCCGAGCTTGAAAAAGTGGTTGAGCGCACTCGAATCGTATTTGTGCTCATACGCTAAAAATTCCTCATAATCTAGGGGGTAGAGTGTAATAGGTGTAAGATAATCTAGTGGAAAGTAGTTCTCCGAGGCGATAAGGAGTTGCGAAACATTTGCAAACTCGATAGCCTCATGGTAGTTATCTAGCACAAGGATATCTATTTTATTTTGTATACAAAAGGGTTTGAGATATTTGTTGAACTCACTTGGCTGAATGCGAATATCTTTGCAGTCTATATAAAGGTAGGAGTTTTTCTTTTGTGTAAGAAGATAAGATTTGAGAAGTTTCGTTTTTCCACTTTGGGTGATCCCATTGATCTGATAACTTTTTTCATCAATAAATGCTTTTCTAGGATGAAATTTCTCTACGATAAGATCAGTATTATAAAATTCTTCAAGTAATATTTCCATATTTTTTCCCTTTTAGCGATCATAGAATTTTATCATTTCCTTATTAAAAGGAAATAAATTCTTACAAAATTCATTTTTTACCCCCTAAAACCTTGAATATCGTCATCTATTTAGATACAATTTCGCTCCCTTAAATAGTTAGGCAAGACCTGACGAGTTCTTTAGAAGGAAAATTATGGAAAAAATTCGTTTGAAATTGAAAGCGTACGATCATCGTGTACTCGATAGATCTGTAGCATCAATCGTTGAGGCTGTTAAGCGTACAGGCGCGGTAATCCGTGGTCCAATACCTTTACCAACAAAGATTCGTAAATACACTGTATTGAAATCTCCACACGTTAACAAAAGTTCTCGTGAGCAGTTTGAAATTCGTATGCACGCAAGAATGATCGATATCGTTTCTGCAACGCCTGAGACAGTGGATTCATTAATGAAACTTGATCTTGCACCAGAAGTGGACGTTGAAGTTCGCTCTATGGATAAGTAGGAGGTCATCATGGAATATATTGTTGAAAAAATCGGTATGAGCCGTACTATCACAGTTCCGAGTCAGGCAGTTACTCTTTTAAGAGTTCTCGATGCGAAGGTATGTGAAGTAAATGAAGGTAGCGCAATTGTAGCTTACAATAGCGGTAAGAAAATGAATAAAGCAATTGAAGGTCAACAAAAAAAGTATAGCCTTTCATCTGAGTTTAACCGTTTCGTTACTCTTGAAGTAGCAAACACTGAAGCTGGTGATTTAGATTTAGCACCTTTAGCAGAAGCTAAAGTTATCAAATCTACTTTTACTACAAAAGGTCGCGGTTTTTCTGGTGCTATGAAGCGTTGGAACTTTGGTGGTGGTCCTGCATCTCACGGGCATAGATTTGGTCGTAGAACAGGTTCAATAGGTAATGCTGAGTGGCCAGGTCGTGTAATGAAAGGGCGTAAAATGCCTGGACAATACGGAAACACTCAAAATAGTGTTAAAAATGAGATCGTATCTTTCGATGCTGAAAACAAAATCATTGCGGTTTCTGGTTCAGTAAGTGGAGCTAACGGTTCTTTAGGTCGTGTAAAGGTAGCTAAATAATGAGCGCAATCGTTTTAAATGAAAAAATGGAAAAAGCTTCTGAGTTAGCACTACCAGAGAGTTTCAATGGGATTAACCCACATAACCTCTATCTGTATGTAAAAGCTGCTCAAGCTGCACAACGTGCAAACTCAGCATCTGCTTTAACTCGTGCAGAAGTACGTGGTGGTGGTAAAAAACCATGGGCTCAAAAAGGTGGCGGACGTGCTCGTGCAGGTTCTAGACGTTCTCCTGTATTTGTTGGTGGTGGAAAGGCATTTGGTCCTAAAAACAACCGCAATTACGATTTAAAAGTAAACAAAAAGCAGAAAAAACTAGCTTTAAACTTTGCTTTAAATGAGCACGCACAAAATGGTAGTCTTTTTATTGTTGATAGTATTGAAGTAGCATCTGGTAAAACTAAAGACGCTGCAGCAATCTTTAAAGCATTAAATCAAAGAGATGTACTAATCGTGAAGTCTCTTTTAGATGAGAAGACTTTTTTAGCATTTGAAAATATCGCTTCTTCGTATGTAGTAGAAGCAAATGAGTTAAATGCTTATTTAGCTGCAAATTATCGTTCAGTAGTGATCGAAAAAGCGGTATGGGAAAATCTTGTAGGTGAGGCTAAGTAATGGCAGATATTACAGATATTAAATCTATACTTTATACAGAAAAGACTTTAGGTATGCAAGAAGATGGTGTGATCGTTGTTCAAACATCTCCACGTATGACTAAAACAGGTCTTAAAGAGGTTTTTCGTGAGTATTTTGGAATTGTTCCAAGCAATATCAACTCATTGAATCAAAGCGGAAAAACAAAACGTTTCCGTGGTGTAGCTGGTAAACAAAATGACTTTAAAAAGTTTTATGTAACGTTACCAGAAGGTGCACAAATAGAAAGTTTGGCGGTATAAGATGGCAATTAAAACATATAGACCAATAACACCATCTCGTCGTTTTTACACTAATGTTGACTCAGGTGACATTACTGCAAAAGCAAGTGTTCGTTCATTACTTGTAAAACTTCCTGCTCACGCTGGTCGTAACAATAATGGTCGTATTACATCTCGTCATAAACAAGCGGGAGCAAAAAAACTTTACCGTATCATCGATTTTAAAAGAAATAAATTTGGTGTTCCAGGTACAGTAAGCGCAATCGAATATGATCCATACCGTAACTGTCGTATCGCACTTATCACATATGCTGATGGTGAGAAAAGATACATTCTTCAACCAAAAGGTTTGAATGTAGGTGATAAAGTTGAAGCAGCAGAATCTGGTTTAGATGTTAAACCTGGAAACGCTATGAAACTTAAAAACATCCCAGTGGGTACTACAGTTCATAATATTGAGTTAAAAGTTGGTAAGGGTGGACAAATGGTTCGTTCTGCTGGTACTTCTGCTCAGATTATGGGTCGTGATGGAAAATATGTATCACTTCGTATGCCTTCGTCTGAAATGCGTTTAGTACTCGGTGAGTGTTTAGCTACTGTAGGTATTGTTGGTAATGAAGAGTATGCGAACATCGTAATAGCAAAAGCTGGTCGTACGCGTCACATGGGAATTCGTCCTCAAACTCGTGGTTCTGCTATGAACCCGATTGATCACCCGCACGGTGGTGGTGAAGGTAAAACGAACTCAGGTCGTCATCCAGTTACTCCATGGGGTAAACCAACGAAGGGTGCTAAAACTCGTCGTAAGAAAGCTAGTGATAAACTTATTATTACTCGCCGTAAATCTAATCCGAAGAGGTAGTTAAATGGCAAGAAGTGTAAAAAAAGGTCCATTTGTAGATGATCATTTAATGAAAAAAGTTGTTGCAGCAAAAGCTGAGAGCAACAAAAAACCTATCAAAACTTGGTCAAGAAGAAGTGTTGTACTTCCTGATTTCGTAGGTTTAACATTTAATGTTCATAATGGTCGCCAATTCGTTCCTGTATATGTTACAGAGAATCATATTGGTTATAAATTAGGTGAATTTGCACCAACTCGTACATTTAAGGGCCATAAAGGTTCTGTACAGAAGAAGGTAGGTTAATCATGGCTAGAGCATTATTAAAATTCATCCGTGTTTCACCAATCAAATCTCGTCTTATTGCAAGAGAAATTCAAGGGATGAATGCTGAAGAAGCATTAGCAGCACTTGAGTTTACTCCAAATAAGGCAGCGAAAATTATCTATAAAGTTCTTGCATCTGCAGTAGCGAATAGTGGTAATGAAGCTGAAGATTGTATTGTAAAATCATGTCGTGTTGATAACGGTCCAGTACTTAAAAGATTTCGTCCACGTGCTCGTGGTATGGCTTCTGGTATTCGTAAACCGACAGCGCATATCTTAGTAGAAGTAGAGGGTAAATAATATGGGTCAAAAAGTTAATCCTATTGGTTTACGTCTTGGTATCAACAGAAATTGGGAGAGCCGTTGGTTCCCTAACTTTAAAACTGCACCAGCAGCTTTAGGTGAAGATCACAAGATTCGTACATTTTTGAAAAAAGAGCTTTACTATGCTGGTGTTGCTAACATCATTATAGAAAGAACAGTTAAAAGACTTCGTGTTACTATCGTTGCAGCTCGCCCTGGTATCATTATCGGGAAAAAAGGTGCAGATATAGAGAAGCTTAAAACTACTCTTCAAGATCTTGTAGGGAAACAAATCTCTGTAAACATCAAAGAAGAGAAAAAAGCTCAAACTTCAGCGCAACTTGTTGCTGAAAATGTTGCTACACAGTTAGAGCGTCGTGTTGCATTCCGTAGAGCTATGAAAAAAGTTATGCAAGGTGCACAAAGAAGTGGTGCTAAAGGTATTAAAATTTCTGTAAGTGGTCGTTTAGGTGGAGCTGAGATGGCTCGTACTGAATGGTACCTAGAGGGACGTGTTCCTCTTCATACTCTTCGTGCAAAAATCGATTATGGTTTTGCTGAAGCGCATACTCAATACGGAATTATCGGTGTAAAAGTATGGATCTTCAAAGGTGAGGTACTTACAAAAGGTATCCCTGCTGAAGTGAAAGAAGAAAAAACTGAGCGTGCTCGTAAGCGTGCTCCAAGACGCGATAGCGGAAAGGCTGAATAATCATGTTAATGCCTAAAAGAACAAAATATCGTAAAGTTATGAAAGGGCGTAACCGTGGTTATGCTCGTAGTGGCTATAAGTTAGCTTTTGGTGACATCGGTTTTAAAGCTGTAGAAGCTGGTCGTATAAACTCTCGTCAGATTGAGTCGGCTCGTATTTCAGCAACTCGTCACATTAAGCGTAATGGTAAGATTTGGATTCGTGTTTTCCCTGCTAAACCATTAACTGCAAAACCTCTTGAAACTCGTATGGGTAAAGGTAAGGGTTCAGTTGATCAATGGGTAATGAACATTAAACCAGGTCGTATAATTTTTGAAATGGCTGGTGTTCCAGAAGAGCTTGCTCGTGAAGCATTAACTCTTGCTATGCACAAATTGCCATTCAAAACAAAAATAATTACTGCGGAGATGAGCAATGAAATATTCTGATTTAGCAGATAAAAATGCAGCAGAGCTTCAAGCGATGCTTAAAGAGAAAAAGACTGAACTTTTTACTTTAAAAATTAAACAAAAGATGATGCAATTACAAGATACTAGCGAGTTACGTACAGCTAAAAAAGATATTGCAAGAATCAACACTGCATTAACTGCAGTGGCAAACTAGGGGACGAGCGATGACACATAAGCGTGAAATTCAAGGTAATGTGGTGAAGATTGCAGGTGACAAAACAGCAACAATCGTTGTTGAACGTCGTGTAATGCATCCTCGTTATCATAAAGTTGTAAAGCGTTTCAAAAAGTACCTTGTACATGATGAGCGCAACGAATTAAAAGTTGGAGACGAGATTATTGCAATCGAATGTCGTCCACTTTCTAAGACTAAATCTTTTAGACTTAAGACTGTAGTAACAGGAGCTAACTAATGATCCAAAGTTTTACTCGTCTAAATGTAGCTGATAACACAGGTGCAAAAGAGATTATGTGTATTAAGGTACTTGGCGGTTCTAAACGTCGTTATGCAACAGTAGGTGACGTTATCGTTGCTTCTGTTAAAAAAGCGATCCCAACTGCTAAAGTTAAAAAAGGTAAAGTTGTAAAAGCTGTAATCGTTAGAACAAGCAAAGAGATTCACCGTGAAAATGGTTCTCTTATCCGTTTTGATGACAATGCAGCAGTTATACTTGATGACAAGAGAGAGCCTATCGGAACTCGTATCTTCGGTCCTGTAGGTCGTGAAGTTCGTTATGCTGGATTTATGAAAATTGTATCTCTTGCACCGGAGGTTGTTTAATGGCAAAGTTTAATTTCAAAAAAGGCGATACTGTAGAAATTATCGCTGGTGATGATCGCGGAACAAAAGCTACAGTACTCGCTGTATTACCTAAGAAAAACAAGGTAATCGTAGAGGGTTGTAAAGTAGCGAAAAAAGCGATTAAACCAACTGAAGATAACACTAAAGGCGGATTTATCAATAAAGAGATGCCTATAGATGTATCAAATGTACGTAAAGTGGAGGCATAATAAATGGCTCGTTTAAAAGAAAAATATTTAGCTTTAAAACCTGAATTACAAAAAGATCTTGAGATCCAAAACGTAATGCAAGTTCCACAAATAGATAAAATTATCATCTCTGTGGGTGCTGGTTTTGCAATGAAAGATAACAAGCTTATCCAAAACATTGAAGATACAATCACTGCGATTGCTGGTCAAAAAGCATCTACGGTTATTGCAAAAAAATCAGTTGCTGGTTTTAAAGTTCGTGAAGGTATGCCAGTAGGTGTTCGTGTAACACTTCGTGGTGAAAAGATGTATAACTTCTTAGATCGTTTAATCTCTATAGCTCTTCCTCGTGTGAAAGACTTCCGTGGTGTTCCACGTAACGGTTTTGACGGACGTGGTAACTATAACTTTGGATTACAAGAGCAATTGATCTTCCCAGAGATCTCTTATGATTCTGTAATGCAAATCCATGGTATGAATATAACAGTTGTTACAACTGCTGATTCTGATAAGGCTGGTTTTACTCTCTTAGAGAAAATGGGTATGCCTTTTACTAAAGGGAGTAAATAATGGCTAAGAAGTCTATGATCGCTAAAGCGAACAGAACTCCAAAGTTCAAAGTTCGTGGTTATACACGTTGTCAGATCTGTGGTCGTCCACACTCTGTTCTTCGTGATTTCGGTATCTGTCGCGTTTGCTTTAGAAAAATGGCAAATGAAGGGTTAATCCCAGGCGTTAGAAAGTCAAGCTGGTAGGCAAAAGCCTATCCTTGATACTGCTAACTGCAAGCATAAGGAAAAAAAATGATTAATGATTTAGTATCAGATGCGTTAACACGTATTCGTAATGCTGGTATGAGAAGATTACCAGTTACAACGCTTGTTCACTCTAAGAGTGTAGAAGCTGTAGCAAATATCTTAGTAGAAAAAGGTTATCTTGATAGTTGTAACGTTGTTGAAGATGGCGTGAAAAAAACTATCAAAGTTGTATTAAAATACAATGACGAAGATAAAACTGTAATTAATGAAATCAAAAAGATCTCTAAACCTGGACGCCGTGTGTATAAAGGAAAAGAAGATATTAAACGTTTCAAAAACGGTTACGGAACTATTATTGTAAGTACATCCAAAGGTGTCCTACCAAATGACAAAGCATATGAGCTTGGTATTGGTGGTGAAGTCTTATGTACAGTTTGGTAGGAGGAGAATAACATGTCAAGAATTGGTAAATTACCTGTAGAGTTTGCAGCTGATGTAAATGTAAGTGCAAATGGAAATGTTATAACTTTTGCTAAAGGCAAAAATAGTGTTGATCTAGATACAAAAGGGAACGTTTCTTTCGCAATCGATGGAAATACTTTAACTTTTGCTACTCTTTCTGATTCTCGTGAGCATAGAGCTTTCTGGGGTACATACCGTGCACTAGCAAACAATATCGTAACTGGTTTAACTACTGGATACACGAAACAATTAGAGATCAACGGTGTTGGTTATCGTGCTGCTGTTCAAGGAAAAGTTCTTAACTTACAACTTGGATTTTCACATGACATCAACTATGAACTTCCAGAGTCGATTGAAGCGAGCGTAGAGAAAAACGTAATTACGCTCAAGAGCCATGATAAACAAGCTCTTGGTCAAGTTGCAGCTGAAATTCGTTCATTCCGTCCACCAGAGCCTTACAAAGGTAAAGGTGTTAAATATTCTGATGAGCATATCGTGCGTAAAGCCGGTAAAACATCTAAGAAATAAGGGAGGATACTAAATGAATGCAAGAGTATTAAAAAGCAAAGTTGCAAACCGCTTAAAGCGTAAGCGTCGTGTTCGTGCAAAAATATCTGGTAGTGCTTCACTTCCTCGTGTTTCTGTATTCCGTTCAAATCGTTATTTGAGTGTACAAGCTATTGATGATACAGCTTCTGTAACATTATGTGCATTAAACTCAAAATCAACTGGACATAAATCAAACAAAGAGGGAGCTACCGCTTTAGGTGCTGCATTTGCTGCAAAACTTAAAGAAGCTGGAATCTCTCAAATCGTATTTGACCGTAATGGTTACCAATATCACGGTGTAATAGCTGCATTTGGTGAATCACTTCGTGCAAACGAAATTAAGTTCTAGGGGCTATGATGGAAATCAATAGAGATGAATTTGAAGAATCAATAGTAAATATTGGTCGTGTAACAAAAGTTGTAAAAGGTGGTCGTAGATTTCGTTTCACTGCACTAATCGTTGTTGGTAACAAAAACGGTACTATCGGATATGGTGTTGGTAAAGCGAAAGAGGTACCTGATGCAATCCGTAAAGCTGTTGATGAAGCGTTCAAGAACTTAACAACTGTTAAGATCAAAGGAACAACAATAGCGCATGATATTGAGCATAAATATAATGCAAGTCGTGTTTTATTAAAACCAGCATCTGAGGGTACTGGGGTAATCGCAGGTGGAGCAGCTCGTCCTGTTCTTGAGCTTGCTGGTTTCCAAGACATACTTACAAAATCAATTGGCTCAAATAATCCAAACACACTAGTACGTGCTACAGTTGAAGCACTTTCTCGTATCAAAGGATAGAAAATGGGTATTGAAAATTTAACACCTGCAGAGGGTTCTACAAAAAACCGTAAACGTGTTGGACGTGGACAAGCTTCTGGAACTGGTAAGACTGCAGCTCGTGGTCAAAAAGGTCAGAAATCTCGTACAGGTTATAAAAGAAAAAGAAACTTTGAGGGTGGACAACAACCACTTGCAAAGCGTCTACCAAAGATCGGTTTTACGTCTCGTACTGTAAAACCATATGTGATTAACGTTGATAAGATCAAAGCAGTAGCTGAATTATCTGAAATTACTATGGAAACACTCCGTAGTGTTCATAAAATTGCTGCTTGTATCAGTAAAGTTAAATTAGTAGGTGCATCTGCAAAAGATATGGCATCAAAAATTAAAGACGAAAACGTTACAACTACAGGTAAATAGCTGTGAATAAAAATCTAGTTAATAAGATACTTATTACGATAGGGTTTTTATTTATCTACCGCTTACTGGCATATGTGCCAGTACCTGGTGTAGATACTGCTGTTATAGCTTCATTCTTCGATTCGCATCAAGCGGATGCACTTGGTTTGTTCAACATGTTTAGCGGAAACGCTGTTGAGAGACTCTCAATTATTTCCCTCGGTATTATGCCTTATATCACTGCTTCAATTATTATGGAACTTCTCGCTGCTACATTTCCGACACTCGGTCAAATGAAAAAAGAGCGTGATGGAATGGTAAAGTATATGCAAATTATTCGTTATGCGACTATTGTTATTACTATCATTCAGGCAATTGGTGTAAGCGTTGGGCTTCAAAGTTTAACAGGTCCAAGTGGAAATAGTGCTATACTCGTTGACCATACGACTTTTATTGTTCTTTCTGCTTTTTCAATGCTTGCAGGTACTATGTTGCTTATGTGGATTGGTGAACAGATCACACAAAGTGGAATTGGTAACGGTATATCGTTAATCATTTTCGCAGGTATCGTCTCGGCTATTCCAAGTGCGATAGGACAATCTGTAACTATGGTTAATACGGGAGCTATGAGCTTCTTGACTGTATTATTTATTTTAGCGTTGATTCTTGCTACTGTTGCAATTATTATCTATGTGGAGTTAGGGGAGCGTCGTATCCCAATTACATACGCTAAAAAAACAATGATGCAAAACCAGAACAAAAGAGTGATGAACTATATCCCTATCAAAGTAAACTTATCGGGAGTTATCCCAGTAATTTTTGCTAGTGCAATATTGATGTTTCCAATGACTGTTTTATCTAGCAGCTCAAACCCAAATATTCAAATGATTGCTGACTTTTTGAATCCAAATAGTTATTTCTTTAACTTTTTGACTTTTGTATTTGTTGTGTTCTTCGCATTCTTTTATGCTTCAATCACTTTTAATGCAAAAGATATCTCAGACAACCTAAAACGTCAAGGTGGATTTATCCCAGGTATTCGTACAGGGGATGCTACAAAAGAGTTTTTAAATGAAACTGCTAGTAGATTAACATTTACCGGAGCACTTTACTTAGGTTTGGTAGCAACTCTGCCGTTCATGATCATAAAAGGGATGGGTGTTCCATTCTTCTTTGGTGGTACGGCTGTACTGATCGTAGTACAAGTTGCCCTCGATACTATGAGAAAAATAGAGGCTCAAATGTATATGAGCAAATATGAAACTCTTAGCGCGGTTGGTTTATAAAAATGGCCATTGCGCTTAGAAAACCAGATGAAATCGAAAAACTAAGAGCTGCGAACAAGATTGTTGGCGGCGCCTTAGAACTCCTCGCACAAAATACAAAGGTTGGAGCCTCTTTAAAAGAGCTTGACGCTATGGCAGAAGATTACATCCGAAGCCACGGTGCCAAGCCCTCTTTTAAGGGTCTATATGGCTTTCCAAATGCTGTATGCTGCTCTCTCAATGAAGTAATCATCCACGGTATCCCATCAGACTATAAACTCCAAGAGGGTGATATTATCGGTTATGATATTGGTACAGAACTTGACGGTTATTTTGGAGATGCTGCGATCTCTGTAGGAGTTGGTGCTATTTCAAAAGAGGATGAAGCACTTATCGCTTGTGCTAAAGATTCTCTTTACCATGCTATCTCAGAGATCAAAGAGGGGATGCGCTTTAAAGAACTTTCTTTAGCAATAGAGGAGTTTATTAGAGGTCGTGGTTTTGTGCCGCTACATAGTTTTTGTGGGCATGGCATTGGGAAAAAACCTCATGAAGAGCCTGAGATCCCTAACTATTTGGATGGTAAAAATCCAAAAGCGGGTCCAAAGATCAAGAATGGTATGGTTTTTTGTATTGAACCGATGATCTGTCAAAAAGATTCAAAACCAATTATTTTAGAAAATAAGTGGGATGTTGTTAGTGCCGATGGTTTACGCGGTTCACACTATGAGCATACTGTTGCTGTAATCAACGGTAAAGCTGAAATTTTATCTCTTGCATAGAGAAGTAAGGAATATATAAATGGCTAAATCGGATGTTATCGAAGTAGATGGCAAGATTATAGAGGCTTTGCCTAATGCAACCTTTCGTGTTGAATTAGAAAATGGACATATTATTTTGTGTCATATCGCTGGAAAAATGCGTATGCACTATATTAAAATATTACCAGGTGACCGTGTGAAGCTTGAGCTAACACCGTACTCACTCGATAAGGGTCGTATCACTTATCGTTACAAATAAAAAGAGTTTTAACTCTTTTTATTTTCCACACTCCCAGAGAAACTTTCTCAGTGGTAGTTCAGAATCATTTCCCCATTCCTGCATCGAAGCTTCATAAAGCTTTACGTCCCTAAACCCTAAATGTTGATAAAGTAGATACCAGTTCATAGAAGCCCCACGCGCATCTGTCCCATAAACAACAATAGTATCATCTTTATGGAGTTTGTGCCCCTCTACAAAGAGAAGTTCAAGTTCTTCCTCTATGCGAAGTGTAAAATCACTCAAAAATTTATCTTGATAAAAACTACTCTGAGCACTTGGGATGTGACCAACTCCTATGACACCTTTTGAAAGAGAAGTGCCAAAATACTCTGAACTCTTACGAGAATCTAATAGCTTCATACTTTCTAAGTTTTGGTTTATTTCATTACTTGTGATGAAAAAGTTTTCATTACGTTTTGCCTCAAAGTCTCCCTCTTGCTCTTTTGAGAAGGTCTCAGTGGAAACAAGAAGTTCATTTTCAAAAACCCAAGCCATATACCCTCCATCAAGAAGAGAGACGTTTGAGAATCCATGTGAGAGCAATATAAATGCAAGATAGCTTGTACTAAGCTGATCTTGGGATGTAGCACGTCCATAAATAACCACTTGTGAATCATTGCGAAGTCCAAGATCTCTTAGGTACTCACCAACATCCTTAGCAGACTTGAGCTGAGTACTCTCTGCATCGACAAACAAATTGATATCTACATGCACAGCATTTGTAATGTGAGAGATCTTATAGGTAGAATTGGGGGCTACATCCAAGAGTAAAAGTTTAGGATCATGAAGTCTCTCTTTAAGCTCTAAAGTAGAAATAAACCCATCAGAAGCAAAAAGAGATGTACAATAAAAAATAAAAAAAGCTAAATATTTCATTGGCAACTTTTAAAATGTGCCAGCATTACGAAATTCTGATATCTCTGTTTCTACCATCTCATCGATCATAATACGAAATAGATCAGAGATCATATTAGCTGAAACATCAAGTTCAATCGCTTTTTTACGCACTTTTTGCATAATAAAGTCTATGCGATCTTCCTCTTTTACCTCTTCAATACTATTTTTAAAAGTAGCTGCTTGGCGGATAAGATGACTTCTTTGAGAGATCAGCTCAACGATCTTGTCATCGAGGATATCGATCTGTTCTCGAACCTCTTGGAGTGAATTACATTTTTTCATATTGGTTCCTTTTATAAAGCTTGCGCTAAAAATGGGTTATTGACAACCTCTATCGCTTTTCTACCTGCTTCGCTTGAGAGCTCATATTGTTTGAGAAAATAGGCTGATTCTTGAAGCTTTTTTGCGATGAGGGCATCGACCTCTTTGAGGTCATAATTGTACTTTTCTCCCAAAACCTCTTCATTGAGTGAAAAAAGTGCTTTGAGTTCTCTGTGAAGCTCGACGATTCGCTCCATATAAGCGAGTGATTTGTTACGCGCTTCTAAAAAAGCAGGAGATTTTTCAACATAGACTTTCATATCATCAGGAGCTATAGAGGACATTTGGTTGAAGAGGTTTTCATACTCTTCACATCTTGCATCAAAATTTTGCGTCATCAAAAAGTTTGCAATCTTGACTTGAAATTTTGGATATTCTTGTGCGAATTTTTCTTTCATTAATGATCCCCCTTATATAATTTTGTCATTATACCAAGCATAAATAAAAATCTGTTAACACTATTGTAACTATTTCCCTTTATAATACTTTTTACGATTCTTCATGTATGGTCTTTTTCTGACTCATTGAGATTATGCATACTCCTTACCTTGGGATGTCCTTGTTTTTATAAGCAAGATATCCCACGATAATCACTAACAACGTAAACATTACGATCCAAATATAGATACTTCCTCCGTGTGCGGCTTGATCAATCATCTTTTCATTCATTATATTCCCTTTTTGAGTATAGTTATTTTTTTCTCTATCTGCTCTATCATTTTTGTATCTTGCGTTGTTGCCTTGATCTGTTCGAGCCAAAACAGAGATGCTTTTTTATATCCATAAAAAGAGGAGAGGGTGAGTATCTTTTCTTTTTGTTCAAGTGTGAGATGTTCACTTAGAAGTGATGCCGCGATGAGCTGAGAGCTTATGGGCTCCATTGAGAGGAGCGCTTCAAAGGCTTTGTTGTACTCTTTGGATCTAAGTGCGTGCGCAAAATTCTGATATCTTTTTGGAAGATGTGCGATACTCTCTTTTGTCATCTCATTTTGTAGAAGTTCGTAGTAGGAGCGAAGAGATTTATCCTCTACAATAGACCTTAGCTCAAGATACTCTTGGCAACTATCTTTCACGCCCACCGCATGGTTAAGGGCACATTTGCCTAAATAGACGCGTGCAAGCATTGTGAGATCTGCACTCATTCTCGCATGTTCTTGTGCACGAACAAGATCATTTTTAGCAAGGAGCTTATTATCTTGCAAGAAGCTTTTGGTGTAAGATTCAAAAGCATTCGAGCTTTTATATTGCCACTCATTTGGGGGTGATTGAAAAGAACATCCACTCAAAAAAAAGAGAAGGGATGTAAGAAAAACAAAGCGTATCATGGAAGTTCTACCTCCTCTTTTGTTTCATCAAGCATAATTGCATCGACCTTATCAAGGATCTGATTTGATTTTTGCAGGGTCACAGCAATCTGATCTTTGAGTCCTACGAGATCCTCATCGAGTGCGCCGATGCTTTGTACTGTAGGATCGAGTGTTTCGAGTTTTTGTTTGATATCTGTGAGAATGGCATGAAGCTCTTTGATCGCAAGTGAGGAGGGTTGCATGATATCTTGATCTACTTTGGCTGTGAGAAGATCGGTACTATGCATGATATTTGCAAGTGATTCGAGGGAGCGGATAAGACTTTGTGTGGCTTTTTTATCCCCTGTGATGGTCGTGAGAAGCGCATCATTTTTAGCTAAATTGGTTGTAAATGCTTTGATGTTGGAGACTATTTCATAGACTTCTGAGTTATCGGCTGAAAACTTACTTGTGATCTTATCTATGGATGTAATGATACTGATCAGTTTATCAACGACAGGTTCTAGCTTAGAGACCATTGTATTAATATCATCGCTAATGATAATATCGACATAAGAACCATCTTGAAGTGGAGTATTACCCACAGTAGAATAAACTTCGATATGCGCAGAGCCTATCAGTGGTCGTTGTAAAAGGAGCATAGACTGCTCACTGATCCATTTTCTATTCTCTTCATTGACAGAAAACTCTACCTTGACACTTCCATCATCATTGAGTGCTATGGCATCGATTACACCGATACGAAAACCAGCAAAACGAAGAGGCATCCCTATACTAAAAGAGCTCGCACTTTGGGTATTGAAATAAAAACTATAGCGCTTTTCAAATGCCCCTTTTTCTTTGAGAATGAGATAGGAAAATGCGGTAATTGCCACAAGAAGAGCAATGACAAAGATCCCAACTGAGAGTTTCATTCTATTATATTGCATCTACACCCTTTATAATAAAGTTCATTGGAATGAGTATCAAGAATAAGTATATTTTTGTTCCCATCATTGAGCCTTTTTAGTGTCTCAATTATAGCATTCATTGTCTCAATTTTTTTGATAAGCAAAAGGGGTGTAACAATGATGATATCTTCTTTTTGTGACATAAGTGCGCGCAAAGCCATCACATAAAAGAGCTCTAGGGATGTACATTGGTTCGCTCTATAGTTCGCTATATGCCCAAGGTCTATCTTTTGGAGATACTCTCTTGCTATATTTTGAGCTTGGGATGTAGGCATATGCTCGTGAAACTCTTTGATAAGAGCAATATTCTCAAGCATATTGAGATTGGATATTACAGGTGTTTCACTCGATATCAGCGAATATTGCTCGTGCATTTGGAGATAATTTTCAAGTTCTTTGTAATGGGCAAAGAGTCTTAGAGTGATTGGAGTAGTAATGATATCACCTCGATAAAAAAGATTGCTATAAAGAGTTTCACCATTCCATTGAGGACAGAGATGGGGATAGCAGTATAGGCATTTTGTGTTTTGAGCCCACTGTAGATAGGGATCATCATCGTGACAAACCCAAAAGCGATACTCTTAAGAAGTAAGACGACGAAGTTACTAAACTCTAAGGCATTCAAAAGAAGGTTTTTGTAGGTATGCAGATCCATATTCATATAAAAAAGTGTAAAGATATAGCCACTCATCAACATAATGATCGCAAATAAAATAGCAAGGGAAGTAATACTGATAATTCCACTTATAATACGGGGCAAAAAGAGATAATCGATAAGATCGATATCATAGTGCTTGAGAGTACTGAGCTCTTTATTGACATTCATTACGGCTATTTCGGTATTGATTGCGGCACCAGAGCGCAAAGAGATCAGCAGTGCTGTAAAAAAAGGTGCGAACTCATTGAGTACAAAGGTGACCAAAATAGAACCTATCTCGCTTTGCAGGTTGTATTTTGCGGCAAGGACAATGACGATACCTACAAAGACAGAACCAAAAAGAAAAGCGAGGATAATAAAGAGAGGAATGATCCCAACGGCTGTAAAATAGATCTGTTTGATCAAAACCATCCGCATCGCAGGGGAGTAGCTTTTGGCCTGAACAAGATGGATCAGGCAAAGTGCTGTAAAGTGAAGTGCTTCATAGATAGAAGCCAAAAAAGAGAGCGCGGCATCGCCAATACTCTCTATAAATTTGATCAGTTTAGAATTTTGCATTTGGGATAGGATAGTGCTCAACGACAAAGTCGATATCTTTATCACCACGACCACTGAGGTTGACCAAAATTGTCTGCTCTTTTGGGAGTGTGGCTGCGAGTTTCATTGCATAGGCAACAGCATGGGCTGATTCTAAAGCAGGAATAATTCCTTCGAGTTGGGAGAGTTTATAAAAAGCATCGACCGCTTCTTCATCATTACTAAGACCCACTTTTGTACGCCCGATATCTTTGAGATATGCGTGTTCTGGCCCCACCGATGGGTAATCGATCCCACTTCCTATAGAGTACACAGGCGCTGGCTCTCCCTTCGCATCTTTGAGCATAATGGAGTTAAACCCATGCATGATGCCCTCCTCACCATAGGTAAGTGTTGCTGCATGATCTCCAAGTGCTTCTCCACGCCCCATAGGTTCTACACCATAAAGGTTTACATTTTCTTCATCAATAAAAGCAGAGAAGATCCCCATAGCGTTGGAGCCTCCACCAACACAGGCAACGATATTATCAGGTAGGCGCTCTTCATGTTCTAAGAATTGCTCTTTAGATTCAAAACCTATAACACTTTGAAAGTCACGCACCATCATTGGAAAAGGGTGTGGACCTACAACGGAACCGATACAATAGATCGCATCATCGACTTGCGCGACATAGCTGTCAAAGGCTGAGTCCACCGCTTCTTTGAGTGTTTTAAGACCGTGTGTAGCTGGGATCACTTTTGCACCGAGTATTTTCATGCGCACCACATTTGGATGCTCTTTGGCGATATCAACCTCTCCCATATGGATCTCACACTCGAGTCCAAAGTAAGCTGCAGCAGTCGCAAGAGCTACACCGTGTTGCCCCGCTCCTGTCTCTGCGATCACTTTTTTCTTTCCAAGATGTTTGGCAAGTATCACCTCTGCCATACAATGGTTGAGTTTGTGCGCACCTGAGTGGTTGAGATCTTCACGTTTGAGATAGATCTTCGCACCGCCACAATGTTGCGTAAGGTTGTTTGCATAAGAGATTGGAGTAGGGCGTCCTTGATAATGTTTGCGAACATACTGGAGGTCTTGTATAAATTTTGGGGAGTTTTTGAGTTCTTGATACGCACGCGCGATATCAGCAAATGGTTGTTCTAAAATAGGTGGGATGTAGGCTCCACCAAATCTACCAAAGTAGCCGTTTTGGTCTGGATGTGTCTGTAAGTAGGAGGTTGCCATAGATTTGATTCCTGTGTAAAATTAAATGTGAAACATTATAATTTACAATCGATCAAATCTGGCTTATATGCTAGTCTTCGTAAAATCTATTTTTATGTGGAAATTTTTCTATGTAACCATACTCATCATCATCGTAGTCATCAAAATCGTTCTCAAAGATTTTGTCGTATCCTAACTCTTCTAACATCGTATCGATCTTTTCAGTGTCAATCCCATTTTCTTGGCTATATTCTAAAATAGCGTCAATATCCTTACCCATTACACAACCCAATTCAAGTGCAAATTGAAGGTCTTGTAGTGTCATAACAACCCCTATAAATAAATGAGAGATTTTGGTCTCAAGATAAAATTATACTCTTGAATTAATTTTTTTTTGCTAAAAATAATCTTAAGAAATTGGTTTGATTTGTTGCTTGATAGAGCGTGGGATATGGGCAAAGGGGATCTTTTGGATTCCCTGTTTTTTGCCATCTTCAAAAGCGAGTACTTCAATATTTTGGCTTTGGGCATCGTAGCGAAGCACTTTATAAAGTCTCTTCTCTATTTCAAACACTATCTCTTTATGGGCGAGCTCTATATTTTTGTTCTTTTTTGCCATAGCTAGTCCTTGAGGTAGATCCCTGTATCTTTGATCTCAATTTCACCTTTTTGCGCAAGGGATGTAAGGGTACGTTTGAACTCTTTTTTACTCATCGCAAAATGCTCTTTGATAAGCTCCGGATCACTTTTGGAATTATAGGGGAGAATGCCATTGCTTTTTGCGAGCATATCGAGTATCTTCTCTTCTGTTGCATCACTCCCTTTAGTTCCTGGCTTTTGCAGGCTCAGATCAATATTTCCATCTGATCTAATCGTTTTGATGTAGGCGGTCTTTTCATCCCCTAGAGTGATGTTTTCAAAGATCTCGTTGTGATAGATGAGTCCTTCATATTTGTTCTCAACGATACATTTAAATCCTAGAGGTGTTTTGGTGATGATAAGGATCTTAACCTCTTGATGAGGTTTGAGTCCACGCACACGACGCTCAAAAAAATCACCTAGCTTTTCAGTTCCTACAAGGCGGTGTGTCTTTTCATCATAGACCACTTTAAGAAATCGTTTTTCCCCTACAGAAAAAGGGGTCTTTTGAAGCATCTTTGGTACGAGCAGATCTTTTGGAAGTCCCCAGTCGACAAAGGCACCAAAAGGGGCAACATCTACCACTTCAAAAAGCCCAAAACCATCAAGCATTGCTCTTGGTTTGAGTGTGGTTGCTACGATTCTATCTTCTGAATCCGTATATAAAAATACTTCGACAAGAGAGTCGATCTCCATTGCATCAGTCACATAAGCTTTTGGTAAAAGCACATCTTTGTCATCGAGTGACATTAAAAAAAGTCCGTGTGGGGTGTCTCTATCAACACGCAGGCAGTTGATCTCTCCGAGCTGGAGATGTTGGTTTTGTTTCATAATCTTTCCTTGTTATTCCGTCAGTGAGCTCTAGACCCAACTCATTGTGACATTATAGCTTAGATTATTAGATGCTTAAGAAATTTAGCATTTAAAATCTTCTTAGAATCAAAAAAGTACAAAAGAGTACTATTGCGAAAATAATTACTATCAAAGGATAAAATATGTTTAAAATTACTGTAGAAAAAGAGTGTGGTTGTTTCAAAAGAAGTGACTTACAAAACAATCTTGAACTTGCTTCAAAAGATGAAGCACTCCTTAAATCAATCGAGATGAAAGAGCACATGAACGATAGCTTTTGTGGCAAGCACAGCTTTAAAGTACAAGAGGTTGGAGATCAGTTCGTGATCGCTATGAATGACTCTACAAGCAACGGATGTTGTGGTGGTGGATGTGGAAGCCACTAATGGCTTCTAAGATTCTCAAATTAGATTCAGCATAGTGCTGAGAAAGTCATTCCGGACTTGGTCCGGAATCTCTGTTGCTAGTCTTCAAAAAACCTACATCCCAAGAACTTTTACACTAAAAATTCTAATCCTAACTTTTGTGAATAACTAAAGAGCATTTCTCTTTCAAAATCGTTATTTGTTGCGTATTGGTATCCAAATGTTTTGTTCCACATCCCATGATCTTCCATACATAGATAAAAAAAGACTTCATGGTGCCATGGGGTAAAACTCTTATAAGCATGTTTGAACATCTCTACTTTTGTGTCTTGGGGATAGGATGTTTTTCCACTTGCATCTGCATGAGGGATTTGAGTGATCTTGGTATGAAAGTCACGTGAACGAAGTTGTTTGATAACAGGCTTGATAAAGGTGAGTGTCCCGAAGCTCACAAGGGCTACCTCTTTGGGATCAAACTCGGTGATGAGCCGTTGATACACTTTACCATACTCCGTTAAATATCCCTCATACTCTACAATAGGGTGAAAATGAAATCCAACTTTTACCCCAATATCTGCGAGCTTTTTTGCCGCTTGGATACGTTTCTCGAGTGATGCGGTAAGGTGCTCTTCATTATCGATGATCGTTTGGGTGTTCAGGCTCCAGGTACAGAGAATATTCTTTGGTACCTCATTTTGTAAAAAATATTTGATATTGTCTGATTTGGTTTTAAACTCTAAAATCACATTGGGATGTTTACGTGCAAAGGTAAAAAGCGCATCTAAGATCCCCTCGCGATTCCCCCACATCAAAGAGTCAGAACTCTGCCCCGTTCCTATATGATAGGTTTTGTTTGGATCGAGATTGAGCTTAAGAAGTTTCTCTTTAAAACCACTATCAAAAGTGATCGTATTTTGATTGTAAAAACTTTGGATCGAACAATAAGAACAATCAAAGCCGCAACTCTCTACCGCATCTAGAGTGAGAAGATTGCAACAACGTGTCTTTTCACTCGCAACTGGGCAAAGCCCCAAGCCAAACCCCTCTTTTTCTTGTGTTTTAAACGTGTATTTTTGCTCTGTTGGGATGTTTTTGAGAGTAAAATCTTTATAGGAGTTTGGTCTGTCTCTCAGGGTTTCGTAGGCTTTTTTCAGACGCGAAAATACCACTTTGCGCTCAGAGTGCTCTGGAAATATTTTCTCAATACTTCCCTCATCCCAAAGTGCGAGATCTCGCGCGATATCGATGATCTGTTTGAGCTCTTGATGGGAAAACTTATGCTCAAAAGCCCGCAGACGTACAAAATCTTGATCTTGGGATGTAAGCTTGTAAAAAAATGTGTTCTGTATACTATTTTGAAATTTCTCTTCATAATTATTCATAAGGGAATTTTAGCGAAAATCAAAAGATATGAGAATCTAAGAATATTGCATTTTGCAATAAAGTGAAAGCTAAGCGAAAAGATAATGTAGAATTGCACAAACCACTCAGTCAAAATGAAGCGAGGAGGATGCCATGACTTTAGGAAAATGCCCTTATTGTGAAGATGGGATGATAGAGGTGCGCGACAAAGAGGTGCGCGGAAAAAAAGTGAAACTCTATGCATGTAGCAATGCCCATTGGATGACAGAAGATGGAGAGATGTTTGAGCTTACATCCGATGCTACATGTGATTTTCGTATCTGGCAAAACTCTTTGGCAAAATATGGAAAGTGGCTCTCTTATAAAGAGGTGCGTACACTTTTAGAAGATGGAAATATTGAGCTTGAGTTTGTAAGCAAAAAATATGGCAAAAAGATCCCCTATACAAAGCAGGTAATTCTCGATCAAGAGTATGGAGTGAGTATTTTATGGAGTGACTGAGGGTAATTTACTTAAACTTACTTAAAAGTTAATAAAATTTTTATAATCTTTTGAGTACAATACGCGTCCGCTTTGCTGTTTTAACATTAAGTTGAGTGTTTTTATCTCTATAATATGTATAGAGTTAAAAGTATTGGCAAGGTCGTGACCTGCCTAAATGCAGCAAAGAAGTAAAATACAGGAGACTTTCAATGAAAGTACGCGCTTCAGTAAAGAAGATGTGTGATGACTGTAAAGTTATCAAACGCAAAGGCATTGTTAGAGTAATCTGCAAAGTCAAAAAACATAAACAGAGACAAGGATAATCATGGCTCGTATTTCTGGTGTTGATTTACCTAAAAAGAAAAGAATTGAGTATGGTCTAACATACGTATATGGTATTGGTCTTTATGCTTCACGTCAAATCCTTGACGCTACAGGTATTGACTATAATAAGAGAGTTTATGAACTTTCTCAAGATGATGTAGCAGCTATCACAAATGAAATTCGTGAAAATCACGTTGTAGAAGGTGATCTTCGTAAACAAGTTGCTATGGACATTAAGGCACTTATGGATTTAGGTTCATACCGTGGTCTACGTCACCGTCGTGGTCTTCCATGTCGTGGTCAAAAAACTAAGACAAATGCGCGTACTCGTAAGGGTAAACGTAAAACTGTCGGCGCAGCGTAAGGGATTATAGATGGCAAAAAGAAAAGCTGTAAGAAAAAAAGTAGTTAAAAAGAACGTTGCACGTGGTATCGTTCATATCTCTGCATCATTTAACAATACATTAGTAACTATTACTGATGAGATGGGAAACATGATCGCTTGGAGTTCAGCTGGTAGCCTTGGTTTCAAGGGAAGCAAAAAATCTACACCGTTTGCAGCGCAAGCAGCAGTAGAAGCAGCAGTTGAAAAAGCACAAGTGCATGGTATAAAAGAACTTGGTATTAAAGTTCAAGGTCCTGGTTCAGGTCGTGAGACAGCAGTTAAAGCTGTAGGTGCTATCGAAGGTATCCGTGTTACATTCATGAAAGATGTTACACCATTACCACACAACGGTTGTCGCGCACCTAAGCGTCGTAGAGTTTAAGGAGATTACTGATGGCAAGATATAGAGGTCCAGTAGAAAAAATCGAAAGAAGATTTGGTGTAAGCCTTAACCTAAAAGGTGAGCGTCGTTTAGCAGGAAAATCTGCAATTGACAAGCGTCCATATGGTCCAGGTCAACATGGTCAACGTCGTAAAAAAGTTTCTGAGTATGGTTTACAACTCAATGAAAAGCAAAAAGCGAAATTCATGTATGGTGTTTCTGAGAAACAATTCCGTGCGTTATTCGTAGAAGCAAAACGTCGTGAAGGAAATACAGGTACGAACCTTGTTACTCTTATCGAGCAAAGACTTGATAACGTAGTATATCGTATGGGATTTGCTTCAACACGTCGTTTCGCACGCCAATTAGTGACACATGGTCACTTACTTGTTGATGGTAAAAAAGTGGATATCCCTTCTTACCGTGTAAAACCAGGTCAAAAAATTGAAGTTCGTGAATCAAGCAAGAAAAACGTACAAGTTGTTCGCGCTTTGGAACTTACAAACCAAACTGGTTTAGCTCCATGGGTTGATATCGATGCTGAGAAGGTATTTGGTATTTTTACTCGTTTACCAGAACGTGAAGAGGTTGTTATTCCAGTTGAAGAACGTTTAATCGTTGAACTTTACTCGAAATAATAATTAAAACAAAGGCGTTTGAGAATGAAAAAAATTAAAACTACTCCACTTGCTCCTCAAGAATTTGAGGTAGAACAGATTAGTGAGAATGAAGCTAATATCATGGCATTCCCGTTTGAGACGGGCTATGCTATCTCTTTAGCTCACCCACTTCGCCGTTTTTTATTAAGTAGCTCTGTTGGTTATGCTCCAATAGCTATTAAAATTGAGGGTGCTAGACATGAGTTTGACTCAGTACGTGGTATGCTTGAAGATATTTCAGACTTCATTTTAAATCTTAAAGATATTCGCTTTAAGTTATTAAATGGAGCTACTGAAGCTGACGTAAACTATAGCTTTGCTGGTCCGTGTGAAGTAAAAGGAAGCGATCTTAATAGTGATGAGGTTGAAATTGTGACTCCAGAGACACATTTGGCTACATTAAATGAAGACGCAACACTGAACTTTACAATTAAAATAGCACAAGGTATCGGATACGTACCAAGTGAGGATATTCAAGATGAACTAGAGGATGGATACATCTCTTTAGATGCATACTTTACTCCTGTTCGTAGTGCTACATACAAAATTGAAAATGTACTTGTTGAAGATAATCCAAACTTTGAAAGAGTAGTTCTAAATATTAGAACTGATGGACAAATCTCTCCTATAGATGCGTTTAGAAACTCTTTAGAAGTTATGTATGCTCAACTTGCAGTTTTCAATAGTGAAATTAGCATTAAAGCTCCAACAACGGTAGAGCGTGTTGAAGAGAACCCTGATCTGAAAAAACTAACTACAAATATTGATAGTTTAGGATTAAGTGCTCGTAGTTTTAATTGCCTTGATCGCTCAAGCATTAAACTTATAGGTGAAATCGTATTAATGAGTCCAAACGACTTGAAAAATGTGAAAAACCTTGGTAAAAAATCGTATGATGAGATCGTAGAAAAAGTGCAAGAGTTTGGTTTTGCAGTTGGTGCTGATCTTGCAGATGATGTGGTTACCGCATTAAAAAAGAAAATAGAAGCTAAAGAAGCTTAATAGAGGAATAACAGATGAGACATCGTCATGGATACCGTAAATTAGGCCGTACAAGTTCACATCGTGCGGCTTTACTTAAAAACTTAAGTATTTCGTTGATCGAGCATGGTAAAATTGAAACTACTGTTGAAAAAGCTAAAGAGCTTCGTTCATATGTAGAAAAACTTATTACTATTGCTGGTAAAAACGATTCTAACGCTCATAGAGCAGTGTTTGCAGCGCTTCAAAGTAAAGAAGCTACAAAAACTCTCGTAAATGAAATAGCTCCTAAGTACGTTGACCGTGCTGGTGGTTACACAAGAATTACAAGAACAAGAATTCGTCGTGGTGATGCTACTACGATGGCATTTATCGAATTAGTATAATTCACAATTTTTATATGCAAGAAAACTCTTGCGTATAAAACTCTTCTTACCTCTTCAGAACAATTTTTCAAAATAGCCAAAACGAACTAAAGGTGATAAAATGAGTCGATTCGCATTTGGAACTTATAGGATAAGTGACTACAACCCTCAACATATTGATGCCCTTAAAGAAGCAATAAAATCTGGGATCAGAATGATCGATACTTCTACAAATTACCTTGATGGTAGCGCCGAGAGAGCAATTGCCCTAGCCTTAAGAGAATTTGACACTGATATCAGAGAGAGCGTTGAGATCGTAAGTAAGTTTGGTTACATCCAAGGGGAAACTCTCTTAAAGCACCATGAAAAAGCTTTTGACGAGGTTGTAGAGTACAGCCAAAATTGTTATCACTCTATAGCAAAATCATTTCTCAAAGAGCAACTCACCCAATCTCTTGAAAGACTAGAACTCACTACGCTTGATTGCTATCTTATCCATAATCCAGAGTATTATCTCCTCAATGCGATCAATAAAAAAATAGATAAAGATACGCGTCTAGATGAGATGTATAGACGTTTGTATGAAGCATTTATTGGCTTAGAAGAAGAGGTGAAAAATGGTCGTATCCTCTCTTATGGCATCAGCTCCAATAGCTTTTCAAAGCAAATGGATCACGAAGAGTTTCTCCCTTATGAAGATCTACTCGATCTAGCACAAAAAGCTTCACAAGTTGTAGGCAATAAGATACACCATTTTACTACCATAGAACTTCCTATTAATATGCTTGAAACAGAGGGATTAAAATGTGTGGCGTGGGCAAAAGAGAATGGACTTAGAGTGCTTGCAAATCGTCCTCTCAATGCACAAAAAGAGCAACTGATGTACAGACTCGCTGATTATGATGAGAGTAGTGAATACTACCATCATCTCAATGAGCTTTTGGATGTATGTGATAATGAACTTTTACGTCCACTTTACAACCTTATAGAGCAACTAGATGATAATAAGCATAAGTTCGGATGGATAGGGGATTATGAAGCATTTTTATTTGCGCAAATTATTCCACATATGAAAAAAACACTTGAGCAAGTGGATGAGGCAAACAGAGATACGATGCTTCATTTTATTGAGCTTTTTCTGACAGAATATAAAAAGATGGTTGCGTATGAATGCTCTAAACACACGCGAACGATGTTAAAAGAAGAGTTCAAAGAGTGCTTTGTGACCATGCAAGAGTGTGCGATCAAATTTTTACTTGCACACGAGCAGATCGATTATATTTTAGTTGGGATGAGAAAGCCTAGCTACGTCCACCAAATACTTTCGCTTGAAAATTAAAAGCTTTGAGATACTTTTAATTTTTATCACTTGTTAAGCGATTTTGTCATATTTTATGAAAGTAAAAAATATACGATATATAAAAAGGTAAGTTATGATTCCATTCTCAGATGAAGAGTTAATTGCTCCAGTGAAAAGTGTGATTGACAAGGTTCGTCCGTCTCTTGCACTTGACGGTGGTGATATAGATTTTATAACAGTAAAAAATTCAAAAGTGTATGTACAACTC
>JAGGTH010000007.1 GCA_021163845.1 Helicobacteraceae bacterium | reverse complement strand
GTATTTTGCAAAGGCAGGTCCTGCAATCTTTCCACCCGTCTCTCTTTTGTGCATCGGTGTATTATCATCATTTCCAAACCACACAACTGTTTGGATCGTCGGTGAATATCCAGCGAACCAACCATCGACATTATTGTTTGTCGTTCCTGTCTTTCCTGCAAGCTCTATCCCTCTTGCACGTGCACGCCGTCCTGTTCCCCGCGTCACAACATCTTTGAGTATCGAGGTCATAATATACGCCTGCGTAGGCTCTGAGACCACTTTTTGCGCTATCTCTTTTTCGTAGATGATCTCTGAATTTTTCTCGATCGACTCTATAATATGAGGTTTCACCTGAATCCCGTTGTTGGCAAAGGATGTATAGTATTTTGCAAGTTCAAGAGGGGAAAGGGCAATCGTTCCTAGTGAGATCGAGAGATTTCTTGGAAGATTCTCTATCCCAAATCTATCAAGCTCATGCAAAAGCTGTCTCAGACCTATCTCATTGACCAGATTGATCGTTGCAAGATTACGAGAGTGGATGAGCGCTTCGCGAAGACTGATAAGCCCTTTGTAGTTTTTTTCAAAGTTTTTTGGTTGCCATTTGAGCTCTTCTCCATCTTTTTCGTAAGTATAAGTTCTAGAAACATCAGCGATCTTTGTCGCTCCAGAGTAGCCAAGATCAAGGGCTACTTGGTAGATAAAAGGCTTAAAAGCGGATCCAGGAAGTCTTTTACTCTGCGTTGCACGGTTAAAAGAGCTTTGCGTATAATCGACACTACCTACAAGTGCGAGAATATCTCCCGTTTTTGCATTGATACTCACGAGTGCACCATTGAGAAGGGATGTATTGACATCACTCACCTCATACTCAGGATTCTTCTCAAGACGTTCTTGATCTTTTTGTCTATACCTCTCAATACGCTCAAGAGATTGGTCGTATGCATATTTAAGTGATTCTTTTGCTACTTCTTGCAGTCTGAGATTGATCGTTGTGTGTATCTCATAGCCACCTGTATCAAAATCCTCTATCCCAAGATCACTCACGGCTCTACGCACTTCATCGACGATAAAAGGAGCGCGGTTTTGTGTGAGTGTGTCATCGTAAACCTTAGGTGTCTCAGCAAGTGATCTCTCAAAAGTAGCATCATCGATCCAGCCAAGTGTATACATGCGTGTGAGGACTCGATTGGCACGTCCCATGGAGATCTCATAGTTTTTTGTTGGTGCATACGAGCTTGGAGCTTTAGGCAAGCCCACAAGGATAGCTATCTCTTTGAGGGTAAGATCAGAAAGCTCTTTATGAAAATACCCATCTGCGGCTGTTTTGATCCCATAATAACCGTGCCCAAAATAGATCTCATTAAGATAGCGTTCAAGTATCTGCTCCTTGCTAAGATCGCGCTCTAGCTTGATCGCATAGATCGCCTCTTTGATCTTACGTGAGAGTTTTTTCTCTCGTGTCAGCAAGACATTTTTGACAAGCTGTTGGGTAATGGTACTCGCACCCTCCACTGCACTTCCAGCTTTGATCACCTTGATAGCTGCACGAAAAATCGCATCTATATTGATCCCTGGATGTTCAAAAAAAGTAGTGTCTTCTATAGCGACAAGCGCTTCGATGGCGCGTGGAGGAATCTCTGAAAAAGAGGCATAGTAACGATGTTTATCTCCAAAAAGATTCGCTATTTTTTCCCCATTTCTGTCATAGATACGTGTCGTTTGTTGTGGCTTATACTCTATAAGTGTAGAGATATCATAACTATAGGCACTCAGATAATACGCTAGTACTGCAAATGGGGAGAGAAAACCCACCAGCAAGAGAGTGATAAATATTTGTTTAAAAATTCGCTTCATATTCTAAAGTCCCTGTTAGCAAAGTTTGCATCGATTAAAGTTTTGGTGTACGCATCTTTTGGATTTTTCAAGATCTCTTCTAGATTTCCACTCTCAACCACTCCACCCTCTTTGATCACGCATATTTCATCACACAGAGCCTGTGCAGAAGCAATATCATGTGTGACAAAGAGTATCTTAAAGCCAAACTCCCTCTGGAGATTTTTGAGCAAATCCAAGATCAACACACGTGTTTTTGGGTCAAGTGCTGTGGTTGGTTCATCAAGCATCAAAAGCTTTGGCTCTGATTCGAGTGCCATGGCAAGCACCACTCTTTGGAGTTGCCCTCCCGAGAGTTCTGGAGCATAACGATCTAAGAGTTCACTTTTGAGTCCCACTTTTGCAAAAAGTGCTTCGATTTTTGACATTTTAACAAAAAATTGATTTCTAATCTTGGTCAGAGGGGAGAGTGCTGTAAAAGGATTTTGCGGTACAAAGCCCAAGGTATCCCCCCGAATAAGATCAAAATCACTTGCAAGTTCTAACTCATATTCCATAGAATCAGGCAACATCCCAAGAAGTGCTTTGAGTGTGAGACTCTTCCCACTTCCACTTTGCCCAACGAGTGCGAGGGAAGATCGTATCTCAAAGCCAATATCAACAAGGGATGTAGCACCAAGTCTAATATGAAGTCTCGAAATTTTCATGGGTTTTCCTATAGCTCTGAGTGAAGCTCTCTTTTGATCTCTTGGCACAGCTGGCGCAAAGATGTTTCACTATGACCTACACGTGCAATAAGTCGTATTATAGCTTTCTCAACTGTAGGTTGTCTGATGGCTCCTATGCTATAGCCTTTTGCAAGGAGTTTTTCTTTGATCAGCATCACTTTTTTATTATCAGCGACGACAATAGGGATGATGAGACTCTGCGTTTGTATCCCAAGCTCTTCATAGATGATCGCTTGATTTGTAGCTATTTGTGCTTTGATCTGTGCTTTATGGCTTTGGATGTAGCGTAATGCATTGTGCGCGAGGAGTGTGTCATAAAGAGAGAGGGATGTCGCATAGATGATCGGTTTTGCACGGTTAAGTAGATACTCTATGATATGTGAGGATGCAAGGATATACGCACCAAAACTCCCATAAGCTTTGCCAAGTGTTCCCATCTTGATATGGTTGGGAGCAATTTGAATATCATAAAGATCATACACACCCATAAGGTTGTCCCCCACAACTCCACTACTATGTGCTTCATCTACGATAAGCAGGGCATCATATCGCTCACATATCTCAAAAACCTCTACTGGTACAAGATCGCCATCCATCGAGTAGATCCCCTCCACTGCTACGATTTTGCGCCTTATGTGAGAGTGCTTTTGTAATAGCTCTTGGAGATGAGCCATATCGTTGTGTCTAAAAAGTGCTACATCCATAGATCCTATCTGTGAAGCAAGGAGACCTGAAGCGTGATACTTTTCATCCATTATTAATAGATCACCTTTGCGTACCATCGATTCGATAAGGGCGATATTCGCATTAAAGCCACTTCCCAAAACAACACCATCCTCAAAACCATTGGCGCGGCAAAGCTCTTGTTCAAAATCTTGATGGATCTTATGGTAGCCATTAACAAGCATCGAAGCTTTTGGAGCGTGAATATCGTGTGTACTTAATTCTTTGGATGTAAGGGTATGGAGCTCTTTGTTGTGTGCGAGTCCTAAATAATCATTAGAGGCAAAATCAAGAAGCTTTTCATTGTAAAGTTCTCGTGTGCGATATCTCCCCGCACGCTTGAGAGCTTTGAGTTCTTTATCATAATACATCAACCGACAACAACCCTATTTCTTCCATTCTCTTTTGCTTTATAGAGAGCTTGATCAACTCGCTTAAAAACACTCTCTTCCTCTTCACCACTGATATATTGCGTCACACCAAAACTCATCGTAATAGGAACAATTTTTTCAGACTTTTCAATTGCAACTCTTATCTTTTCTGCAATTTTTTGAGCTTTATCTTTATCAACATGAGGAAGTAATATCATAAACTCTTCGCCACCTATACGACAAAATGTATCATTCTCTCGCAGCATAGGGGCAATAAGACTTGTGTACTCCTTGAGTACTTCATCTCCAACATTATGTCCATATTCATCATTTACCTGCTTAAAATAGTCGATATCAAATAAAATGAAAGAAAGGGGGTATTCATAACGTGATGCACGGGCGCACTCTTCAGCCATCTTATTATGAAAATACCTACGATTTCCTATCCCTGTCAAAGTGTCTGTAATTGTCAAATGCTCAAGCTCTTTCTTGTAGGTCTCTTGTTCTGTTATATCAGCCATGATGATTGCATAATGCTTTTTCTCTTCAGAGATTAAAGAAGCACTAATAGAGAAATACTTTATCTCTCCTGCAAGTTCCATTTTGACACTATTTTTTTCACCTTTATGTTCTATAAGGTACTCTAGCCAGTTTTGATCACCAGAAGTAGGAGTAAGACATCCCTCTTCTTCAAGAAAATAATCAGAGATACAAGTGTGTTCTTGTTTAAATTCCTCAAAGGATTGAAACTCTTTAAAAAATTTATAAAAGGTATCATTTACTTCAATAGTTTCAAAAGGGTTATTGATAAAAATGATATTACTCGAGCCATTTATGATATTTTGATAGTACTTTTTATCGCGAGCTTTTGTATAGTAAAGGAAGATGCTCAGTAGGATCACCAAAAACATTACAAGTATTACGCTCAACGCAACCCACTTGAACATATAAAATTCTATCCCGATATTAGATATATCTGAGAGTTTTTTCGACATAATATAGTAGCCTACAGGGTTAGAATGTACATCTTTAAGTTCATAAGAGACCACAATACATCCATTCTCCACTCTATAAGAGTTATTGAGATAAGACTCTATCCCGTACTTAATTAAATAGTTTTGCAGTGACTTAGGTGCATCATAGTTAGCTATATAATAATCCTTTAAAAACATCTTCGTCATAGGATATTTGAGTTGCTGTGTAAACTCTTTTTTGAGGATCACTATAGAATCAATATCAGATTTTTTTAAAGATTTACTTATAGAGTTAAAATGGGAAATGATCTCGATCATCCCAACAAACTTTTTTTCCAAGAATAGTGGTACTATCGCACGAATAGAGAGAGAATGTCTTCCTGGATTTATCGATGTGAGTACCTTCTTAGAAGCGATTACATCCTGAATATCTTTACGTACATTAAATACATTCTCTTTTTGCTTATCTGTCCAGCTTCTATATAAAATATTTGCTTTATCGTCAAATACTTGAACCCAAATATTTTTGTAAAGTGTGTGTTGGCGAAACTGTTTAGAAAGCTCTTGAAACTCCAAGGCACACATCTTTTTTTCTGCTACATTTTTGACAAACTGCTTATCATTTGCCAAACTGAGAGCTATAGCTGCCGTTGACTTTTGTTTCACCTCGATCATCTGTGCAAGTGTCTTTTGCATATATTCTGCATTTACTGTGTATGCTTGCTTTTCAAAATCATCTTTTTTATGCTTTAAAAAATCGATATACTGTAAACTAACGAAGGTCAAAATACTAAATGCAACAAATACTATGAGATAAATTTTGTAGTGTTTCATAAAGTTATGTCTTCTTTAAATTTTATATAAATCGTAAAAGTGTCTCCGTTGTAAGCCCCATTGCTGTGCTTTCATATCCTTTTACTTCTCTGATATAAGGTTTGCAAAATCCCTCTACCATACACGCCCCTGCTTTGCCACGCCACTCGCCACTCTCTAAGTATCTTTCAATATCCTCTGAATCAAAAGGATCAAAAAGATATTTTGTTGTAGAGATATCGATAAGTTTTAATTTTTTCGATTGATAGATCATACATGTGATAATAGATGTTATATTGCCACTTTGCGTATAGAGTATATTACGCGCATCATCCTTGCATTTAGCTTTACGTAATATAATGTTTTGTGATGTTACGACAGTATCTGCGACCAAGATGGGATAATCCTCGTACCCAAAGGCTTTGAGGTTTGTTTCATATTTACCCATTGTTGCTTGATAAACAAAATTTTTTGCATCATGAGCTACAATCGATTCCTCATCAAAATCTACACTCTCTTGGATAAACTCGATCCCCGCTTTTTTAAGAAGGTCTGCACGTGTAATGGATGATGAGGCAAGACGAAGCACTAGAGCGCTCCTGAGAGAGAGGCACCTAAGTAGATTGCTATAATTCCTAAGATAATATTCAGAGGTACCATATATTTTCCAATAAGCCCTAAAGCGTTCTTTGCTCTAAGAGTGTCTCCTGCTTCTAAAAGTTTCATCGCTTTATTTCTGCGAAGAATCATGCTAAAAAGATTCACAGCCATAAAGATCCAAATCCCCTCTTTTGCATGGACTAAAGAGGAAAGTGAACTTGCTGAGAGTGCATAGCCTTTGATCATGATGATCGCTGTGACAAACAAGATCACTACAAAAGGAGTGACAATTGTAAAAAGATTTTTAAGTGCATGGGCTGTGCGTTCTAAGCGTTTTTGAGGAGATTCGATCTCCATAAACGAGTAGTGTGCCGCAAAACGCATCGCGATCATCCCTCCTACCCATACCATAGCACTCATGACGTGTAAAAAAACGATGATCGTTTTATACTCGGCTAAGAACTCTGTCATGAGCCTAAAACTTCAGTGATATATTGAAGTGATGCATCTTTAGCTTCTGAAATTTTGGTGATATCTTTTCCACCCGCTTGGGCAAAATCAGGACGACCACCACCGCCACCGCCAAGTATTGGAGCGATATTTTTGATCCAATCACCTGCTTTTGCATTGGCACCTTTTACACCTGCAGCGATAAGCACCTTATCCCCTTTGATCTGAAAGAGCATAGCGCAAAGTTTATCGTTTTCATTTTTGAGTGAATCGATCTTTTCTTTGATATCCCCTGTAGGATACTCTTCAACCACAACAGCAACACCATTGAGATCTTGGATTTTGACCTCTACTTTTGCAGAGTTTTGTGCCTCTGTAAGTTCTGTTTTGAGCTCTGTTATATTTGATTTGAGGCGTGCGATTCCTGCTAAGAGATCAAGATTTTTCACCTCTGCTTGTGCTTGATTTAAAAGCTCTCTTTGCTCTGTAAAATATCTATACGCTGCATGCCCACACACCGCCTCAATACGGCGTACACCCGCGCTTACACCACTCTCTTTGGTAATGATAAAAGAGCCAATATTCGCTGTATTGCTGACATGTACACCGCCACAAAACTCAATAGATGCATCGCCAAACTTGACAACACGTACCTCATCACCATATTTCTCACCAAACTGAGCTTTCGCTCCACTATTTTTTGCATCCTCGATTCCCATCACAGCTGTATCAGCAGGGATAGCGCGAAGCACTTCATAGTTTACACGACGCTCGATCTCAGCTAACTCCTCTGCTGTTACTGCCTTTGGATGTGAGAAGTCAAAGCGAAGACGTGAAGCTTCATTGAGTGAGCCAGCTTGTGAGATATGATCTCCGAGTACATCATAAAGGACTGCGTGAAGTAAGTGTGTCGCAGAGTGGTGTTTTATGATCTCAGACCGTGAGATATCAACATGAGAGTCAACCACTGTTCCCACTTCTAAGGTTTTTTCTAGCTCAATTTCACAGAGGTTAAGACCAAAAAACTTTTTAGTATCAAGTACTTTTGCAAAACCCTCCAGTACACCTGTATCTCCAGTTTGTCCACCAGCTTCTGCATAAAAAGGTGTAATATCTAAATAAACCCACCCTTTTGTGCCCGCTTGAAGTTTTTGTACGCGATGATAATTCTCATCCAAAAGGGCAAGCACCTCACCTGAATGTTCTACAAACTCATAGCCTACAAATGTGTTTTCACCAAACTCTTCGAGAAGCTCTTTGAAGTCTCCATGTACCGCTTCATCACCACTCCCTTTCCATGCTGCTTTTGCACGACTTCTTTGCTCTTGCATCAAAGCATCAAACTTCTGGGTATCGAGTTTGAGGTTTTCGCTTTTGAGCATATCTTCGGTAAGGTCAAGTGGGAATCCAAAAGTATCATAGAGTTTAAATGCCACCTCACCGCTAAAGATCTCTTTGGTCTTTTGAAGTTCTGCTTCAAAAAGCTCGATCCCTGAAGCGATCGTTTTGAAAAAACGTGCCTCTTCAAGCTCAATCTGCTCTTTGACCACCTCTGCTTTTTCTTTGAGATATTCATATTCACCATGCATAAGTGACACAAGAGTATCTACTATCTTGAACATAAATGGTTCGCGGAATCCTAAAAGGTATCCATGGCGTACAGCACGACGAAGGATACGACGAAGTACATAACCACGTCCTTCGTTTGAAAAGTTTGTCCCCTGCGAGAGTAAGAAGACAGCTGTTCGGATGTGATCTGCAATAACGCGATACGATGCACCACTTGCGTACTCATATTTTTGTCCGATAAGTTCTTCAACTTTACGGATGAGAGGCATAAATAAGGAGGAATCGTAGTTACTTGTTTTACCCTCTTTGATCGCTGTCACACGTTCAAGTCCCATACCTGTATCAATTGATGGTTTTGGAAGAGGTGTCAAAGTACCATCACTACTACGCTCATACTGCATAAACACAAGGTTCCAAATCTCTAAGAATCTATCGCCCTCGCCCCCCATATAATCTTCAGGACCGCTAAAGTTCTCAGCCCCTTGGTCATAAAAGATCTCACTACTTGGTCCACACGGTCCAGTATCCCCCATCTGCCAGAAGTTATCTGCATCACCAAGACGCATAATACGATCTTTGCTTACATGTTTGAGCCAAAGTTCTTCAGCTTCATCATCGCTTTCATGCACTGTAATGTAGAGCTTTTCTATAGGAAATTCTAAAACCTCAGTAATAAATTCCCAAGCATAATCGATCGCTTCTTCTTTGAAATAATCTCCAAAGCTGAAGTTTCCAAGCATCTCAAAGAAAGTATGGTGGCGTGCTGTGTGCCCTACGTTTTCAAGGTCGTTGTGTTTTCCACCTGCACGAAGACAGGTTTGACACGAAGTCGCACGTGGATTTTGTGGTACTGGAACTTCCCCTGTAAAGATCGACTTAAAAGGGACCATACCAGCATTATTAAACAAGAGGGAAGCATCATCAGGTACTAAAGGTGATGAAGCGACTCTTGTATGTTGTTTTGATTCGAAGTATTTTAAAAACTCTTCTCTAATATCCATTGATAACTCTCGCATATAAAATTTCGCGATTATAACGAAAAAGCTCTTAAAATGGATGAAGAGAGGGTGAACTTATCCCTTAGCAGATCATAATGCTCTTGATCTCAGTCATCTCCTCGATCGCAAAACGTGGACCCTCACGCCCAACACCCGAGAGTTTCACTCCCCCATAAGGCTGAATATCAAAACGAAGTGTCGGCATATCATTGATCACAACACCTCCTGCATCAAGCTCATCGATCGCTTTTTTGGTAAGAGAAAGGTCATTGGTAAAGATCGAAAACTGCAAACCAAAAGGGGAGTTATTCATGCGAGGCAGAGCATCCTCAAAACCATCCACTTTCACTAAAGAAACAATTGGGGCAAATACTTCTTCACACACGATCGCCATATCATCACGTACATTTGCCATCACACACGGATGAAACATTCTCCCCTCACGGTGAGGTGGTAATAATGCTATTGCACCTTCCTCTATTGCACTCTCAACCCATCCCATCGCGCGATCACAAGCATCATCATCAATAAGTGGACCCATAAAAGTTTCATCATCATAAGGGGAACCTACAATAAGCTTCTTGGTCGCTTCTGCCATTTTTACAGCAAAGACATCATAGATAGCACTATCGACATAGATGCGTTGCAGTGAGATACACACCTGACCTGAGTTCACAAAAGCACCCAAGGCACAACGCTGTGCTGCAAGATCGAGATCTGCACTCTTGTCGATATAGGTCGCTGCATTGCCACCAAGCTCTAGGGAAACTTTTTTGATCCCTGCATTTTTGGTGATGATCTCCCCAACTGGCACACTCCCCGTAAAACTGATCACACGTGGGATATCACTCGTAATAAGGGCATTTCCCACCTCAGCATCGCCATACACGACACTCAGAGCATCAGGAATCGCAAACTCACTCTCAACAAAAAGTTTTGCAAACTTATAGGCTGTGAGTGGTGCCTCTGGAGTGGGTTTGAGCACCACTGCATTTCCTGCAACAAGAGCTGGAGCGAGTTTATGTGCCACAAGATTGAGAGGAAAGTTAAAAGGAGTGATCGCTACGACTACCCCTGCAGGCTCACGACGAAAAAAGCTCATCGTTTTTTTGCCGCTCTCCATCGCATCGGTATTGATGGTCTCGCCATGCATGGTACGCATAGTCTCAGAAGCAAGTGTCACCGTCTCGATACAACGCTCCACCTCAACACGTGCAAAAGCGATAGGTTTACCCACCTCATCGGTGATCGTCTTTGCAATATCCTCTTTTTGCTCTTGAAGTTTATTCGCTACATCCAAAAGCCAATTACATCTTTGAGAAATTGTCGTTTTTTTTGCCACCTTTGCAGCTTTTTGTGCAATGTGGAGCGCTTTTTTTGCATCCTCTGCATCACAGATAGGAGCAGTGGAAACAAGAGCACCATTAAAAGGGCTCAACCTTTCGCTACTGTGTTTTGCTTTTGCCTCTTTGGAACCAAAAAATATCTTTGCATCCATCATCATTCTCTCCTATATTTTCCATCAGTTGCTTTTATTGTAGCAAAGTGCTTCTAATTTACTACTTTTTATAAGTTTATTAAAAATAAAAGCTTCCCTTTTTATTACAAATCTACTCTTTTAAAGTGTGATATTTTCTAAAAGCTCAATCTCAGTAGGCATCACTAAGAGTGCATCATAACAATAGGCTACATCCAAAGCATTTTTTTTCATATAAACATTACCTGTTTTTATAAGGCGTGAGAGTTTTGTGGGGGTTATGTTTTGTACACAGAGTTCATATTCTTCACCACTCTTGACCTCTATAAAGTGAAGTACCTCATCTTTTGTGGCGATGATATCGATCTCACCAAAACGGCTGTAGAAGTTGCGCTCAATTATGCTAAAGCCTTGGGACGCTAAATACTCACATCCTCTTTCCTCGGCATAATCTCCCTTAGCGCGACTCATATTAACAGTTGATCACTTCAACTTTTATGGTCTTAAATGCAGCGGTCATGATCACCTCATCTCTTGCATCTCCAAAGAGTGCGTTGATCTTACTTTTTGCATGGTGAAAAGTTGCAAAGAGTGTTTTGGGCTGTACCTTATCGGTGATCTTTATAGTGAGTGGAGTTGTCTCACCAAACTCACTTCTGAGTATCACTCTCTCACTCGTAAAATCTGCCGCATCCTCTTGACACACAAGCAAGATATCTTCATCGTAGCGGTTCATCAGGCTCTCTGTTTTAGAAGTTTGCGCTGCGTTGTTGTAGTGAGCAAGTGTTCTTCCCGTGCTTAAATGATACCCTGTGAGTTTTTTCTCTACGATCTCTTGTATCATTCCACGAAGCTTGTATTGGTTATATTTAAAGTGCCCATAGCCATCATCCGTTCTAAAGTCTAGTTGATGCAAAATTGGGGTATCTTCTGTATGTACTGGCCATTGGAGACCACGTTTACGATGCTTCTCAAGTCTGTGATAATCGGCTCCGCTAAAACGTCTATACGCTACACGCTGTACCTCTTGCCATACATCTTTGCTGCTTTTGTAGTTATAGTCTCCACCCATTTTATTGTCTAAAATCTGAAGAATTTCCCAGTCATCTGGCAGGTCTGATTGCACAAGTGGTTGAGAGAGGTGCAAGCGGCGCATCGCATTGACATAGACCCCAGTTTTCTCATACGCTGATTTTACCCCGATAACGATATCTGCTTTATTCGCGATATCTGTCATAAAAAGCTCTTGGACATAGATCATATCGAGCTTTGCAAACGCTTTGTCTATTTTATTGAGGTTGGGATGTATATGGGTGAGATCTTCACCGATATTGAGCACCACTTTGATTCTATCTTCGAGCATCTCATCGACGAGCTGAGGGGTCATAAGCCCTATCTCTTTTGGTGTTTGATAATCTGGGTCATAGTATGGAAGCATCCCCATATCACAGGTTCCTTGGACATTATTTTGTCCGCGAAGTGGCATAAGTCCAGCCCCACTTTTTCCAACATTCCCCGTCATAAGAGCTAGGTGCACCATCGCCATCACGGCATAAGAACCATCTATATGTTCTGTAATACCAAGACCCCAAAAGATCATCGACTTTTTCAGTGCATACTCGCGTGCGACTTTTCGAATCATTTTTGAGAGATATTCATATCCTTCTATATTTTTATAATAATCCGGATTCGCATACGGATCGTTCATGATCTTCTCTTTAAAAGCATCAAAACCTTTGGTGCGATTTGCTAAAAACGACTCATCATAAAGCTCTTCATCGATAATGACATAGGCAAGCATATTAAGAGTAAGTAAGTTTGCCTCATGTGGCATGATCGCTTTGTATTTTGAAAAACGGTGGAGCTTGATCTCACGCACATCAAAAACCGCCAAATTATCATGTTCACGTGCTACATCGATGATTCTGTTTGCGATGATGGGATGTGCTTCGGTTGTATTAGAACCTATCACGATCATAAACTCAGCATTATAGATATCGTTGTATGGGTTGGTTGCTGCCCCCTCACCAATGGTCACACGCATTCCACTCAAACTTGGTGAGTGGCACACTCTCGCGCAGTTGTCAACATGCGGCGAATTGAGCGTATGGCGAGTAAACTTTTGAAAAAGATACGATGATTCACAAGAAGTTCTCGCTCCACCAATAGAGCAGATAGACTTGCGACCATAATTTTCTTGCGTCTCTTTGATCTTCATCGTAGCAGCTGTTGTAGCAGAGTCTAGATCTGTTTCATACCAGGTATCATCAAGCTCTTGAAGTGAAGATGCTATGGCATCTTTAATAGCTGGGTTTTTTTCGAGCCACGTTTTTCTTATCCGTGGTATACGAAGTCTATCAGGTGCATCTACAAAATCAAAGCCGTATTTTCCCTTAATACAGAGCTTTCCTTGGGATACTACACCATCTGGATGTGCAAAGATCTTCTCGATCTTATTTTCAGCTACATTTACATTCGCGGCGATATCACATCCCACCCCACAATAGGTACATACACTATCTATCGTCACTATATTTTCCATTATGCTCCCCAGCTTTTTATATGTGGGAGTTTATACTTTTTTCTCTTAAGAAGTTTGGAAGCAATTGAATTAAGAAGAAAACAAAGATTTTTCTAGCTCTAATTTTTGCCGTATCATTTCTGCTACACGAAAAGCATTGGCATAGATAGTCCATGTATAAGGGACACTACCCCCTGTGGGCATAAAACTCGCATCCGTTACATAAAGGTTTTCTAAGGCATGAGCCTTACAGTTTTTATCAAGCACCGATTTTTTTGGATCATCTCCAAAACGGCACCCTCCTGCAACAAGATTTGGTGGAGGTGAAGAGGATATAGAATAACGGATCTCACTTGCACCCATTTTCTCAAGCACTTGTGTTGCTTTTTGTGCCAAAAACTCCCCCACCGCAAGATCATCTGGATGGCTATAAAGATATATTGCACCAACGGGCACTCCGTACTTATCTTTGACACTCTCTTCGATGCTCACAAAACATTCATCTGTAGGGAGCCAATCGTTAAAAACTTCAAAGCCCAGCACCCTAGAACTTGTGAGCTCTTTTTGTATCTTTTGTGCAAGAGCATCTCCCCACATAATATTTCCATCTTCATCGTAAAAAGTTCTTTGTATACGAGGAACAAGGTTTTGGTGCTCAAATAAAAAGTCTATCGTGCCCCCTTTTCTCTGTTCTTGTCCATCCTTGTATTCATACCACTGCTGCAAAGATCTATTAAAAAACAGTCCCACTTGCATAAGTTCCTCTTGCTCTTTGGATGAGAGTCTCTCAAAGCCAAAGCGCCCCTCACCAACACCCCCTGCAGAAAAAAGAAGATTTTTTCCCACCTGATCTTCATTATTTGCCAAACCATAAGGGAAAAAATGATTTTTTGAGTTTAAAAGCAGACGCGAACTCTCTATCGCCTGAGCGGCAAGAACAAAGATCTTTGCAGATACCTCATGACTTTTAAAATCAGCATCATAATAGTGTGCCTTTGTCACTTTTGTTGCATCACTCTCAAGCTTATAAACAAAAGCCTCTGTGATAAGAGTGAGATCACATTTTTGAAGCAGAGCTGCCCTTGCACTCCCTTTTGCACCCGTTGCACATCCATAGCTTCCGCAAAAATTTGAATATGAACAACTTTCTCGCCCAAGATCTGCTTGTGAGAGTATTGCCCTGGGTGTTGGGATGCTCTCAAAACCAAGGGAGAGACATGCTCTATCAAACCACTTCGTCACAGCACTCTCTGCAAGCTTTGGATAGGGAAATTTTGCACTCTTTCTAGGTTCTAAAAAAGAGTGTTGCACCACCTCACCTGAAACACCCACAACATGCTCCACTTTTTCATAATAAGGCTCCAATTCCTCATAGGACAAGGGCCAATCCACCACGTTCGCACCCTCTATTTTCCCATATCTTGAGAGGGGTTTGAAATCATTTGGTTTCATACGGTGAAAATAGCCACTCATAAGATTGGATGAACCACCCACCATCGAGCCATTCCAAAAACTCCATCCATATTCACTTCCAAGATATCTTTTGCGCTCTTTATCCGCATCCAATTCATAGATAACATGTTGCTCCTCTTTGAGATCAGGAGTAAAAAGCTCGCGACGAGAAACAGCCAACTCATCTTTATTAAAATCTTCTTCTCTGTACTCTTTGCCTTTTTCAAGCACGAGCACACGAAAACCTGCACGACTTAGCTCATAAGCAACAGGTGCTCCACCTGCACCACTACCTATAATACAAATATCATAGATCATAGATACGCCCTCTTGGGATGCGGCTTGCCTGCGCGAAACCCTAGCCATCTATACGCTGCATCTGTTTTATTCACACCATAGACACTATCACTACAAAGCGCTTCCATAGTATAAAGCAATAAGTCTTCTATCCAAAACTCTCCCCATCGATACTTTGCTATCTCATGCAAAACTTTTTGACGTTGCTGTGTTGAGAGATTATAATAGAGTTTTTTGTAAAGCTTCAATGACTCTTCATGGAGCCATTGCACTCCATTGCGAAGAAATTCTTTGTCTTGCGAACTTATGCGGGAGTGATCGAGAACCAGCAAAAGATACGAAGCGCTATCGACTCCAAGCTCCTCTGCTTTGGGAAAAAGATCTTTTTGGACAAGACGAAGTGTTTGCAAAGGCTCCACAGCTCCATAGATTTGAGATCCAGAAAAAAGCAAAACTGCTCCGCCCAAAAAACTGTGTTTTAAAAACTCTCTACGTGTTTGTACTATCATGAACTTATTGTAACGACTTTTTTTAGCTTTTTATTCCAAAAATAAGTCTATCAAGACTAAATTTGCCAGCCCCATGCGATACAAAAAGTAATAAAAAAAGCATATAGTACAGAGGAATCTCAAAACCATTCTCTCCTGCTGAAAAACCATTTGGGAGGTGTACTGTAACAATAGCAACGATCATCACAATAATCAGTGGGATAGAGATCAAGCGTGTCAAGAGCCCTAAACTTAATAATACAACTCCTGCTATCTCTGCACTCGCTGCCATATATGCGTTGAGCAGAGGCAAAGGGATTCCAAGTGAAGCAAACCATTCCCCCACGGCACGAATATCACTCCATTTCGTCGTAGCTGGACCATAAAAACCATATGCAATAGTGAGTCGCGCCAAAAGAAGCGCCAAAGATTTTGCATATTCACTGAGTCTACTAAACTCCATATATAATTGCTTGTATTGCATCATATTCCCCTTTTAGTTAGTTATGAACAAATACATTATAATAAATATTTATATATTAAGTTATTAATTTTGTGCTGTAAAAGTTATCTTTAAAAGAATAGATGTATGAAGGATGGTAGAGAAATCTTAAGAGAAAAAATTTCTCTTAAGATTATAGAGTTTAAAAGAAAGAGCTACTTAGTGCCACACTTGCCATCACGATTCATCACTTTTTTTCCATCGCCACACTTGCCATCACGGTTCATCGCTTTTTTTCCATCGCCACATTTGCCTTCACGGTTCATCTCTTTTGTTGAATGACCACACTTGCCCGCACCACACTTCATAGCTTCAGCACCTAGTGCTGTTGTACCCATACCCAGCGCAATCGCGACGACTGCACATAAAGACATTTTATTGAACTTTTGCATGATAAATCCTTTGTGTAATTGAAATTACAAATATTGTATCATAACTCTTTGTAATATGTGTGCAAGATCGATAATAAACTCTTCAAATTTCTCTTCGTTTATCATTGGTATAACTTTCAGTATTAAAATTTTTAGTCAAATCATTTCAGGAGATATACAATGAAACTCTTATTTACCCTTTTCTTTTTACTCTTCACACTTAGTTTTGCGGGTCAAAAAGCATCGATCATAGATGCTCCAAAGCTCCAACGAGAGGTACCAAACTCTCCAAATGTACTGCTCTCTTACAGCCAAGTACTCAAAAAAGCGCAACAGGGTGTTGTCAATATTCAAACCCAAAAAAGCTTCCATACCTCGTATGTACAAAACCCATTTTTCAGTGACCCTTTTTTTAGGGAGTTTTTTCGAGGCTATGATGCCCCACAAAATACACCACAAAAAAAGATGCAGCACTCACTAGGAAGTGGTGTCATCATCTCAAAAGATGGCTACATCGTGACGAATAATCATGTTGTTGAGGGTGCAGATTCTATCACCGTCAACCTCTCAGGCCAAAGTAAAAAATATGAGGCAAAGCTTATAGGCAGTGATCCTAAAAGTGATATCGCCATCATAAAAATAGAGGCTTCTAAGCTCCAAGCACTTGCTTTTTATGACTCTGAGGATGTAGAGGTAGGAGATATTGTGTTTGCTATAGGAAACCCTTTTGGCGTTGATGGAACTATCACCAAGGGGATCGTCTCTGCTACAGGACGTAACAGTATGGGGATCACAGAGTATGAGGACTTTATCCAAACAGATGCTTCGATCAACCCTGGGAACTCAGGAGGAGCACTCATCAACTCTGCAGGAGACCTCATTGGTATCAATGCTGCTATCGTTTCTAATGGTGGCGGTAATGTAGGCATTGGATTTGCAATACCTTCAAATATGGTCAAGCAGATCGCAGAGCATCTCATCGAACATGGAGAGTTTAAGCGTGCTTATCTTGGGGTAAGGATCGGTAATATCACCGATGATATGAAAAGCTTTTACCAAGACAAAGAAGGAGCTCTTATCTTAAGTGTTCAAGAAGACACTCCTGCAGCAAAAGCGGGACTAAAACGTGGAGATCTGATCATAGCGATAGACTCCCAGATGGTAAAAAACTCAAGTGAACTCAAAAATATTGTTGGAAGCTATCCACCAAATGCAAAGGTGAAAGTTCGCTACCTTCGCGATAATCAAGAGTACACACAAACGATCTCTTTGAGTTCGGATGTAGGAACACTTGCGCATGGAGATGCGAACTATAAAGGCTTAGAGGTTCAAGAGCTCTCTCAAGCACAAAAGGCACAAGGCTCTCTTGCAAAGCAAAGTGGTGTGATGGTCTCAAAGATACAGGAAAACTCCCCAGCACAGAAGAGTGGGATACGCGTGGGTGATCTCATCATCCAAGTTGAGAACAAAGAGATAAAATCACTCAATGATTTTGCAAAAGCGACAAAAGGAGAGAAGAAAAAACGTCTTTATATCTACAGAGAGGGTCTTATCTTTGCTCTCGCTCTTTAATAAAGTTTGCCGATGATCGCTTGGCGTAAGCGATGGGGCAAAAAACGAAAAAGTAAGATCAAATAATAAAAGCGACGAGGAAAAGGATAAAAAACCTTTTTTCTCTCAATCGCTTTTTTCATCCGCGAAACTCCCTCTTTTGTCTCCAAAAAAAACGGCATTTTAAAATCATTTTTATCGGTAAGTTCACTCTTGATAAATCCAGGTAAGAGGGTGAGTACCTCGATGCCATGGGGTGCATATTTATAGCGTACACCTTCAGCATAAGCATTGAGCGCACGCTTAGAAGAGCTATAAACCTTAGAGCTTGGCATAGAAAAGAGTGAGGCAAGTGAAGAGATAAAAACAACTGTGCCACTTTGGCGCTGTTTCATCTTTGGCAAGAGTACTTCTAAGATCGCATGGTTTGCTAGCACATTGACATCATAAAGCTCGGTAAACTGCTCAATCGTTGGCATCTCCCCAGAGTGGCCCAAAGAGATTCCAGCATTGAGGATCACCATATCGATATCTTCAAGTGGATTTATTTTCTCTTGAAGTGTTTTAAAATCTCTGACATCCGAAACTATCAAGGTGATACTTGCCACATCCGAGGCAAGTTCATCTGCTAAACTTTGGAGTTTTTCTTGGCGTCTTGCAAGTAAAATAAGATGATTCTCTTTTGTAGCATACTGGCGTGCAAACTCTGCACCAAGTCCACTACTCGCACCTGTGATGAGTATTTTCATGATCAAAGACCTTATTTTTTAAAAATTATACCAAAGAGAACTCAATTACACATTTGTTAATCCACTCTATGCTAAAGTTAAGAAATTCAGATGGGATATAAAAATGAAACAATTTAAATCACTCGTAGCGATAGATTTTTCCAAAGAGAGTTTTGTAGTTTTACAAAGGGTGTTGGAATTCACACAAAAACTTGGAGGAGTTACGGATGTAGTGCACATTGTAGAGAACTCTTTTTTTTCACCAAAAAAAGATCTGGGCTACATCAAAGCCCACAGTTTAGAAAAGTTACGCTTAACTTTTAAGGACTTTGATGCAGAGCATTTTCACTGTATTGAGGGAGACACAAAAGAGGAGATCGCAAAAGTAGCAGATATTCTTCAATCCAAAATTATTATCATTGGTAAAAGTGGAGAGACTTACAGATTTAATGATATCTATATGGGTTCACACACAAAACATATTGTACGAAGTGCGAACATCCCTGTATTGGTGCTCAAAAAAGAGAGTGAAATTCTCACCAAAAATATTTTACTTCCAACAGATCTCTCTACACATTCAGCAGAAGCGATTTTGAGCATAGCAAGGCTCTTTGAAAATGTGCATCTTACACTTGTTCATTTTTATACGATCCCTTTTGAAACACGTCTTAATAGCTACGGTTTTAATGATGAGGATACAATAGAGTATATGTCTGTGATGAAAGAGCAAAGTGAAAAAAATCTCGAAGAGTTTATCGAAACCCTCAATATTCCAGAGGGGATCACAATCTCCTCAAAAGTGCGCAAAAGCTCACTCAATCCAAAACTCTTTGATGAGGAGACCGAAGATATCTCTCACGATCTCTTAGCACTTCATACGACAGGGAAAGTGAGTTTCTACGCTTTTGATGTCCTTGAGAGTTCAAGAGAAAATGTCTTGATCCTCAAGGTCTAAGCTTTACTTAGTAAATCTCTTTGCTACGATACTGTATGAGAGTACAGTGATCATAGGAAAGACCGAAGCAAAAGCAATAAGCCCAAAACCATCCATCAAAATATCACGCCCTGGAATGTTTGTAGCCAGATAGATTCCAAAAGCGGTCACAAGTGGTACAGTGATCTCGGATGTAGTAACACCCCCAAGATCAAACGCAAAAGCGTGCATCTCTTTGGGTGAGAAGAATGTGAGCAATACAACTAGCGCATACAAAGAGGTGATAAGCACCCAAATATCAAGCCCATGCACAATTTTATAGGTTCCAAGTAAGATCCCACATCCCACGCCAAGGGCGACAAGAATACGAATAAGGGTAATATTAAGACTTAGCTCTGAGTATCTATCAGCTTGTTTGATAACCGCCACGAGTGCAGGCTCTGCCATCGTTGTTCCAAAGCCTATCAAAAAAGCAAAGAGATAGATAAAAAAATGGCTATTCATCTCAACTAAGTTACTTGCTATCGATTCCCCAATAGGAAAGAGCCCAAGCTTGATCCCGATGATAAAACCATACAAACCTATGACCAAAAAAATAAATCCCACGATCACTCGCCCTAAATTTGGCAAGTGTTTACGTAATACGAGATACTGAAACACAAAAATAGTCACTAAGATAGGGACAATATTTGTAAAGGTCTCAAATATCCCAGCGAGTACACTCATAAAAGTATAATCTGCTATTGTTTTTACCTTCTCTACATTTGCTTCGAGTGCCATTTCACCCATCCCAAAATCATCACCCAAGGCAAATATACCATAGAGCTGAATGCTTATCATTGGGGTGATGGCAGCAAAAGCTACAAAGCCAAAACCATCTTTGAGAACACTTCGTCCACTCAGCGAAGAGGCCATCCCAATCCCAATAGCTACAATGAGCGGAACCGTCGCAACATTTGTCGCCACCCCACCCGAGTCATACGCAAGCCCAATGATTTGAGGAGGGGTCATCGCTGTAATAGCAAGAACAAGGATATAACCACCTATAATGATCTTTGATACCGACCACCCAAAGAGTGCGCGCAATACCCCAAAAGCAGTAATCGCACCTACGGATGTAGCAATAAGTAGGCGCAAAGTGAGCGCATCTATCGCACCCGCGGTGATCTCTTGGGCTTGCATCGCCACAGCGATAATAGCAGGCTCGGCAATAGAAGCAGAAAAACCTATAGCAAAACCAAAGAGGGTAAAAAGCAACATAGATCGCTTTTCTAAAAACTCATTAGAAAGGGAGTTTCCAAGAGGAAATACCCCAAGCTCTAATCCTACAAGAAAAAATGCCACCCCAACAATAACAATAGCAAAGCCAAAGGCGATAGAGAAAAACTCATCAGGTACACTTTGAAAAACAAGAAGCTGAAACCCTGCAATAATTAGAAGGATCGGCAGAATATTATACACCGACTCTTTGAGCGCATCTCGTAGTTGCTTTACTATCTCATACATCTAAATTCTATTCTACCATTGCAAGAAGATAATCACTCAGATCTGTGATACTCAAAACACCTTTTAGCTCATTATTATCAGTCACCACTACCCTTTTAATATTATGTGTCAGCATCGTTTTTGCTGCATACTTCACATCAATTTTTGCCGAAACAAAAAAAGCAGGCTTTTGATAAATATCAAACACATTTAAAAGCTCAATATCACCATCTTCAGCCAAAACACTTCGCAATATTTGAGAATTTGTAATGATCCCATAGGCATCACTGGGAGAATGTTTCTCAACGACAAGAGACTTGATACCTTTTTGCTTCATCAGTTGCAATGCCTCTTTGAGTGTTGCGTGTGCTTTGATCGTCGTTACATTAGTTTTCATCAGATCTTCAACTAAAACTTTCTTCTCCATTAGAGTATCTCCTCATCTTCAATGTTTTTCTCAAATTTGCTGAGTAGTGATTTATCTAGTCCAACTATACTGGAAATTGGCATTGTAAAAGCAAGTCCATCACCCTGTTCCTCTTCTATTAAAGCTTTGAGAGCTCTCAAAATAGAGCGTGACATATTCTCTTCTAAAATATAGAGTAACACAGTATGGTTGCCCTCAAATGTGAGGGAAAAAAAACTCTTTTTCTCTTCTACTCCACTTCCTTTTGCTTGAATTACAGTAGCACCACTTGCACCTGCTTCTTTTGCGGCTTTTTTGAACCTATCTTCATCTTGTGAGGGGATAATAACAACTAAAGTAACAAACTTCATAAGCACTCCTTTTTGGAGCATTATACTTAAAAGGGATAATAATATAAGAAAAAAAAGAAAAAAGAGGAGGGGATAGTATGTTTATACTATCCTAATCATCACAGGTTTTGAATTCACAAAATCAAGTGTTGCGATATCTTTGATAAGCTTTTGGATATCTTTTTCTACTGCCATATGTGTAGAGATCAAAAGATTTGCCGAAGTGTTTTGTGCTGGGCGTTGCAACATTGTCTCAATAGAGATAAAGTTCTCTTCAAAAAGACGAGTAATACGTGCAAGAACTCCCGCTTTATCTGAAACATTGATACGTAGATAGTATTTTGACTCGATCTTATCGATTGGTTTAAGCGTGAGCTTGCCCTCCATCGGTCGATCAAATCCAAGCATCGGTTTACTTTTACCACTACGTGCAATATCTATAATGTTTGCAACCACAGCCGATGCTGTTGCATCTCCACCTGCACCTGGTCCATAGTAAAGCGTCTCCCCTACTTTGTCACCCACAACAGAGATACCGTTCATCACACCATCGATCTTTGCTATCATCTCATCTTGAGAGATCATCGAAGCGTGTACACGTAACTCCACTTCATTTTTATCTTTTTTCGCGATCCCTAAAAGTTTGATCGCATAACCAAACTCTTTTGCAAAAGAGACATCTTCATTGGATACATTCTCGATCCCCTCTATAAGGATATCTTCAGGTTTTGCATCGATCCCATACGCGATAGAAGCAAGGATGAGAAGCTTGTGCGCTGCATCATAGCCACCAACATCAAAGGTAGGATCCGCTTCAGCGTAGCCTAACTCTTGTGCACGTTTGAGAATTGTGTCATAGTCCACACCATTTTCAAACATCTCAGTCATCATATAGTTGCTTGTACCGTTCATGATCCCCATGATCGATTCGATATGATTTGCTGAGAGTCCATCACGAAGAGCATTGATGATAGGGATACCAGCCGCCACACTCGCTTCATATTCAAAAGCGATATCTTTGGCAATATCTTGAAGCTCATATCTATGGTACGCTAAAAGTGCTTTGTTTGCCGTGACAACAGCTTTGCCGTTACGAAGTGCTTTTTTTACCACTTCATAGGCTTCATCTACGCCACCCATGAGCTCTACAACAACATCGATCTCATCATCATCAAGAATCGCATTGACGTTGTCTGTTAAGAGAATATCTACATCTCTTTTTTTATCAAGGTTTTTTACCACCCCACTTTTTACGATAATATCAACTCCAGCACGAGCAGAAATTACATCAGCATTGTCCCTTAAAATTTGTGCTACACTTACTCCAACTGTCCCAACGCCTATAATTCCTACTTTTATCATACTTTGTCCTACTTTTCAAATTGTTTTAAAAACTCTTTTATATTTCTTGCCGCTTGGCGGATTCTATTATCATTCTCGATGAGCGCGATGCGCACCCAACCCTCACCATATTCACCAAAGCCAATACCTGGAGCTACTGCCACACCTGCCTCAACAAGAAGCTTTTTAGAAAATTCTAAAGAGCCTAAATGTGCTGCAGATTCAGGGATCTTCGCCCATACGAACATACTTGCTTCATTGTGTTGCATCGGCCAGCCAGCTCTATTAAAAGCATCGATAAGGATATCTTGGCGGTGCTCATATTTTGCTGTGATATCACGCACACACTGCTGATCTCCATTAAGTGCTACAGTTGCAGCCACTTGGATCGGTGTAAACATCCCATAGTCAAGCCACGACTTGATCTTTTGAAGTGCTCCGATAAGCTTTTTATTTCCTACAAAAAATCCTACACGCCATCCTGCCATGTTGTAGCTTTTTGAGAGAGTAAACGACTCAACCGCTACATCTTTTGCCCCTGGAACACTCATAATCGATGGTGTTTTATACCCACGGAAGGTAATATCTCCATACGCAATATCAGAGATCACATAAAAACGAAGCTCTTTTGCTAATGCCACAAGACGCACATAAAACTCTTGTGTTACTGTCGCTGTAGATGGGTTGTGTGGAAAGTTCACAAGCACATACTTTGGTCTTGGTGAACTCTCTTTGAATGTGCGTACAAGATCTTCAAAGAATTTGTCTTCATTGAGTCTATAGTGCTCATCAAACTCAATGCCAAATTTCATCACATTTCCACCTGCAAGACGGAAAGAGTACTCATGGATCGGGTAGGTTGGATCTGGAACGATCGCTACATCCCCAGGGTTTGTGATCGCATAAGTTAAATGCGCATATCCCTCTTTGGAACCCATCGTCGCTACACACTCTGTCATCGGATCAAGTTCACAATCATAACGCGTCTTATACCAATCAGCGATCGCCATTAAAAGTTTTGGGATCCCCTTGGATGTAGAGTATCCGTGTGTTTTGGTTTTTTGGGCCGATTCAATAAGTTTTTCGCGAATATGTTCAGGTGTGTCACCATCTGGATTTCCCATCGAAAAATCGATAACATCTGCGCCAGCTCTACGCTCTTGCATCTTTAATTCATTTACTTCAGCAAAGACATACTTTGGAAGTTTTTTTATTCTATCAAACTCTATTTCATCAAACATTTCATATCCTAACTGGGTACATAATATACTGCCCTAAAAACATTGATGACATTTTAGCAAAAAATATCAACTTTTTGATAACTATCTTGTGGCAGTTGGTATCAAGACGAGCTCATCTCGAATATTTTTAAGTGTGTAGAGATCGGATATTTTTATATATTTCGCATATCTTGGGATTTCGAGGTATAAGGTACGTACTTTTTTATCTTTTTTGATCACTTCTAAAAGATGCATAGAACGATCATAATAAGCGATATAAGGATACCAATTATTACGTGATGAACTTTTTATTTTCAACTTTTGCACAGCAGATACATCAAGCCAATGCGCATAGAGTGAACGTTTGAGTTGAAACTCTTTATCTTGATCCAAACGCTCGATATCTAGATTCGCATCACGCATATCTACTGTATAGGTCCAATGTACAGAAGATTCTCTCTGGATATCAATGATATCACAACCATTTTTTTGCAACTCTTTTTGAAGAATCAAAGGATCTGTAGCGTATTCGGATGTTAAGGTGATCGTCCAAACGAATTCGGACTCATTGAGTGTCGATTCTTTGGTGACATAACGATAATATCCCATATTTCTAAGAGAGTCACCCATGATTTTTACGAAAAAAAGCGGTGCACCACTTGTCTTAAAATCAAGCGTCAACTCTTGCGGTTTTACAAAAAAAAGATTCAAAAGTCCATTATCTTTAAGCGTTTGTGCCACTTTGACTACATCCACTCTCTCAGAACGATAAAAATCTTTTTTTGGAGAGAATATAATCTCTATAAAAGCTCTATTTTCTTTATACACCTTTGGATCAAGAAGAGTTTTTATTTTTTTAGTAAGCATATCTTCTTTGAGGGTTTGCTTTTCCATAGTTTGTGCAACTAACACAAATGAGAAAAGAAAGAAAAAAAGAAAGAAACTCTTTTTTACCATGTATCGCCTCTATTGAGACGTTTAAATTCGCTTAAGGTGATCTCTTTCAACATAGCATCTTGATATAAAAATCTCATATTATTAGCATTTTTATACACCATCTCTTCCCCATGCAAAATGATCGTTACATCTCCATGTCCTAAGTGCAAAAGCCAATCTTTCTGAGCATCAAGCTCAAAAGAATCATTTATAAGTTTTTGATATTTTTGATGTGTATCTGGATTGATATAGCCAAGCCAGAGTTTCGCATTTGGAATAATCTTTAAAGATTTTTCTACTACAGGCAGTTCTTCTAGAATCTCTATTGGCTCTTTGGATATATTTGAATCTTCTTGCTCCATAAGCGGGCTTGAACTATTGAGATCCTCCTCTTGGATAAGTTCTTCATTTTGCAACTCTTTAGTATTTTCTAGCTTTTCAAATGTCGCATTTTGTTCTTTAAGAGACTGAGTTTTATTACTATTGTTATAGATGATAGCGGCTGCAAAAAGCAAAAGACTCAAGATAATATAGATCGCTGTATTACTTTTTTTCTTTTTTGGTGCAACAAAGACCTGATTTTCCTCTTCATGCAAAGCTTTGAGTGATTGAAAATGTTGTAGACCTATCTCTTTTAGATCTTGAAGCTTGATATTGTATTCTCTTTCTAAAATAGATATAAAGCCTATAAACTGTACTTTTGTCATTTCATCGAAGCTCTCATGTAAAAGAGCTTGTACATGATGTTTTGCTATGTGCGTTTTTTCATGTATTTTTTGCGCACCTATATTTTTTAACTTTTCAAAACCTTCGCTCATTTTCTCATCCTATCCATCAAAATAGCACCAGCGACACTTACGTTTAAAGAGTCAAACTGATGTGACATTTTTATGCTGACAACTTTATCAAGCTTGCTACTTACACGAGAGGTAAGTCCTTCCCCCTCACTTCCAAGCACTAACACACGTTTTTGCGCTACATCCACATCGCGGATATCAGTACCACCCATGTCAGCTCCATAGATCGTAAACCCAGAGGTTTTAAGATCATTAAGAACATTATGAATATTGTGTTCTATTGCAAAAGGCATATCAAAAAGTGCTCCTGTACTCGTACGCAGTATCGGCTCAATCGGGAGGCTTTTGACACCACACGCGACAATTGCATCCACCCCTAAAGCGTAAGCACTTCGCACAATTGCACCGATATTTCCTACATCCGTAAGGTTAGAAAGTACTAAGACAAAATCTTTTTGCAAAAAACTTAAAAAAGGGTGAAGTTCATATTCATCCACCTCCGCTAAAAAGCCTTGATGTGAAGCGTTCTTACACATTTTTCCTGCTGCATCTGAGGGGATTCTCTTGATCTCAAATCCCATTTTCATAAGACGTGAGTATTCTTTTTTCTCGAGCTCTTTTGCAAGGTACAAAGTTTTTATCTTTTGTGGGTACTTGTTGATAATATAATAGATTGGTTGTTTAGCATAAATTAACATAGAAAGTATTTTAGCGAAAAAAAGTGATTTCGTCGCTTCTTTAATTGATTTTCATTCAAAAAAGCAATATAGCTCTTATTCTTAAAGTGATGTAACACAAATCACGCTTTTTTTCAACATTACATCCTTATTTCATTTTTTTTACTATTTAAAAATGATACACTAAACAATCAATTGTGATAAGGACCTCTCATATGAATAACATGTCGATAAGTTTAAAGGCTTTTATATATTCCTCTCTCATAGGGATACTTTTAACGGTAGTCTCGAGTATTTTTTTACTCTCAAAAGCATCTGATATAGAAGATGATGTATTGGCAAAAAAGAAGACTGAGCTTTTAAAGCTCTTAGAATCGGGAATTCAATCAAAAGAAGATATTGGACTCAGTAACGCCATATCCATAGCAAACAACAAAAATATTCCTGCTGCGCTCGAGAATAATGACCGAAACTTAGCAATAGAGATATTAAGCGATGTTGGTAAAAACTTTAAAGACAACACAAAGTACAAAAACATACAAGTACATATACACACAAAAGACACAAAGTCATTTGTACGTGGCTGGGCACCTAAGAAATTTGGCGATGATCTTAGTGCATTTAGAGATACTCTTTTACATATAAAAGAAACAAAGAAACCATTTGTCTCTTTTGAAGCAGGTCGTAGTGGTTTGGTTTTACGAGGTATTGCTCCAATCTTTAAAGATGAAACGTATATCGGTTCTTTAGAGTTTATCCAAGGGCTCAACTCGGTAGCAAAAAGCTTTGATAAAAATGAAAAGAACTTTCTGTTTTTAATGGATGACTCTTTACTCTCAATTGCTACAAAAGCAAAGGATGCACCAAGTGTAGCCAACTATAAAGTATCTCAAAAGTTTATTCAAGAGGATTTTCTTAGCGATGCTCAAGGGATAGATATGAAGCGCCTAAAACAAGATGGTTATTTCATCAGCTCGAAGTACTACTATACATTTGAAGATGTACTCAACTATAAGGGTGAGAAACTCGGTATCTTCTTGGTAGCAGAAAATATCCAGAGTGTGAACAACACGATAGACACTGCAAAAGCACTTGTTTACCAATCGATAGGGTTCATTGTACTTTTGATCTTTGTTATGCAGGTATTGGTCTTTATACTTCTTAAAAAGCTTATATTTGAAAAAGTCTCAAAACTAGAAAGTATTATGAGCAAATCGGTTGCTACAAACGACCTTACAATAAGATGCAATAACGATTCAAATGATGAGATAGGTAAGCTTGCACAAAACTTCAACAAGTTCTTAGATGCAATGAGTGATGTACTCAATGATGCAAAAACCTCTGCAAGTGAAAATGCTTCTATCTCACACGAACTCTCTACAACTGCTATGAGTGTCGGTAAGAATGTTGAAAACTCTGTATCTATAGTGAACAATGCAACGATGCAATCAAAAGAGATTGAAACAGAGATCACAGGGGCAATCACAAATGCAAAACATAGTAAAGATGATATCGTTAAAGCCAATGACAACTTAGAGGCAGCGAGGGATATTATTATCTCTTTGACATCCAAAGTTCAAGACAATGCACAAGCCGAAGTGGAACTTTCTCATAGTATGGAGTCCTTATCTAGAGATGCACAAGAGGTAAAAACGGTACTCGATATTATCTCTGATATAGCAGACCAGACTAACTTACTCGCACTCAATGCAGCTATCGAAGCTGCGCGTGCAGGGGAACACGGTCGTGGCTTTGCCGTTGTTGCTGATGAAGTAAGAAAACTCGCAGAGAGAACACAAAAAACATTAGCAGAGATAGATGCGACTATTAGTATTCTTGTGCAGTCAATCGATACCGTATCAACACAAATTAGCTCGAACTCAGAAGAGATTCAAAAGCTTGCTAGTGTTGTAGAGGATAAGATCAATACTACTGTAGTACTCGTAAATGCTACGGTATCTTCAAGTGACAAGACAGTACAGGATTTTGACAAGACAGGCAAAGGTGTCAAACTTATTGTAAGTAGTGTTGAGGAGATCAACAAGTTCTCTGCTACAAACGCTCGAAGTGTTGAAGAGATAGCAGCAGCAGTCGAACACTTAAGTGATCTGACAAATAGCCTCAATACAAAACTTGAAGTGTTTAAAACTTAAAGCGCCAAAAGGCGCTTATAGCACTCTTTTGTATTCTCGCCTGTAATCTTACTGATCAGCTTTGCCTGCACTTTTGTAGGCAGATCAAGTGCTAAGATATCTTGCTGTGAGATGGCACTCTCATTTTGTGCCTCTGCAGCTTTGATCACCACGACCCACTCACCCCTATAATTTGTATCTAGCTTTGCAAGGATCTCTTGGGATGTACCATGTACATAACGCTGAAACTTTTTCGTAAGCTCTTTTGCCATAAAAAGCTCTCTTTTTGGCTCAAGAATAGTTATCTCTTCTAAAAGCTTTTCTAAGCGGTGTGGAGATTCGTAAAGGATAGTCGTATAGCCACTATAGAGTGCTTTTTGTAGACCCGCTTGACGCGAAGTACCTTTGTGATCTAAAAAACCAAAAAAAAGCATCTGTGTTTCTACAAAGCCACTTGCCACAAAGGCGGTTAAAACTGCATTTGCTCCTGGTAATACATCATATGCTACATTATTATCAATGCAGTAGCGTACCAAAGATTGTCCAGGATCGCTAATACCTGGCATTCCGGCATCACTTACATAGACAATGTTCTTAGCAAAAAAATCAGGTGTGAGTTTTTGGATAAAATCATTTTCATTATGAGAGTGCAGAGAAATAAAATCTTGGGTCTGTTGTGGTTGGATATCGTAACGTTCGTTTAAAATATGAAGAAGTTTTTTTGTAACGCGGGTGTCTTCACAAAGAAGGATCTCAGCATCTCTAAGAGCATCCATAGCTCTTAGAGATATATCACCGATATTTCCAATCGGAGTTGGAACAAGTGTTAGCAAAGAGGCTAACCTTAGTTCATATTGTAACGTTTTTTGAACTTGTCAATACGTCCAGCAGTATCTACCATTCTCTCACTACCAGTGAAAAATGGGTGACACTCATTACAGATATCAATGTCCATAGTCTCTTTTTGACTTTTTGTCTCAAAAGTGTTTCCACATGCACATGTAACAGTACAAGTAACTAAAGTTGGGTGAAGTTCTTTTTTCATTATTTTGCCTTGTTTGCCCTCGTCAAAAGTACGAGATGCGATATATTTTTTACATCCGTATGGGGGCGGATATTTTAGAACTGCAATTATACCTAAAGTTTTTTGTATTTACAATTAAAGTAATATCTTTGATGCAACAGCGAGCACTGCGCTCTCACTTCGAAGCACCATAGGTGTATCAAGACGAAATCTGTTTTTTTCCTCTACGAGTGCTTTTTCACTTTGGCTAAATCCACCCTCACATCCGATCACTACCGTGTTTATCTCTTGGGTCTCTTCTAATGTTTGTTCACAAAAGTCAAACACTTTTGCATCTGGATTTTCTTTTAAAAAGCTTTTGAGATCTTTAGATGTAGTGAATTCTATAAAACTTGTACGTCCACACTGTTGCATCGAGCTTATGAGGATTCTCTCGAAACGGTTAAGATCAAGCTTGAAGTTTTTTTGACTACGTTCACAAGAGATGAAGGTGATCTTAGCCACCCCTATTTCACACAAAGATGGGAGCACTTTCTCGATTGACTTGGCATCGATGATACACCAACCGATATGGAGTTGCTTTTGGGATGCGACAAACTCTACATCCGAAGATACAAGCTCTAAGTGTAGGGATCTATTTTGGATCTCTACGATCTTATAGCTATGCTTTACCTCTATCTTCTCATAAGAGCGAAATGTGAGGATGTCACCCTCTTTATGGCGACGCACTTTGATGAGATATTTGAAGTTCTCACCATCAATTTTCAGTGTTGGCGCGCCCGCTTTTTCCTCTAAAATGTAGATCACATAAACATCCAAACAGTGATAAGCAAGGAGCCAAAGAACTCTATAGAGAGTATTTTATAAGCGATTGCTTTGTATCGCTCAAGCGGATTTGGCTCATTCATATTGATATACTTGAGCTTTTTATAGCGCTTTGCTTCTAAAATAATAAGGAGTATTCCAAATACTATCATCACAATATTCTCAAAAGAAAAGCTCAGATGTTTTGCCGCCATCATCACAGCACCCGTAAAAAGAATAGTCGCAATAAGCCCCGCGCCAATAGGCATAAAGATACGCATACGCTTCGCATATCTACGAATATCTTGCGCGCCTACAAGCATCAAAAAATTAATCAAAATCACCGCCAACATACCCATAACACCTATGTTGTGTGTTACAATACCCATCGCATACATTTCATTCATAATGGAAGTTTACTATATTTTTAATAATTATGGGGCAAATATGGCTGTAAAAGTTGAAGAAGCACTGAGTCTAATTTATACAAACATCAAAACAAAATCTCTTAAAATTCTCCCTTTAGAAGAGGCTCTGGGATCTATTTTAGCCGAAGATATCATCGCAACACACGATCTCCCACCTTATGACAACTCTGCGATGGATGGCTATGCTGTAAAACTCGCCGATACAGGAGAGTGTGTCAAGGTGGAACACACTATTTTTGCAGGGGATAATTCTCAAAAAAAGCTCACAGAGGGCTACGCTGTCAAGATCATGACGGGGGCGCGCATCCCTGATGGGTGTGAGTGTATTGTACCTGTGGAGGACACATCCGAATGCAAGGAGGGTGTCGTATTGCCACAAGATCTTCAAGCATCACGCCACATCCGAAGAGCTGGTGAAGATATCACTAAAGATGAGTCACTTTTATCCAAAGGGCAAAAGCTCGCAGCGCATCATATAACTTTACTCGCTTCTCAAGGGATCTCCCATATCAAAGTCTACAAAAAGCCGCGCATCGCGCTTTTTGCTTCGGGGAATGAGCTAAAGATGCACTTTGAACAAGTAACAGAGTATCAACTCTATAACACCAATACACCTACCTTTATTGCCAGAGCGCAAGAGCTTGGATGTGAGGTTGATTTTATAGGAACAGCTCACGATTCGCTCGAAGATATTCAAACACATATTTCAAGCGCTCTTGATAGTGACCTCATCATCACCTCAGGTGGTGTGAGTGTAGGCGATGCTGACTTTACTAAAGAGGCTTTTGATGCCTTTGACTATGAGAATATTTTTGACAAGATAGAGATCAAGCCTGGAAAACCTACAAGCTTTGGACGTATCGGAAAAACTTATGTACTCAATCTCCCAGGGAACCCACTAGCAGCAGCATTGAATTTTGAGCTTTTTGCCCAAAGCATTATTTTAGCCCTCTCTGGTTCAAAAGAGAAATACCTCAGCGCCATTGAGACAAAAATGAAAAGTGAGTACAAACTCAAAGCTGGAAGACGCTCTTTATTGCCAGGTTATTTTGATGGTTCAAGTTTTGAAGTGTGCCAAAAATTTGCCCCAGGGATGGTCTCACCACTAGCAAAATCAAATGCCTTTATCATGGTAGATGAGAGTTGTGAGGCTTTAGATCTTGGGATGTGTGTAAAGGTGATCCCTACACGTTTTGGATTTTATACAGACGAGCCTTTGAAGTTAGTGAACGAATAGTTCTATACACTCTGCGGGTTGACGAAGCGTTCACCCTTTTTGATCTTTTCAAAGAGTTCATTCTGTGCCCAATCTTGGCGTACTGCGTCTGAAAAAACGATCTCTTCAAGATCTATCACGCCCATCTGCTCAGAGTAGGCGTCTTCATAAAATGCTTGAGCATAGCCTGTGTCGGTCTCATGCACGATAACACTTTGAAGCTTTACCTCTTTTTCTCCATTGACTGTGCTTGTGAGATTTAAGAGTTTATCTATTAAAATGAAAATTACCCGCGCAAACTGCTCGGCTGAGGGGGAAACTGGCAGCTCTACCCAACGCTGGGAATGTTTTTTCATATCATCTCTATAAGCCTCATCATCACCACTCCATAAAGCTATAGCGTGATCAAAACTTTCAATAAGCGCTTTCATGTTTTGTTTCATTAGCCCAAAATCATACACCATCTGTCCATGATCTAAAAAGTTGGATGCAAACAAAAGTTCCACTTTATAAGAATGCCCATGTACAGAGCTACGACATTTCACACTTGAACAACCACGCACTATATGCGCATTTTCAAATTTAAAAAGTTTACGAATAATCATCTATACACCTTTGTTTGCATCCCATATTCGAATATGAAGTCTATCACTAAAATTATACCCCTTTGCCTTACAAAACTCTATAAGTGGCTCGCTATTTCGCTCGATATCAGCCCTGTTGGCACCCACAGGCATACAATATACTTTTGTCTTTGGAGCGTGTTCTAAGATACTCTCTATCTCATCTTCGAGCCCCAGATCAATTGATTCTGCATCAATGCTAAACTTAAAAAAAGCATCTTTTGCATTTTGTGAAAGTGAAAAGATAACATCTTCTCGTACACGTTTATGAAGTGGCTCAGCGGAATTTGAAAGCTTTACAGAAAGTGCAAAAACACACTTTTTATACACAGGATATCTCTCAAAGTCTACATCCAAAGATCCATTTGTCTCAAAAGTGATCTGATGTCCTGACTCTGTGAGCCTTTCTAAAAACTCTATAAAGATCGGGTCATTTGCATAGATGAGAGGCTCTCCACCTGTGAGTACCACATCTACATCCAAAGGAAGCTCATAAAGATCCATTACAGCCAAAAGACTATCTGCATTCTCTATACTTACCCAATGTTTTGAAAAGTGCTCTTTATTGACCGCATAAACAGTATCACATCCGATCACCTTTGTGCCATCATCAGCGATCTCACTACATCCAAATCCCTCACAACGCATATTGCAGCCACCAAAGCGAAAAAAGACAGAGGGGGTTCCTATATATTTCCCCTCCCCCTGAATCGAGAAAAAATGCTCAACTAAATAGAGCATTCTCAACCACCTGTTTCATAAAAAGCTCGGCTAGAGAGCTCACCATCTTCTCCGCCCCAACGATTTTTCTCAGGCTTGGTTCGTACCACTTCTTTGAGCACTAACGCCGCACCTTTGATATCTCCACGTTTGATGGACTCAGCAATACTCATCGCCTCATCAAAATATAAACATGGAATCAGATACCCCTCAGCTGTTAGGCGGATACGGTTACATTTTTTACAAAAATCATCCTCATATGGCTCTATGATCCCAAAGCGATATCCATCATCCATGCGGTAATAATGCGACGGTGAAGCCCCATCAAAACCCTCATCTTCAAAGTTATAGTGCTCTTTTAAAAGAGAAAGTAGTTCATCTGACTTCATTCCGCTTATATCAGCTTTTGCATGGGCATTTTCCATATACTCTATAAAGCGAATATCCATGCCTCGCTTTTTAGAATATTCGAGTACATCAAGAATCTCAGCTTCGTTCATCCCCTTCATTGGAACCATATTAACTTTTACTTTGAGACCTACTTTAAGCGCTTCTTCTACCCCTTCAAGCACATTTTTAAGTACATCTTTTCCTGCTATTGCTTGAGCAACCTCGGGATTGAGCGAATCGATACTCACATTGATACGCTTTAACCCTGCATCTTTGAGTCGTTGTGCCACCCCTTTGAGGAGGTAAGCATTGGTTGTCATAGAAAGGTCAATATCGTTTTTGTAATCGTAGATCATTTTGATAAAAGCATCAAGGTCTTCACGTAAAAGTGGCTCTCCCCCTGTTATACGTATCTTTTTTACACCCTCATCAATCGCTATTTTGATAAACTCAAAAAGCTCTTCAAAAGAGAGTAAATTTTCTTTTGGAACCCATGAAAATGGCTTTTCTGGCATACAATATTGACATCTAAAGTTGCATCGCTCTGTCACGGAGACACGAAGGTAATCCACAACTCTGTCATAGCTATCAATTAGCATCACTTATCCTCTTATAGTCTTTTTGTGCACGAATTATATCTTTTGTAAATAAAATGAAGATTGTAAGCCTTGTGTAATAAAAAGATTTTATACACAAGACTTGGAAGATCAACGACACGCTTTGTCGAGTTGAAGCGTAAAAGAAAGTGACACATCTTGCCACGTTTTACCTGCGTGAAGATCGTAGCACGCTTTATTAATAGCACCTAAAGCCAAAAGCATATGAAAATCATTAAGATCTATCACACCCTCAGCTTTAAGCTCTCCTTGAGTCTTTGTATATTTAAATGGAATCGTGCGTTTTACACCATTCATCTCTATTAGTACATCCAATTTTTTTTCTGAAACTGAGAGAATTTTTGCTTTGATCGAGGATGTATTTTGTACTTCAAAAAAAGATTTTACTAGTGTCGCATCACGATCTTTATGATTTGAATTCACAGAGGCTGTATCGATCTCTACAGATGTGCCCTCAAGTGCTTTGGTAAGGCTTGAAGCAGAAGACGATGTTAATGCCACCTTATCAAAACTTCCACCAACCCCTATTTTTTCATAGGTTTTAAAAGCAGTCCAGCCAACTTTAATATCTTGTGAATCAAAACTACATTGTGCAAAAAGTGCAGAAGATGTGAAAAGTGCGCCAAGCAGGTATTTTTTTATCATTGTATTTCTCCATATCAAATTTTTTTGATTATAGCAGAAAATTAAAAAGATGAAAAAATATGTGAAAAGAAGTTCTTAGCCCTCAGAGAGGACTAAGATTGAATTAATGTAATTTTTTCCAGATCTGCTTTTTCCAAAGAAGAGCAAACACTGCAAGGATAGTTAAATAGATAAGTACGATCGGTCCAAGAGCTTCTCTCTCTTGTTTTTTAGAATCACCAATCTGTTCCATATAATCAACCACTTGTTTTTCTGCTTCGAGCGTTAAACCAACACGTGGCATCCCTGTTCCAGGAAGCTTTCTTTGTGGGTCATTGATAAAGTTGTGAAGATAATCTGCTCCTCGACTTCTGATGTGTTGTGACAAATCAGGTGGTGTTGCACCGATATACTCTCTCATAGCCTCAGCTGAAGTTTTTGCATCAATACCTGCATATTCCATTGAGTGACAACGCACACATGCCGCTTCAAAAACTTCTTTATTTTTTGCTTTAGCTATTTCAAAATCACTTGCACCATCTGCAACTGTAGGTGCATCCACTTTTGATGCCACCTCTTGCAAATAAGCCACCATATCTGCGATCTCTTGATTACTCATCCAGTCAGATCCAGGCATTGGAAATACTTTACTTCCTGTTACTGGATACTTATGCTCAATATGCATCGCTTTTACAGGATTGATGATAAATGCTGCAAGATAGTTCTTGTCATAGATACGCCCAGCAAGAGACAAATCAGGTGGAGTGACACCATATGCTGCTGCTGCATCTGTATCTTCCATAAGCTTAGGGAAACCTTCACTCTCAATAGAGTGACATGCTGTACAGTTTGCTACAACAAGCTCTGAGCCTGTTTCTACATTTCCGCTAAGTTCTGAAATAGCTACAACATTTGACCAGAACTCTTTTGTTTGTGCGATCTCAGTATCAAGAGCAGATCTATCTCCACCCTTTGCTTCGATCTCTTTAGCTTGTGCTTCAAGTGCTTCTATATCACCTTTCCCATCAAACTCATATGAAGCTTCTGCTACATGTGGGTGCATCTCATGGTGAGCGAATGGCTCAAATCCCCAATATACGTATCCAACCATTATCGAAATAATAGTGAGAATACGAAGTTCTTTAGGAACAAAAGAGATTTTTAAGAGAACAATGTTTACTACAAGTAGTACTACCGCTACTACTAAACCTACGATTAATGAAAACATTATTTACCCCCTACCATTTTAGCTTCTAACTTCGTTAAATACGGTAATGCTAAAAATAGCACTATAAATGAGATTGATGCATAAAAACCAACCCATGCATTAATACCCGTTGGTGGTAGTTTACCAAAAATAGTCAGTACAAAAAGGTCAGCCATCAAGATCCAGAACCAGTATTTAAATACAGGTCTTTGGTTTGCTGGTTTTACCATTGGAGACTTATCTAACCACGGTAAAAGAACAAAGATGATCTGCGCGAAACCAAATGCAATTAGACCTAAAGACTTCCCGCTGATACCTGCGATATCAAAGAAGAAACCACGTAAAACTTCATATGACCACAAGAAATACCACTCAGGGTAGATGTGTGCTGGAGTTTTAAGCCCATCTGCTTTATCAAAGTTTACAGGGTCCATCGCAAATGCATTATGATAGAACACAAGGTAGAAGAAAAAGATCATAAAGATAGAGATAACCATAAAGTCTTTGCTTAAAAAGTCAGGCCAAAAAGCGATAACTTTAGACTCTTTTTGATTTCCAGCTAAATATTTTTCACTCTCTTCTTTATAATCAAAGAACTCACCCTCTTCGTTATTAACGTGTGGAAAACGAAGTGTATAGAAGTGAAATACAATTGCACCAAGAATCGCTAAAGGGATCAAGAGTACGTGAAGCATAAAGAAACGTGTGAGTGTTGCATCAGCAACATAAAAGTTACCACGGATCCAGATCACAAGTTCATCACCAATAAATGGGATACCACCAAAGATCTCAGTAATTACGTACGCAGCCCAATAAGACATTTGTCCCCATGGAAGCATATATCCAGAGAATCCCTCAGCTGAGAAAAGAACGAATAAAAGCATACCAGAAAGCCAGATCATCTCACGACCCTTCTTGTATGAACCATAATAGATCCCTGTAAACATGTGGATGTAGATCACTAAGAAAACTACAGATGCACCAACACCATGAATATTTCTAAAGATCCACCCATACGCTACCTCTTGCATAATCGTGTAATTTACACTATCAAACGCCATATTTACATCAGGCTTGTAATACATAAGTAAGAAGATGCCCGTTACGAGTAAAAGAGTAAAAAGCATCGCTAAAAGCGCACCCATTGCCCACAAAAAATTGATATTTTTAGGAATCCAATATTCCGTCATCATTACACGCCAAAAACCACTTGTATTTAGTCTCTGGTCAAACCACTCACCAATAGAGTTAGCTTTTTCAAATTCTGCCATCTAGCTCCCCTTACGCAATGTTGTTATCTGTTGAAAGACTAGCAATCAACGCTTCGTATTCTGGACTACTCTCACCTAAAACAATTGTATTTTCATCTTTTATTGCAAAAGGTGGAATATCAAGCGGACGTGGAGGAGGACCAAAAGTGTGGATACCCGCAGCATTAAACTCGCCACCGTGACAAGCACATTTAAATTGTTTATTTGCAGATGAATATGCAGGAATACATCCCAAGTGTGTACAAAGACCGATCATCACTGAGTAATAATGCTCTCCAACTTTTACACTTCTTTTTTCAACTGCAGGCATATCTGCAGCAAACTTTAAAAGAAAAATTGGCTTCCCTTGCCATTTCACTATCTCTAGCTTATTCTCTTCAAGTTTACTCATATCTACAGTAGTAAAACCCGCTGCCATGACGCTTGGAAGTGGATCCCAAGATCTCTTCATAGCAACTAATGAGCCTACTGCACCAACTGCTGCAACAGCACCAAATGCTTTACCCATAAAACCTCTACGGCTCTCATTTATCATATTTGCTCACTTTATTGTGTGAATTTTAAACGCTCATTATATACCAAATAAGTTTTAATTAACTATAAATTTAAGCTTTCCTTTATAAAATTGACTACTTTGTTACTATTGTTTTGAGGCTTGTGGTATTTAATATTATTTATTGTATCTAAAATAACAGATAAGTCTGATTTATTATAATTATATATTATTGGTATATTTAAAGACTCAAAAAGAGGGATAAAATCTCTACTATAGTCTTCTCTTTGGATGTAGATCGGTTTGCCTCCTGTTGCCAAAGATTCTAAGACAGCTTGAGGAGAAGCAGTGATAAGAATCTTGGATCTTTGAATCATTGCATCATATTCTTCAAACTCAAAGTAATTCGGAAATCTTTCTTTGAGCAGATCTTCGTAATCTATAAAATAGTAAAAACCTAATTGTAGATATACTTCAAGACCCTCGAGAAATGCAATATTCTTTTCAAGATCCTTTTCATAGTCATCATCTCCAAAGAAAAAAGAGATCTCAATATCTTTTTGAACCTCTGAAGAAAAATATTTCTCATCGATCACATAAGCGTTGCATATCCCCTCACCACTAAGATACATCGAGAGTAAGAATTCTTTGTTGTCTCTACTATCCTCTGGGTCATCACTCACACGAATGAGTGGATAAAAATACTGTCGCATATCTTCAAGCATGATCGGATTTGCTTCCATAGAATCAAAAATGAGCTGATCACCATTATGCGCAATTTGTGGTATATTTCTTACAACATCCACTCCCACACTTTTGTCTACCCCAAAATCGCTTGAAACCTGTGCAATACGAAAATCTGAAGTAAGAAGTGTGATATCAAGATCCCCAAGTGCGCGAATAATTGTCGTTGCGCGTCGAAATCTATCAAGACCGATACGATGTCCTGTATGTACATAGTAGTATGTTTTCATTATATTCCTCTGTTGTATTACTGAAGTTTCATAAAGAATTGAAACCCATCTCTTTGCAAAAGAATCTCTACTTTTGCTTTGTCTCCATAGACAAAGTCACGTAGCTCTTTTTGTGTTTGAACTCTTTTACCATTGACTTGCAGCACTTGATCCTGAAGTTTGAGACCAGATCTTTGTGCCTCGTTAGAGAGTTTATTTATACAAAGATTTTCATCAAAATAGATCCCTTTTTGCTCTAGAAAAGTATCACTTAAATAGCCGCCACCATATCTTTTATAGCTTTTGATATTCACATAAATAAGTTTCTTATCTCTTAGTATCGCAACTCTATGAGTCATTCCTATCTTACTAAAAAGAATATCTTTCATAAGCTTTGAGGCACTCTGTACTTTTTTGCCATCAAGGCTTACAATACAATCACCTATCATAAAAGGGTTCTTCTCCAAAAAAGGATCGATCGCTATGATGTATACCTTTTTGTCTCTCTCTTGCACGCGTACACCAATATCCCCATAGCTATTCTCTGAAGATTCAATAAATCTTTGGATGTACGCTTTTTCTATAATCCCTTGAGGGGTTACGATCCCCTCAAAAGAGCAACAACTATTCAGAAGCAAAGCTGGTGCAAAGAGTACTTCATTAAAACGTGCAAACTGATTGAGTCCTATTTGGTGTTCTCTAATTTTTCCTTCAATAGCAAACTTCTCATTGACCCCTGCATTACCAAGACTTAGATGATTATTCATGACAAATGGATATTTAAAATTATTTTTCTCTTCTACAAGGTAAAGAGATAAAAAAGGATCATGTTTAAGTATTTTTTGATTTGGAGTTGTTTGAGAGTAAAGAAGCTTTTGATTGTTAAGAAGTGATATAGAGAGTCTATTGCCCTGTATGGCGTGAGAATCTTTGATTTTTGCGATACATGAGTCAAACCCACCCTCGCAAGCTTGGATACTCATAAAGCTTAGCAATATAGCAAAGCAGAGACGAACCATCTACTTTGCTCCAAATGGATTCATACCACCTAAGCCACCCAACATCCCCATAGCAGAGTTTTGTTTGTTATCTTCAACCATTTTATAGGCATCGTTCATTGCACCAATGAGAAGGATCTGCAGAGACTCTTTATCCTCTAGGAGCGAATCATCAATATCAAGATCGATCGCTTCCCCTTTTCCGTTGACTGTAAGATGGATCATCCCTCCGCCACTTTTTACAGAAAAAGTTTTTGATTCTAGTTCTTCTTGAAGTTTTTTTGCATTTTCTTGCATCCCTTCAAACATTTTTCCCATATCACCAAGGTTGCCAAACATAGTTTAGATACTCTCTAAAATTTCGTCTATATCATTATTGTCATCTAAAAGAACAACTTTTGGCTTATAATTTTCAAGCTCTTTTTCATCGTAAGTCGCATACGCAACGATGATCACTTTATCGCCCTTGTGTACTTTTCTCGCTGCTGCACCATTGAGGCAGATATCTCTTTTCCCACGTTCTCCGAGGATAATATAAGTAGAAAATCTTTCCCCATTGTTGATATTCAGGATCTCAACTTTTTGTCCCACACGCATCTTTGAGGCTTCTAAAAGCTCTTCATCGATTGTAATAGACCCAACATAGTTTAAGTTTGCATCTGTCACAGTCGCGCGGTGAATTTTGCTATACAACATCTCTATTGTCATTTATCTTCCCATCTGCTTTTTCATATCGGCTGGAGTGATTGGAGCATCCCAGAGTTCAGCGTCGATCACATATTCTTCTACCACATTACCACCAATGATGTGCTCAGCGATAATACGGTCGATCTTCTCTTTTGTAAGCCCCGCATACATCGTGTGACCAGGCTCAACTAACATCACAGGTCCAGCGTTACAGCGGTTCATACAAGATGTACGGATCGGTTGCACTGTTCCCATGATTCCCTCTTTCATGATCGCTTGTGCGAGGTATTGAAAAAGGTCTTGAGTTTGTGGTGTTACACATGATGGTTTTGGCATACCAGGAGGAGCTGATTGCTCACATTTGAAAATATAAAATGCTGGCTGTGGAATTCCCATAAATAATCCTTGAAATTTTTACGCAATTATAGCAAAATTTTACACTGCTATTCTCAAGCTAAAAAAGAAGTTTAAATATTTAAGATATAATTGCAAAATTAAAGGATTCCCATTGAAAAAACTTCTCTTTTTTTTATTTATAACGACCTCTTTATATAGTGAGGCAAAAATCTATCTAGGTTCAAACGTAGGCTACTTTAGTGAAACTTTTGACACAACGGATGAATCATATAACGCAAACATGCTTCGTATAAAAGCGGGATATGGTAATCGTGAGGCATATGCGATAGAATTTTCTGTGGATGTAGTAGATAAAGATAAAAATATCTTCTCACAAAAAGACAAAGAAAGATATGGACTCAATGTAGAACTCGTCAAGGCATTTGATCTTGGAATCTATGTCAATCCCTTTTTTAAAGCAGGTTTTGGTGCAGGATTTATGGAAACAAGCAGTACAACACAAAGCACGGTCCATTATGGAAGCTTTAACTTAGGTGCTGGGATGTTCATCCCTGTTGGAGAGCATTTTGATATTGAACTCGGGTATTCCTACAAGGGAGTATCGTATGAGCGCGAAGAGAATACATCCCAAGAAGAGGGAAGATCTTCGAATGTTACTATCGGATATATTGGGTTCAACGCACGTTTTTAAAAAGAGCTTTTAGATCTTTAAAAGCTCTCGAACGACCTCTCTATCATCAAATGGAAATTTTTGATCGTAGATGATCTGATATGCTTCATCCCCTTTTCCAAGGATCACCACAACCTCTTGCTCCTCTTGTTCTGCTAATGCCATCTCGATCGCTTTTTTTCTATTGAGCTCGACAACAACATTACTTCTATCCTCTATTCCACTTAAGATATCATCTACGATTTTTTGAGGGTCTTCATTTCGAGGGTTATCGGATGTAATATATATTTTTTTGGCAAGAGAAGATGCAACGCGCCCCATCAGTGGTCGCTTTGCTCTATCTCTGTCTCCCCCTGCCCCAAAGACAACAAGAAGCTCTTTTTCTTTAAGTGCATTGAGCACTTGCTGCATCCCATCAGGTGTATGGGCAAAATCAACTATTACATTTGGCACTTCACTCACCTGCTCCATGCGCCCACTTACACCTGCAAAGTTCTCTACCACGTCTACGATCTCTTCAAGTGGTTTTTTTGTGAGTATATGTGCCGCCCCGATTGCCGCCATGAGGTTATAAAGGTTAAAAAATCCATGCAAAGAGGAGCTAAAAGGAACGATCTGTGCAAAGTGTTGGATAATCCCGCTTGAAGCCTCATTGAGTGAATATGCCATGAGCTTATAGGTTGCAGGATTTTCAATGCCGTAGGTAAAAGTGTTCTTGATCTCAAAAGAGGCTCTTGGCTCATCTTTGTTGATAAGCTTCTTTCCCCCATCTTGAAAAAAACTATTTTTTACTGCTATATACTCTTCGATCGTCTTATGATAATCGAGGTGATCTTGAGTGATATTTGTTAGTATCTTGAGCTCAAAGTTGAGTCCCTCAATACGCTTTTGTACAATCGCATGAGAGCTCACTTCCATAATGAAAAATTCACATCCTGCGTCTACCGCTTGATAGATATGTTTGTAGGTATTGAGCACGCTTGGAGTGGTAAGAGATTTGCCTTCGACAACCGTGTCATTCATAAAAAAGCCACGTGTGCCTTGCATAGCAACTTTGTATCCAAGATCAAGCAAAAAAGAATACAGTGCACTTGCAGTAGTTGTTTTACCATTTGTTCCGGTGATTCCAATGATCTTGATTTGATCTATACCAAAAAGGGGTGCGATATCTTGAATATTGATTATAGAGTGTGCGTGATGCTCTTTTGCATCTTGAAGATATTTCTCGTTTTGTGTAGTGAGCACAAAGGCAGTGTTTTCGTCACACTCTTGCGAGTTTTCTGTGACATATTCAAAGCCTTGTGCTGGAAGTTTAATTTTCAATGTTCTTGCCCTTTGCCAACTTTTTGAGAAGTTTTCGAAGGACAAGTTCATTTGGATATGCGGCGAGTGCATTCTCCAGATAAGTAAGCGCCATCTCTGTAAAACCGTTTTCTATAAGGTTTTCTAAAAAATCTACAAAATCCTCTTTTTGTGTGATAATCACACGCGTAGAGAACATAATATTTTCAAAAGTCTCTTTAAAATTATGTGTACGCTCTACAATATTTTTAAAATCTTGATAAAGAATTCCATCTTCAAACTCAAGTCTATCACGAATTGGATCTGCAAATATATCACCCAAGCTCTCTATCGTGCCATCAAGATTTTTGAGGATCTCACTCATGATAGTATCTGCTTGTTCTTTGTCCTCTTCTTTGAGGATCTCATAGTAATCAAAAAGGGCTTCAGCACCCCCTTCTCCACTCATTGCCATCTCTGAAAGGATAACACCATTATATGCTTCTTTTGAGTTTGGAAAGTTTTGTAAAACCGTTGCAAACTTTTCTAAAGCATTTTTATAATCTGATTTGGAAAAGCTTTCTTTTGCTTGTGTTAATGTTTTATATTTACTTATTGCACTCATTATTCATTCTTTATTATAAATTGTCTATATTATTTTCCATACCTATTGGCACATTGACAACACAAAGCTCTGGATGTATATCCATTCTTAGTTGTCTTTCAACTCCATATTTTAGAGTATTTCCACTGCTCGAACATCCGATGCACGCACCTTTGAGTCTG
>JAGGTH010000075.1 GCA_021163845.1 Helicobacteraceae bacterium | reverse complement strand
ATAACAGATGTTGTTGTTTTACAAAAAATTCTTTTTGTGTTTTTTCCATTATATAACACCTTTTAACTTCATTTAAAACAAGTTTAATCCTTTAGTGTTGCAAAAGTGTTGCATTTTATTATATTCATGCCAAAGGGGATAAAGAAACAATAAACTTCTCTTCTTCGAGCATTTTTGTATGAAGTAAAAACTCTTGTTCATGTCCATGAACTTTTATAAGTACTTTTTTATTAAAAATAGAACAGATATCTAACTCGCAACTCTTCCAATCTATTATTTGTCCTTGAGAAATATAGCCCTCTTTGTCTATAAAATAGTTTTCAAGACAATCATCCTGACTCATTTTTTGCTCAAAAAATTGTTTAAATGTCTTATTGACATAAAGAAGTGTAGAATCCTCATTTACTATCGCTGATGGTAATGGAATCGTAGCAAGCAGATCTTCTTGATTTATCAGTAAAGCTTTTTGAACACTCAAACTTAGTTCTTGTTGTTTTTGCGCTAAGAGCTGTGTGATATCTGTTCTAAAAGCGATATATTTTATGATGGCACCATCATGATCCAAGATCGGAGCGATAGTGACATCTACGATATATCGCTTTCCATTTTTAGCCCTATTTGGAAGGATTCCCTTCCACCTCTTCTTACTCTTTATCGTTTGCCACATCTCTTTAAATGTCTCTTTAGGTACATTTGGATCTCTGACAATATTGTGAGGTTTCCCAAGAAGCTCTTCTCTAGAATAGCCTGAAATACGTACAAACGTTTCATTGACATAAGTAATAACACCTCGTAGATCTGTTTCAGTAACAATATAACTGCTGTCTACAATCTTTTTATATTCCTCTAGTATCTGCCTTTGAGTAAAATCTTCTTTCATTTTTTTCCTTTTATTTATAATGAACCAATTCTGAGAGACTTACCACATAATAAGTGCTTGTATGAATTCGATGAACATGAACAAAGAACTCTTTTTGCACCCTCCCTAACTTTAAAAGGATTTTATTTGTTTCATAAAACTCCATAACATCATGCTTCCAGTCAAATATGGGATCAATATAGATGTATCCTATTTTATTGACAAAAGCATTTTCAAATATATCGCCATGTTCAAAATAGCCGTGTGTTAAGTCCTTAAAAAGAGCATTACAAGCAACTATTTTCGAATCATCCAAGACCACTGTTGCAAGAGGAAAGATCTCTAATACACCTTTTTCAAAAAGTACTCTTTCATCATCTAGCATAGTCTCCATTCCTTTTAACAACTTCTACTTGTAAGTGCCTCTCGAAGCATCTCATCCATAATCTCAAAAAGTTGCTGTGAGTTAGATTCCATCGCTTGAAATGAACTTATAATATCTTCTTTCTTTTGGATAAGGTTATCAATATCATCACTAAAGTATGTGACAGCATTTATAGCTTCTTGGTGTACACTTTGATGTGGTTTTAAGATCATTGGATACATTTTTGTCATTCCAAATTGATCCTTACCTTTACCTGTTTCGTACCACTTTCCTAGACGGCAACTATGGTGATCCACAAAACTATCTTCCACTTTTTTATTGTAGATTGAGTTGTATGCCTTTTGTTTAAAAAGAATATGGTCTATCTTCGCCAAAGTAACAAAAGAGGACTTTTCAATTCCTAATACTCTACATGCTGTTTCTTTAGAGTTATCACTAAAACTATGCACAACTTGCGTAAAACTTTGTATCATCTCATTTGATTTCGTAGAGAGTGTGTTCATAGTTTCAGAACTCTCACATACTAAAGCTGTATCTTGTTGTAAAACTTGTATCGCAATAGAGATCTCACCTGTCGCACTTTGTGTTTTTTCAGCTAACTTTCTCACCTCGTCAGCCACAACGGCAAAGCCTCGCCCATGTTCCCCTGCACGAGCAGCTTCGATAGCAGCATTGAGTGCCAAAAGATTCGTTTGCTCTGCAATATCTTTGATAAGTTCTACAACCGAGTTGATCTCATTAGCTCTTACACCCAAAGCATTTACTGCCTCATTTGAACTCCCAATGATCTCTGTGAGTTGATTGAGGTTTTCTGTAACTATATTGAGATCCGCCACAGTTGCACTTGCTTCTTTTGCAGTTGTTTCTGATATGTTGGTAATAAGTTCAAGTTCCTCTATGGAATAGCCCAAACTTCTTTGTATGACATCCAAACCACCTACTGAGCGTTGTACCGTGGAAAGCTCTGCATCTATGAAAGAGAGTTCTAATGCCTGATGATGCTCTTTCATTTTACGTACATTTGTATTAATATTTTCACCACTTTGCTTGTATAATCCTCTTAAACCACTTGTTTGAACCACTCTATAATATTTATCTTCACTGAGCGCATCAATAACAGCAAAAGTATCTCTCATATAAACTTCGAGTTGATCCAACATATTATTCATGTTGTCACATAAAACTTTAAACTCCCCTCGCGCCTTATTATTGACGATCCTTGATTCTAAAACTCCATTCTCAACATTACTCATTGCGTGTGATACATCAGAGACAATTTTTCTTGCTTTACGTATATTTATAAAAATGAGCCAAGCTACCAAATAGTTGACGATATTCAAGATTTCCAACCAGTTAAATCCCATAGTGATGATCTCGTATAAAAGAGTGAATGTGATGATTCCTATAGAGATAACATTAAAGTATTGAATTTTAGAGAGAGAGGATAAATTCGTCATAACTTACTCCTTTCTCATCTAATAATGCTTGAAGTTTCGCTTCAGATGCAGACACACCACCTGACTTTTCTGCTCTTAAAAGAGTTTCATACAAAGGTTTGATGATCTCTAAAGCCTTTGCTTTTGGTTTTCTTCTTGCAGAGTGGTAGCCTATGATTCTTCCACTTTCATCTCTACTTGCAGTCACATGAGCAAAAACCCAATAATAGTCATCATTTTTATTTCTATTGACCACATAAGCAAAGATCTCTTTGCCTGCTCGAACCCTTTGCCACAAAAACTTAAAGATAAATGCAGGCATTTTAGGATGACGTAAAATCTTATGTGGTGCATTTATCAACTCTTCTTCCGTATATCCAGACATTCTTATAAACACACCATTTCCATAAGTTATATTCCCTTTCGTATCAGTTTTAGAAACAATAAATTCATGATCTCCAAAGCTTAGTTCTTGTCCAGCCACTTCTCTCCCTTTGTATTCAAAGATATTATAGGTGAAAGTATGACGCTTTAATGTTGCATTTTTGTTGCATTTTTCATTGAAAGGGGAGAGAATTGCAACAAGTTTGCAACACTAAAAGCTTAGTATTTCGTATTTAAAAGACAAGAAAATTTTAAAATATCTTCTCAATATGACAAAAACTATTTCTTATAAGATAAATTTATCTTTAATTTATCTGAAGTGATGTAAACTTGTCATAATGTGTGATATTGTTATCAAATTTATGTGATAAAAAGGAGGGAGTTATGGGGCTATTTGGAGATTCTGGCGTACCGCTACAAGAGTACGAAAAACTAAAAACTGAAAAAAATATACTACAAGAAGAGAACCAAAGACTGCAAGACATTATAGAAGAGCTTGAACAAAAGGCACGGGAGAACTCTTCAAAAAATATTCCAAGTGCTTCTGATGCGCTTATGAAGATGCAAAACCTGCATCTCAAAGCAAATATTATGGATATTCAAGGGAATATGGCAGAGTCTGTTGGGAATGCGAAAAGTAATCTCAGTAGAACCAATGAACTCGTTGATAGTATCTCAAACATCACAGAGAAGACAAGTGAAATAATAAATGTCTTAGATAAGCTCAATGAACTCTCAGACACTTCAAAGCATACTGTAGAGGGGCTCTCTGAGAGAACAAACGATGTGACGAGTATCTTAGCGCTCATTAAAGATATCTCCGATCAAACGAACCTTCTCGCGCTCAATGCTGCCATCGAAGCGGCTCGTGCAGGAGAACACGGGCGAGGCTTTGCCGTTGTCGCAGACGAGGTGAGAAAACTTGCAGATAGAACAGACAAAGCCGTAAGTGAGATCAATATATCTTTGCAATCGATGAAACAGGATGTCGATAGCATGTCTGAACAGTTCAATGAGATACAAAACAATGTAGGTCAGTCAAATGAGCTTATCAGCAAACTCAACGACTGCCTTGGTCATGATTCACAAGCGATGAAAGAATCGTTTCGAGATATGGAGTTTACCAACGACCGTGTCTTTATGTCGCTTGCAAAGCTCGATCATATCTTATGGAAGGTCAACACCTACTACTCTGCAGTGACGAAAGAGGAGCAGTTCAAGTTTGTAGACCATCACAACTGTCGCTTAGGCAAATGGTACTATGAAGGCGATGGCAAAGAGAACTTTTCAAAAACAAAACATTATGCAAAACTAGAAGCACCGCATGCTACGGTACACAACGGTACCCATAAGGTCTTTGATCTGATGGTTCAAGAGAGTGTTGATACCAAAGCATTAGTGGGTGCCTTTGAAGAGATGGAAAGAGGAAGTGATGATGTCTTTAGTATCTTAGATGAGATACTGCACGATAAAGATTAGAGTTTTTCCAAACTCTAAAAACGATACGCTACTCTGACATTGACCCCCAAAGATGGCTTAATAGAGTAGTTATTTCCCTTTTCCCCTGCACTGTTATAGAGGTTAAATTCACGTTTGAGACTATAAAGTATATCTGATTCAAGTTGCAGCGAGTCATCTAACTCATAAGAGATACCGATATTGCTCATATAGTCTTTTGCTTCCACATAACCACGAGGTTCTAAGACACTTTGATTGCTCAGTTTTATCACCGACTGTGAGAAGATAGCTCCAAAACGCAAAAGTGTCTTCTCATCAAGATGATAGCCGATAAAAGTACGTGGAAAACCAAGGACCACTTGCAAACCATCCCTTTGTTGTGAACGATAGCTGTAGCTTATCACTGGAAGTGCTAAGGTTTTTATCGGGTGGTAGTTTGCAAAGGCTCCAAACTGATAGGTATGATCCTCATTGAATTTATAAGAGAGAAAAGAGAATATTCCTGCACCAAAAGCATCATTTGTCTCTTTTTCATACGTCGCATTAAATGAAGTTTGCGCAAGTAAAAACCATTTTTCATTGATAAAATAAGGGAGGTTAAGATTGAGTTTAAAACTATGCATCTCCTCGATGGGTTTCATTTTTCCATCTCCAAAAGGAAGCGCAGCAATATCACTCCAGTTAAACTTCCAATTGGTATAGCTTATCCCTGCGATCTTGTTATTGATACGCACTCTATTTTTAAAGACCTCTATACCCCCACCGCCATCGACATCCGCATCACTAAGATAAGAAGACTCAACAGAGACACGCGGTTCTATCATACGCTCTAGGAGTGGTTTTTTAAGCCTCTCTTGTGCCTCTAAAACTCCAAGAAAAAACACTATAAGTAAAACTATTTTTTTCACTCTACATCCCTTGCTTAAAAAGTTCTATTGCCTGCTTGGCTGCCTCTTTGTGTGAAACGATAGGTTTTGGATAGTTTGGTATCTCTGTAGCTTGCAAAAAGCTCTCATCGTGGAGATACTTTGCCTCAATATTTTGAAGCTGTGGGAGATATCTCTTGATATACACACCCTCTTTATCAAACTTTTTGCTTTGAAGATAAGGGTTAAAGATCCTAAAATAAGGCTGAGGATCTACCCCTGTGCCTGCACTCCACTGCCATGAGAGAATATTACTCGCCGCATCATAATCAAGCAGATGCTTGGCAAAAAACGCCTCACCCCACTGCCAAGGCAAAAGCAGATCTTTGGTAAAAAAAGAGGCAACGACCATACGCGCGCGATTGTGCATTGTACCAAAGCTTAGCAACTCTTGTATTGCTGCATCGACTATCGGCACTCCTGTTTGTGCCCTGCAAAATCGTTCAAACTTTTCTCTATCCTCTATGCCGTTAAAAGCATACTTATAGTTTTGTGTTTGGATCTGAGGAAAGTAAAAAAGCATCAAGGCATAAAAATCGCGAAAAAGAAGCTGACGTACAAAGGCTTCGCTCTTGGGATGTAAGAGCGCTGCGCGAAGAACCTCACGAATACCGATGCGACCAAAACGCAGAGCGACACTCAAACTTGAGCCTGCATCCTCTTGCAAATAATCTCTCTTTTGTGCATAGAGCTCTATCTTTTTTAAGAAATCTGAGAGCCTCTTGCGTGGATCATCTAAGAGTATTTCTTGAGGTCTAAAGCCAAGATTTTCAAGCGTGATCTCTCTTTGGCTCACCGCTGCATCTTTTTGGATGGTGCTCATAGTCTCATAACTACTTGCAAGCAAACCTTGTTTTGCAAGACCATAAGGGCTAAGATCTTTACTCTCCAAGGCAAGACGCGCTTTTTTATAAAATGGGGTAAAAACCAAATAAGGGGAGCCATCCTCTTTGAGCACGTCAGAGGGCTTCAAAATATAGGTATCTTGGATGTAGCGAAAATGAAGTTTGTGCGAGATTGCCTTATCACGCTCTTTGGCATAGCTATCATAATCACCCGAAGCCACCACTTCATCAAAAGCGTACTCTTGGAGCAAATGATCTATTACATCCAAAGGATCGCCATAAAAAAGCTTGAGATCAAGCCCAAGGGTGCGAAGTTTCTCTTTGAGTTCAAGAACAGCTTTAAAGATATACGAAACTCTTTTATCCTCAGCGTCCAAAGAGTCTAGGATATTCGTATCAAAGATAAATAGAGGGAGCACTTCCCCCTCGTAAGAGAGCAAAGGATTATCTTCAATACGCAGATCACGCCGAAACCAGAGTATTCTTCGCACAGCAAAAACCTTTTTGTTTTATTTTACACAATGCTATACAAAGTTGGTAGTACCATTTTGTTCGTTCAAACCTTTTTTGCGTCGAAGTCTATATTTGTAATACTCATGACTCACAAAAAGGATGATAGGAAACGGCAAGAGGATCCAAAGCTCATTCAGCGGAATAGAAGCGGTATGAAAGATCTTTTGCACAGGTTCGAGCCCCAAGAGCATCCATATCCACAAAAATTCTAAGACCATCGCACCTAAAAGAAGTTTGTTGCTCCACAGTCCCACACTCCACGCTGAAAACTCCCAACTTCGCATCGTCCAGACATTCACAAGCTGACAGCTCACCGCCCCTAAAAGGGTCATAGTCATCGCTTGAGATTGCAAGAGTGGGTCACCTAGATCTACCGTACCATACTCCCAGCCATGCATAAGTAAAAAGCTGATAAACGCGACCATTGCAGCCGTTGCCTCGATCACCCCAATAAAGAAATAACCTCTTTTAAATACCTCCCAGTCAAGTATCTTTTCACTCGGTGCGATAGGTGGGCGTTTCATAATGTTTTTCTCAGGCTTTTCACTCCCAAGAGCAAGCCCTGGGAGCATATCACTCCCAAGATCGATAGAGAGGATCTGGATCACAGAGAGTGGCAGAGGGATCTTAAAGAAAAACTGCAAGATATAAGGCACGATCTCAGGAACATTTGAAGAGAGAATATAGGTCACAAACTTTTTGATATTAAAATAAACCGTTCTCCCCTCCTCTATCGCTGAGACGATCGATTTGAAGTTATCATCGAGGAGGATCATATCTGCAGCTTCTTTGGCAACATCGGTACCACTAAGCCCCATTGCTATCCCAATATCAGCACGCTTCAAAGCAGGTGCGTCATTGACCCCATCACCTGTCATCGCGACCACTTCACCGTTATTTTGCAGAGCTGTAGCGATTTTGAGTTTTTGGTTACTTGCCATACGTGCAAAGAGAATATTCTCTTTTGCCAAACGTCTCTCAAGCTCCTCTTCACTTAACTTCTCCACCTCTTCACCTGTGAGAACACTATCAAACTCCAAACCGATCTTGCGTGCGATAGCTTGAGCGGTTCTATCGTTATCACCGGTGATCATCATGGTGCGAATACCTGCACTTTTACACTGGGCAAGTGCTTCTTTGACCTCTTTACGAGGGAGATCCATGATCGCGACAAGTCCTAAGAGGGTGAGATCTTCCTCTTTGTCACTCTCCCCTTGTGCAATCGCCAAGACACGGTACGCCCCCTCTTCAAACTCCTCTGCGTAGCGCTGCATCTGCTCTTTTATTTTGCCATCAAAACTCTGGCGCTCCCCCTTTGCATCTCTATAGTAGCTTGCTTTTTCAAATAAGACCTCTACAGCCCCTTTGACATAAAGAGAGGAGTTCTCCCCTTTTTTATAAAACGAAGACATCATCTTTCGCTCGCTATCAAAAGGGTTTTCACTGAGTTTTTCATACTCTTGTAGGTTGAGTCCTTTCTTCTTGGCAGCACACACCAAGGCAAGCTCTGTTGGATCCCCTATGGGCTTATCATCCTCGATACTTGCGCGTGAGTTCAAAACACCTGAGAGTAAAAGCTCTTTGAGTCTGGTCTCTGCACTTTCATCGACCTCACTTTCCCAATGAAACTCCCCTTGTGTCTCATACCCTTCACCTGTAAGAGTAATATGCTCACCACCACATAAGCGGATCTCTTTGAGTGTCATCTCGTTACGTGTCAACGTACCTGTTTTGTCCGTACAGATCACACTTGCACTGCCTAGAGTCTGAACAGAATCAAGGTTTTTTATAAGCGCATTACGTTTTGCCATCCGCTGACTTGCCAAAGAGAGTGAGAGAGTAATCGTAGGCATAAGCCCCTCAGGCACATTTGCCACGATCAAAGAGAGTGCAAAGATCGCAGCGAGTAAATAGCCTTGACCTGAAAACACTCCAAGCATAAAGAACACCACACCCATTGCAAGGGCGATAAGGGTTAAAATATGGGTGATATGGATCACTTCTTTTTGCATAGGAGTGAGACGTTTTTGAACATTTTTTGTCAGAGTAGCGATCTTACCAAACTCCGTTGCATGCCCTGTGGCCACCACTAAAGCAACACCACTTCCTGAGACTACGGATGTACCCGCAAAAACCATATTTTTTGCTTCTAAAGCACGCTTGATATTCTTTGAAGATTCAAGCTCTCTGCGTGAAGGACGCGACTCACCATTTATCAAAGCGGTGTTTATATAGAGTGCGGTATTTTCTAAAAGTACTGCATCCGCAGCGATCTTATCACCCTCTTCCAAAAGGACGATATCTCCAGGGACAAGTTCTCTTGCATCAATACTTTTAACTTTGTCCTCACGCCGAATCCGCACCTCTGTGGGCATCAAACGCAAAAGTGCTTCCATCGCCTTATCGGCTTTATACTCCTGCCAAAAACTAAAGGTCGCGTTGATAAAAACTGCCACTGCTATCGCATACCCTAAGATATTATTTCCATCCTCTGGAGTATAAGAGTGTGCTATAAAAGCGAGAATAGCCGCCACTTCAAGTAAGATAGCAAAAAACTGTACATATTGCTTGAGATACTCTTTGAGATAATTTTTTTGTGTTGTATCGCTTAGTTCGTTTGTACCAAAGTCTTCAAGCCGCTTTGCGACCTCGTTTTGAGAAAGCCCTTGGATGGAACTCTTATACTTTTGTAAAAGCTCTTTGTGTTCTAGTTGAAAATCAGCCATCTAATCCTCTTTGGTATAAAAAGCGATCACATTCACAGAGGTCTCTTGTAGCAATCTCTCTAATGGTCTTTGTCCAAAAAAGAAAGCTGGCTCTACCAAACGCTTTGCTCCTACTACAACAAGATCACTCTCAGTTTTGACAATATTATACAAAATACTTTGCACCTCGTCATCACTAAAATCGTGCTTGATAATAAGCTCAAAGGGCATAAAACTACTGAGTTTGAGATAGTGGCGGAGTTGGTGGTTCGTTGCTTGAAGTTTTTGACGTGTTTGGTGCATATCCAAGCGTGCAAACTTGAACTTTGAAAGCTGTGAGACAGAGTATATCTGTCCTTGAGCTTCGTAGGATGAAGCCAAGGTTGCAAAGAAAGTGAATTTTCTCACAGAGAGTCGTTCTTGTTTGATAGAGAGCATCATCGATGAGAGCGTGTTAATATCGACAAGCTTGACGATACGTACAATAGCAAGATCAACATCAAGATTAAGTTCAAGGAGTTTATGACTAAAAGAGTCTTCAAAAAGTTTTTTTTCTCTACGTGTAGAACAAAAGATAATATCCACACTCTCTTTTTTGACATACTCTCGCAGTTCATCTTCTAAGGAAGAGTCAAAGAGAAGCGTTTGAAACTCTATATCCTGAGCCTTTGCAAGGGTTTGGATATGTGCAAAGGTTTTCTCAACGCTCTTGAGATCATCTTTGGCATTACGAAGGTGAAATAACTCAAGAGCGTATCCCAACTGCTTGGCATAGCGCAAAGCGTACAAGACCATACTCTCTGAGATAACAGAGCCATTGATCGCTACTAAAACCTTCATACCAAACCCCCTGTTTACAAAGCTTGTTTAGTTTTCCTCTCTTACATCCACAGTAGAACGAATCGTTTTATAGAAATACCCAAGACCCACAAGTAAAAATGTGGTCCCTAGAAGTAAGTAAAATGCTGAGAGCATATTGGCATAATCATCAAGTGCGATTTTAAACACAACCATAAGCGTCTCAATTGCAAGGGCGATAATAATAGCGATCAAAAACTTGGAAAGTACCTTGTACGCTTTTTCTTCTGGCTGATGAAAAGACTGAAACATCACCTCATGCTCAAAGATCTGCCTTGCAAAATCAAAGATCGCAAGCCCTAGTGTCATAGAGATGATCGACTTAAAGATATCATGTAAAAAGTCTGCGGTGGAGAGTGTCATCATCAACATCACGAACACATAGCCCCCATAAAAAATAAGTGCTAATGAGACGATAGCAAGGAAGGTAGAACCAAGCAAATAAGTGATCCTCTTAAACTTATCGTGTACACTGTTGTACTCGATAAGTTTAAGCTCTTCTAGTAGATAGATAAGATTGATATCAAAGACATAATACATATGGTTTGTGTAATACACCACCGAGATACTCGCTTTTCCCGTACGGTAATGGATGTAAGGGTTTGAGAGATAGATCCCATCTTCATTGAGGTTGAGTTTTGTAAAATAGTGACTTTTGTTACTCCCGATCTGTCTTGTATCTGATTCACGTCTACATACGATAGGGGTTTGCTGTATAAACTTCTCATCTACTCCATAGATAAGCTGGATATAGCGGTATTGTTTTAAGATAGCAGGCGCTTCGCCTATGTAGTCTTTTGGTAAACTGTTGATCAGTGATTTGACAAAAGAATCGACACTGATCTTATGTTTACGATAAATATTTATAACTTCTCTCATTTTTTCCCTTTTTGACGATAAATAGAGTTTATTATAGTATAAAATGAGAAGAATTTAGTTTTTTCAAGAGGGTACAGGCTAAAGCCTGTGTTACTACTTCACACTTTTGATATCAGAACGCAGTGCCAGCTCTTTTGGATAAGGTTTGAGAAATGTCTGTTCCAAAAGATATTCCACCTTGTATTTTGTGGCATAGATCTTGAGCGTACTTAAAGGAACGATCACCGGAATGATCTTGTTCGCATAATCGTCGATCTGCTCGTGAAGCATCTCTTTTTCTTGGGATGTAAGAAATGTCTTGACAAAACCCGCCATATGTTCGAGAACATTGCGAATCTTTCCTACACTTGTCTTTTTTGCGATCGCTGTTTTGAAGAGAAGCTCATACTCAGCGAGGATATCCCCAAACGCTTTTTGTTCATGGTTTCCCACGATCTTTCCAAGCTGTCTATAAAGCGTATCATCTTTACTTTGGAGCAAAAATTTATTTTTTTGATGAAAAAGCACTAAGTCTTTCATCGTCGCATCTCCTTTAAAACGCTCAAAAGCATCATAAGCAAAGAGTTGCATCACAAAGTTTTCGCGTAGCCAAGGATCAAGAAGTCTCCCCTCCTCTTCCATCGGTAAAAGTGGAAACTCTTTACGACACATCGAAGCAAACAGCCCATCATCCTTACCATCAGCAAAGCCATTTTCTAAATACACTTTTGCACTCATCATGCCACAACTCGGACTCTTAGATTTGAAGACGATCCCCACTACATCCGAAGCTTTTACTTTCTCCAGATCATCTTGGGATGTAGCACGCAAAGGCTCCGTGAGATCTTCGCCTGTCTTGTTTGAAACAATACGAAGATCTTCTGATTCATTACGCACCACACGGATAGAGGGGCGTGGCGAGCCAAAAGCAAAATGCTCAGGACAAAACGAGACAAACTCAGCATAACGACTCAACTCATCCATCACAAACTCATCTCTTTTGTGCCCTTTATCAAAGCGCACCTTTTCCCCTAACAAACACGCTGAAACTGCTATTTTCATATTTACATCTTTTGGAGTAGATTTTTTACATTATGAGTAATATTACCATCAAATACTGCACTTACAACTGAAATCATATCAGGTCCAAGTGCAGCCATCTCATGGATGTTTGAAGTGCTGATTCCACCTATGACACATACGGGTATCTCTAAGCTCTCTTTTGCCTTTGTGACCACACTTTTACTCACGATCCCTGAGTGAGGTTTTGTAGGAGATGAGAAAAATGAACCAAAAGCGACATAACCCGCTCCCTCCTCTTGTGCTTCAAGCGCTTTTTTGACACTTCCATAACACGAAACACCTATGATCCCCAGAGGAAATATCTCTCGTGCCTCACTCAGTGGCATATCATCCTTTCCTATATGCAAGCCATCTGCCCCAATTACCGCAGCAAGGTGAGGTCGATCATCGATGATAAAAAGCGCACCATACGCCTTACACAAAGCTTGAAGAGACTCACAAATCCCTTTTAGCTCGCTATCACGTGCATTTTTATTGCGGTATTGAAGTATCTTCACACCCGCTTCTAACGCTTCTCTTACTTGCGTCAGCACTGTATCATCTGGGGTCAGTATCTCATCTGTAATCGCGTAGAGCCCTTGGAGTCTTTTATCCATGACACACTCCTGCTTTGTGGTGTATCACCCCTGCACCGTGTCCAATATTTGGAGCGTTTTGTATCGCTTGGTAGATGAAATCCTTTGCGATCTCGATCGCTTCTTCGAGTGTTTTTCCAAGCGCAATATTTGCAGCAATTGCACTTGAGTAGCTACATCCCGTGCCATGCAGATTACTTGTGTCGATCGCAGGGGATCTAAAGATCGCTTTGCGCCCATCTTTAAAGAGCTGATCGATACTCACCGCTCCACTTGGCATCTCTAAGAGTTGGTGCTTGATAAGAACAGGACAAGGAGCATTTTGCACTGCCACAAGAGAGGATGTATCACCATGTGTATAACCAAAGAGCTCTTTTGCCTCATACATATTTGGAGTGATGAGTGTCGCATATTCAAAGAGTGTTTTCATCTCCTCGATCGCTTCGGGTTTTAAAAGGGGTGAGCCCGCCTTGGAGATAAAAACAGGGTCTAAGATGATAGGGATTTTACTATCTTTTATCACCTCTGCTACCGCTTGGATGATCTCGACACTATAGAGCATTCCGATCTTGATAGCACTTACTTCAAAGTCCTCAAGCACCGCCTTGATCTGCTCTTTGATAAACTTAGGACTCAACACTTCCAAAGCACGTACACCTGTGGTATTTTGCGCAGTGATAACGGTCAGAGCCGAGGCTCCAAAAACACCAAAAGCTTCAAAGGTCTTCAAATCAGCCTGAACTCCTGCACCACCACACGAATCACTTCCGGCAATACTCAAAACTACTTTCATACAAGACTCCTTTTTCTATGAGTGATTATAGTGCAAAGACGAAAAGCTTCATAGGGAGTTTTTGTAGGTTCATTTTGTCTTTACTTGATTTCTTCCACTCTCTTTTGCCTCGTAGAGTAGGTCGTCAGCTTGCTTAAAAACGCTGTCCATATCGCCAAGTGTCGATGCACGACCAGATACAAGTCCCATAGATGCAGTAACATACTTACTTGCACTGCTATATTCATGAGGTATTTCAAGAGCCTCTATTTGCTCTCTTATTGTATTGGCAAATTCGAGTGATTTCTCTTTCGTATCGCTTTTATATACTATTCCAAACTCCTCTCCCCCCAATCTAAAGGCCATATCATCTGCCCGTTTAAGATTATCTTTCATACACTGGGCAAAACGTATCAGCACATCATCTCCTGCTTGATGTCCATAATTATCGTTGTATTGTTTAAAATGATCTATATCCATAAGCAAAAAACACACAAGTTCATCTTCTCTTTTAGCTCCATCAATCACCTTAGGAAAAGTTTCATTAAAATATCTTCTATTGTAAATATTAGTAAGACCATCGGTAATACTGATCTCTTCTATGAGTTTTTTATCGGTAATATCTTGTCGTATGGCAGTGTAACCTATTTTTTTTCCAAGTTCATTATATATAGGGGAGATAGCAGCTTCAACCCAATAGTAGTTTCCATCTTTTTTACGATTTTTTATCTCACCGCTCCAAGTTTTATCTTGCGTGATTGTATTCCACAACTGTTTATAGAGACTGCTTGGCATATCATTATGACGAACAATTCTATGGTTTTGTCCGATAAGTTCCTCTTTTGAGTAGCCACTAATACTGCAAAAAGCTTCCGAAGCAGAAACAATAGTGCCATCAAGATCGGTAGAAGAGGTGATCACATATTTGTCTATAAGCTCCAAATAGCGCTGTGTTTTTCTATTGAGATCTTCTAATTCTAACTGTTTTAGATGAAGTGCAAGATGGTTTTGTACGCGTGAGAGTACAGTGCTTACTTGAAAAGGCTTGGTTATATAATCAACTGCACCCAAAGCAAAACCTTTTGCTTCATCTTCACTCTCGCTATTGGCTGTAACAAATATAATAGGGATATCTTGCGTCTGTTTATCCGCTTTTAAAGCTTTACACACCTCATAGCCATCCATCTGGGGCATCACAATATCAAGCAAGATCAGATCTACATTCCCTTGCTTGGCGATATCCAAAGCTCTTTGTCCATTTTTTGCCACTTTGAGGGTATATTTATCTTTGAGTATATCCAATAAAAAAGTCAGATTCACTTGCATATCATCGACGATCAATACACTCGGTTTGAATTCAGTTTTAGTATCCATTCTTCCACTCCTGTATCATCTCTAAAGCTTTCTCATATTCAAACTCTTCAACAAGATCTTTAAACTTGATGATCTCTGCATCACTTGCTAAGCTTTGCAAATTTGCATAAAATACCTCTAACATCTCTTGCTCCATCGAAAAACCTTGCTGCAACATAAGCTCTATCTCTTGGAGCATCCCTTCGAATTGTTCTTGTGTCAATGATGTATACTCTTTCGCCTCATCTGACACCTCACCCACATACTTACTAAGTTCAAAAAGTAGTTCTTTTTTTGCCCCTTTGAGTGCAAGAATATCTTCATGAGATATTTTATCCTCTTTTTTCAACTTTTTCTCTAGATCACTCGACAGAGCATAAAGTTGGTTTGCTCCCACATTCCCACTTACACCTTTGAGTGTGTGAAGTTTACTCAAAGACTCAGTGCTTTGTTTTTGCAAAATATCTTCGATATCTTTAAACTCACCATGAAGAAGTTGTGCTTGAAACTTCAAAAGCAAAGAGCGAATAAGTTCTTGTGAAGAAAGTGTTTCTTGGAGATATCGTATATCCAAAATAGACTCTTTATCTCTTTTTGTCTCTTTACTTTGGATCTGTTTCTTTGTGAGTTTAGAAATAACCCTATAAAGTTCAGCTCTCTCTATTGGCTTGCCTATGTGTTCATCCATACCCACAGCTAAAGCCCTCTCTTTATCTTCTATCATCGCAGCGGCAGTCAAGGCGATAATAGGTACTTTTAAATCATATTCTCGTATTTTTTTGCTTGCTTCATAGCCACTCATAACAGGCATCTGTAGATCCATAAGTATGAGATCAAAGCTCTTTTTATTGCCTTCTTTGTTCTCTAAAAACTTCTCTACACCCTCTTTTCCATTATTTGCGATCTCGTAGCTTATACCCACTTTTTCTAGCATCATAGAGATCACTTCTTGATTGACCTCATTATCTTCTACTATCAAAATATAAAGCGCACTCAGATCAGGACTACTCTCTTTTACTAGGTGTTTACGCCGTCTCTTTTCTCCACCTTTTGCATCTGCTATCGCATTTAAAAGGTTTGATGGAGTCACAGGCTTGGAGATAAAACAATCAATTGCAATGGAGTCTAGATCTATCTCTTTTGTTGCGTATGCACTTATCATAAACACCGTAGGTATTTTTGATCGAATCTCCCCTTTTTGTTGGAGATCTTGAAGTTTTTGTACTGTTTGTACTCCGTTTAAAAGTGGCATATTCCAGTCTAGGAGTAAAAGATCATAAGGTTCATCTTTTGCATCTGCTTGGAGTACATATTCTATAGCTTCAGCTCCATTACTTGCCTCATCAAAAGAGCATTCAAACTCAAAGAGCATATCTTTTAAAACCTCTCTGGATATCTCTTGGTCATCCACTATCAGGACCTTTTGTAAAAAATTTTTCTCTCTTTGTCGCTCAAGATCACATGCGACCATATCAAAGTCAATAGTAAAACTAAACTTTGTGCCCACATTCTCTGTACTTTGCACCTGTATTTCTGAACCCATAGCCTCTAAAGTATTCTTGACGATAACAAGTCCAAGACCTGTTCCTCCATATTTTCGTGTCGTAGAGCTATCTGCCTGAGTAAAAGGCTCAAAGAGTTTATCGATATGAGCTTGATTCATCCCGATCCCAGTGTCTTGTATACTAAAATCCAATCGTACTTTTTGATGCTCTATTATTTGGTTGAGTTCTATCTTTAGGGCTATATTTCCTTGGCTTGTAAACTTAATACTATTGGAGAGTAGATTTGTCAACACCTGCGTGAGCCTTAGTTGATCACCATAAAGCATGGAGGGGATCTTATCTCGGAGGTGAAAATAGAGTTCGAGACCTTTTTGAGAAGCTTTTTGTTCAAACATCACTTTGAGTTGCTCTAACACATCTTCAAAAGAAAAGCTTTGATGTTCTAGTTCAAGTTTGCCAGCTTCTATTTTAGAATAATCTAAAATATCATTGATAACACTCAAGAGCATTTTTGAAGCGCTATTGATCTTATAAAGAATATTTTTATGTTCTTCTTCATGAAGCATATCATTTAAAACATCACCAAGCCCTATAATAGCATTCATAGGTGTACGGATCTCATGACTCATATTGGCTAAAAACTCTGTTTTTGCCTTACTTGCAGATTCTGCTTTTAATTTTGCGGCCTCAAGTTCCTCCCTCACCTTTTTTTCATTCGTAATATCAAGTGCCGCACCTCTATAACCAATAATATTTCCACTGCTATCAAACATAGGCAAGCCATTTACTTTTTGCCAGATGATATTGCCCTCTTTTGTGATTGACTGATGTACAAGCCCTCTAAAAGGAACTCCATTAGCAGCTACTTCATTGATAAAATACGCACCAACTCTTATCTCTTCTTCTTTTGGCATAAAAGAAAAAGGGGTTCTGCCTAAGCCCTCTTGCACACTATAACCTAGCATCTCCTCAAAGGGTTTGGTTAAAAATTTATATTCACCCTTTGCATCAAGCTCCCAAATATACTCTCCAGAAGCCTCTGCCACATCACTAAAGCGTTGTTCACTCTCTCTTAGATTTTGTTCTATCACTTTTCTTTGCGTAATATCCACATGGCTTCCTAACATCCGTAAAGGCTTGCCATTTGTATCCCATTCTACCACTGTTCCAGAGCAAACGACCCAAACCGTTGAGCCATTTTTGTGATGATATCTTACTTCACCTATAAAAGGCACTTCACCTCTACTCTTTACATGCAAATCAAAAAGCTTCAATGTTTTTTCAAGATCTTCTTTAAAAATTATCTTCATCCACGATTCTGGGGCATTTTGCATCTCATGATCTTCATAACCAAACATCTTTTTAAATGTAGGGCTTAAATACTCCGTGTTGTTTACCAAATCCCAATCCCAATACCCACCAACAGTATTTTCAAGAATAAAATCTACAGCATCTCTTTCTCTTTTAATCTTTTCTTGAAATTCTCTTTGTAATCTACTTTGCTTATCTATTTCTCTTTGTAAGTTTTTCTGCTCAGTAATATCTCTAAATACACACAAAAAGTGTGGTATCTCCTCTATCATGTTGATTAAAACAGTCACCCTAATATCTAAAATTTTTCCATTTTTTGTTTTGTGCTGCGTTTCAAAATCATCTCGCCCATTTTTGATGATATTCTCTATATGCTTGGCTGTTTGTTCTGGGTTTTCTAATGCTTCATAGTCTGAGATAGAGATCTGTGCAAACTCACTCTCTTCGTATTCTAACTGTGTGTAAGCCACTTTATTATACATCACAGGTAACTTCGTTGTAGTATCTATGAGCACAACAGCATCTGGAAAAAGTTCAAAGAGCTCTTTAAATTGAATATCATCTTTTTTTTGCATATCTATTCCTTAGCTATTGCTTGCTAATTTTACTTGATTTCGTCCACTTTTCTTTGCCTCATAGAGCAGATCATCCGCCTCTTTAAATATTGCATCGATATCTTTCATCTCATCTGCACTTTTGCATACAAGACCCATGGATGCGGTGACATATTCACTTGCACTATTGTATTCGTGTCTCATATGAAGATCTTCTATTTTTTGGCGTATCTCCTTGGCAAACTCTAGGGCACTCCCTTTGTCATCTGCTTTATAAACGATCCCAAACTCCTCTCCACCAAGACGAAAGGCGATATCATCGGCTCTTTTGAGATTTGCTTTTAAACAAGCGGCAAACTGTATAAGCACATCATCCCCTGCTTGGTGTCCGTAGTTATCGTTGTATTGTTTGAAGTGATCTATATCCATTAGCAAGAAACAAACGAGCCCATCACCTCTTTGAGCCCCTTTAATAACTTTTGGAAAAGTTTCATTAAAGTGTCTACGGTTAAAGATATTGGTAAGTCCATCTGTAATACTAATCTCTTCTATCTTCTTTTTATTTGTGATATCAAGTCGTATAGCGTAGTAGCCTTTGATATTCTCTTCATTATCAAAAAGTGGCTCGATAATGGCATCTACCCAATAGTACTCACCATCTTTTTTAAGATTTTTCACCTCTCCTCTCCATACCTTGCCTGATGTGATAGTGTTCCACATAGCATCATACAGAGCATCTGGCATATCAGGATGTCGTAAGATTTTATGGTTTTGCCCCACAAGTTCCTCTTTGCTATAGCCACTTATCTCACAAAAAGCTTTTGACACATTCATAATAATGCCATTTGTGTCTGTGCGCGAAGTGATCACATAGTTCTCTATCATCTCACTTTTTGCAAGGTTCTCTTCGTATCGCTTCTTATCTAAAAATGTATTGATAAGTTTAAACTTCAACTCCTCTTCTAAAACGGGTTTTTGGATAAGGTCGTTGACTCCATATTTATAAAATTGAATTTTGATAGCTTGGTCTAGCTCTGAAGTAGCTATGAGTACTGGAATGTCTGCATTTTTGATCTCTGATCTAAACTTTTTTACAAACTCTAAACCGTTCATGTTTGGCATGTGATAATCACTCAGTATCAAGGATATATCGTTGTGGGTTTCAAGCATCTCAAAAGCTTCTACTCCATCTTTTGCCTTGAGTACTCGCAAGGAAATCTTCTTTAACATCTTTTCTGTGAGGCTGAGTGTAGTAGCTGAATCATCAATGAGTAAAACTTTTTTATACGAACAGTATTCTATAGCCTCGATCAATCGCGTAATATATTTGATCCCATTTGCATCTTTAAAGACATAATCTATGACATTGGGATACCTATCATCTTCTAAAAGCTCAGATTCAATCTGAGAGCTAAATAAGATTGTAGGAACTTTATATGAGGCTAAAATATCCAAGTTTTCATTCCCCTTCACACCAAGGAGATAAAGATTTGTAATAGCCATAAAAAAGTTATGCTCGGAGAGTAACTCTTTTGTATCTTCAATAGATTTTGAAACCAACACCTCCATACCCAACTCTTTAGTAAGTATTTTTTTAAACAAAGAGATTGTGACATTAGAGTTATCTATTATAAGTATTTTTTTCATCTCGAGCCTTTTGTTTTATAGTTCAAACTTTCCACTTTTGTATCTGTGCCAATGCCACATCATATTCAAAATCTGCTATCGCCTCTTTAAAACTCTCGAGTGCTTCGTTTGAAATACGCGTTTGGAGTTTTTCATAAAGTTCCTCAAGGACACTCTGCTGCAAAAGCGCTCCTTGGCGCAGTTTCTCTTTGATTGGTTCTAGGTCTAGAGGAGGATTTTGTTTTGCTTTGCTAAAATCTATATGATTTTTGAGTACCTCATAAAGATCCTCTTTCTCTATTGGTTTGCCTAGGTGATCATTCATCCCCGCTTCTAAAACTTTTTGCTTATCCTCCACCATCGCCGCGGCTGTAAGTGCAATGATAGGGATCTCTTTATCGTATTCTCGTATCTTTTTTGTTGCTTCATAGCCACTCATAACAGGCATCTGTAGATCCATCAGTATCGCGCTGTAGCGCTCTTGATTTTGCATAAAGAGTTCCACTCCCTCCTCACCATTAGAAGCAATATCTACTTGCATCCCTGCACTCTCTAGGATCATAGTCGCGACCTCTTGATTGATCTCATTGTCTTCTACGAGGAGAATACATAAGCCTTGAAGCGTCTGTGTATTTTGGCTCGAGAGCGTATTGTCTACAGATCGGCGTTCCCCTTCATCGCACAACTTCATCTTCAATTCAAAACTAAAAAGGGTTCCCTTCCCCTCTTGTGTTTGAATCTCTAAGTTACTGTCCATCGCCTCTAAGATATTTTTACAGATCACAAGCCCCAAACCTGTTCCGCCGTATTGACGAGTCGTAGAACTATCCGCCTGCATAAACGGCTCAAAAAGTCTTGCAAGCTGTGCCTTGTTCATCCCTATACCACTGTCTTGCACACTCCAGCGAAGACGATAAAAAGAATCTTCTAGCTTCTCAAGAAGCTCAATGGAGACTTTCACTTCCCCTTTTTTGGTAAACTTTATCGCATTAGAACACAGATTTATCAACACCTGTTCCAATCGAAATTCATCCCCTATTACCTGAGGAGGCAACTCTTTATCAAGGAAACATCCAAACTCTATTCCCTTCTCTTTAGCGGATTCTAAAAACATCACTTCAAGCTGTGAGATCACATCTGCTATAGCAAAACATTTTTGTTCTAATTCTAATTTTCTTGCCTCTATTTTTGAATAGTCTAAAATATCATTTAAAATTTTTAAGAGTATCTTTGAAGAGCTATTCATTTTATGGAGCATCTCTTTTTGATCTGCTCTTAGATCCATCTCTTCTAAAAGTGAACCAAAGCCTATAATAGCATTCATTGGGGTGCGTATCTCATGGCTCATATTTGCCAAAAATTGCGACTTTGCTTTGAGGGCATCTTCGGCTGCACTTTTTGCTTCTCTTAGAGCATCCTCTACTCTTTTACGCTCTGTTATATCACGTGCAGCTGCATAGATATGATCTCCCTTGGGATGTGAACGCCACTCGATATATCTATAAGAACCATCATGACAACGGTATCTGTTCATAAACTCTGACACATCTTTCCCTTGACCTAACTGTGACATCGCTTCAAGAGTTTTTTCTATATCCTCAGGGTGAATAAAGTCTAAAAACTTTCTTCCCTCTATCTCATCTCTATCATAACCTAGAATATCATTCCATGCTTTATTTGTTTTGAGAAAAACTCCATCGAGCGTAGCGATACACAAAAGATCAAGATTGACCGTAAAAAAGCTCTCAAGCTCCTCTAAATTTGCCTTGGTTTGGCTTATATCTGTTGCAACACCTATATATCCCTCTATCACACCATCCATATTTTTAAGGGGGCTCACAGAGAGCTCAACTTCTAAGTGTTCTCCATCTTTTGTAATATAGTTCCATTCCTCTACACTTTTACTACTCGCTTGTGATTGAAGAACAAAAAGCTCAATACCCACCTGCACCTCTTTATCAAGTCTTCTACTTAAGTCCTGTGCTCTTTGTTGCATCTGTTCTTTATCATGAAAGATCTCAGGAGTTTTTCCAAGAAGTTCCTCTTGGGTATATCCAAGCATCTCGTAAACTTTTTGATTACAACGAATAATATGCCCTTTTGTATCAGTGACAATAATAGCGTGGTGTATCCCCTCGACAATATTTTCTAAAAAATGTTTTTGGGAGAGCACAAGTTTATTTTCAAGAACTTTCTTTTTAGCTCTATAGAGTAAAAACAGAAGAGTCAAAAAAAGAAGCGCGACAAAGAAGACAACCACTATCAACTGTGTTTTTTGCTCAAGCGTTTCCTCCAAAGTTTTTTGATAATGCCATATATCTTCTTGTTGAAATCGCTCTTGACTAATATCTTGCACAAAAGAGAGTAACAATACCCTGCCTTGAAAGTCAAAAGGAACACTACGAACCTCTACACGTTTGATTTCGCCGTTCGCTAGTTTGTGACGAAAAAGAAAGTAGTTTCTTTTTTCCTGCTTTGCCCTTTGCATCTCTTCTTGTATCTGCTGGGAAGTAAAAAGGTTGATCTGTGTGATCTTCTTTGCCAAAAGCTCTTTTTTCTCATAACCATAAAACTCTATAGCTGCCTTGTTTGCGTCAACAATTTCTGCACTTTGAGGATCAATAAGAAGCATTGCCATTGTATGTTTTTCAAAAATCTCTTCAAAACTTGGTGCCCCATAAAGAGTAAGTACACTTAAAAATAAAACAAGTATCGCTTTCATTTCTCTTTGCTCCACTTTTGGATCTGATCGAGTGCCTCATCATAATCATACTGTTCTATAGCACTCTGGAACTTTTGTAGTGACTCTGCTGAAAGAATTACTTGAAGTTTTTCATAAAGATCATGAAGTACGGTCTGCTCTAAAAGTGTCCCTTGTCGTAATTGCGCTTTGATTGGTTCTAGGTCTAGAGGAGGATTTTGTTTTGCTTTGCTAAAATCTATATGATTTTTGAGTACCTCATAAAGATCCTCTTTCTCTATTGGTTTGCCTAGGTGATCATTCATCCCCGCTTCTAAAACTTTTTGCTTATCCTCCACCATCGCCGCGGCTGTAAGTGCAATGATAGGGATCTCTTTATCGTATTCTCGTATCTTTTTTGTTGCTTCATAGCCACTCATAACAGGCATCTGTAGATCCATCAGTATCGCGCTGTAGCGCTCTTGATTTTGCATAAAGAGTTCCACTCCCTCCTCACCATTAGAAGCAATATCTACTTGCATCCCTGCACTCTCTAGGATCATAGTCGCGACCTCTTGATTGATCTCATTGTCTTCTACGAGAAGTACATAAAGCCCTTTGAGCGCACCTATATCTTGCATCTTGTTTTGTTTGAGTTCTTGAGATCTTTCTTGTGATGGCTTTTGCCACTCCTCTACATCCAAAGCAAGCACGAAACTAAAACGACTCCCCTGTTTTGGAGTGCTCTGTACTTTTATTTGTGAGCCCATCGCTTCGAGAATATTTTTACAGATCACAAGACCAAGCCCTGTACCCCCATACTTACGGGTCGTAGATACATCCGCTTGCATAAAGGGTTCAAATATCTTTTCAAGCTGTTCTTGATTTAGCCCTATCCCACTATCTTCTACCACAAAAGAGAGAGAGGCTTGGGATGTACCTTTTGTGCTCTCAAGTTTTATTGATAGTTTGACCTGCCCCTTACTTGTAAACTTAATCGCATTAGAAAAAAGGTTGACCAAAACTTGCCCAAGGCGAAACTCATCCCCTTTGACTTTATAGGGGAGATCTTCATCCAAAGCAAATACAAGTTCCAAGTCTCTTTGGTGCGCACTCTCAGAAAACATCACATCGAGTTGAGATACAAGATTCTCTAGTACAAAACTTTTACTCTCAAGCTCTAGTCTCCCTGCTTCTATTTTGGAATAATCCAAGATATCATTGAGTATGCGAAGGAGCATCTGTGAAGAGCCGTTCATCTTGCGTAGCATCTCTTTGGCTTTTGGATCAAGGTCCATATCCTCTAAGAGTGATCCTAGCCCTATCACCGCATTCATCGGCGTTCGTATCTCATGGCTCATATTTGCCAAAAACTGAGATTTTGCTCTAGAGGCTTCTTCTGCTTGTCTCTTAGCATTACTCAGGGCGATCTCTATGAGTTTTCTCTCTGTGATATCTTGGACCGTTCCACTTGAATATAAAGGATTTTGATTTGCATCATATACATTGACACAACGCTCTTGTACATATTTTAAACGACCATCAGGAAATAGGAGTCGATGCTCGATACTATAAGGTTTTTGGCTTATTAACGAATCTTCATAGCTCTTATACACCAACTCTCTATCCTCTGGATGTACGGTCTCTAAAAAAGCCTCGTAACTCGCAGCAAACCTCTCTTTATCGATCTCAAAGATCTCAAACACCTCATCGGACCAATAAAGTTCATTTGCCACGATATCTAGATTCCAACTCCCTAAATGGGCTATCTTCTGTGCATCATTTAGCTGTTCATTGAGTTCTTTGAGTTGTTTTTTACTTACAAGCTCTCTGTAGATAAACAAAAATACCACCGCACTCAAAAGCATCAATGTTATAAAGATAGCGTATGTATAAAACTCTTTTTCCTCTAAAAATCCATCATAACTGCTCACAGCTAAGAGTGCAACATTCTCTTTCGTCACAGGGTTGAAGACAGGGACAAAACTCACCACTCTTTTTTTATCACAAAAGTACATACTAAAAGCTTTTCCCTCTAGAGCTTTGGCGTTGATCTCTTCTAGTAGACTTGATTTTTTGTTACAAAACCTGATCGCCGCATCCTCGATTTGGAGCTTATTATTGATCTGCTTTTCATAAGAATAATCTTTGAGAGGACTTTGTATATAGTTTTCATATTCATCAAGCATCACCTTTTTCTCAACGGCACTTTTTTTCATAAAAAAAGCTGCTTTTACGCCAAAGCTATGGATGTACTCCTCGAGCATTGAGAGCGCTGAAAAAGAGACCTCCACACTTCCTAAATAAGTCTCTGCATTAAAAAGTGGAAAAACAAAACGAAATCCATTGTAGATCCTCCCCTCTTCAAAGCCATCTATTGGCTCTTTCATCTGATTGACATAACTCACCGTCTGGCGAAAACCACTCAGATCATCTCCATATTTTTCTGGTCGATGAAAGCGTAAAAAACTCTTGTTTGAAGGGGTATGAAAATGAAGCTGTTTAATATTGTATTTGAGTGAATTATTATACGTATCGTGAAGATGTGTATAGAGTTTCTCGCGCGCGAGATCTTGATCTTTTAATAAAAGAATATCTTTAACCTCTTGTGAGTCAATCTTTGTCTCAAAAAAAAGTGTCGCCAGATCTTTATATTTTTCATAAACATGTTGATAGTCATACTCTTTTTTTTGGGTGTATTGTGTCAAGAACTGTGTCGTTTTTTGCTCTTTTTCCACCATGAGTAAAAAATAAGTGATACCCATAAAAATTGAAAAAAGTACAAGCATGACAACTATAAGTCGTTTATCATACGTCCCACTTTGGATCACTCTACTCAAGATATCTTTGTCAAGGGAAAAATAGAGCAAAGCACTCAAAAACAAAAATGCGATAAAAGCAAAAAGGATATACATCATCTCGATAGCATCAATATTCTCTAAGTCTATCGTATCTGTAGCTAAGACGATCACATGTCCTAAAGGCTGATGCAAAGTATCATAAAAAGAGTGTGTCAAAACCACATGTGTGCTATCATGTGGAAAGTACAACTTTTCTGTATCCAAAAAATACTCTACACCTTTTGTCTCAAGCAGATCTGTTAGCTTATGATTGAGTTGAAAGTTTGCCACATAATAACCATCAATAAAATGCTTTGTGACAGCATGTGTCAGGTTTTTTTCATACCTTTTATCTGCGAGCACTACCGCATCGTATCCTAACTTTTTGAGCTTTTTTTCTATGGAGTTGAAATGGGTGATGATCTCAACAATCCCTAAAAACTCTTTGCCATCAAAAAGGGGCACCATAGATTTAAAAGAGAGCGTATATTTACCAACACTAAGGCTACTTTGCACTCTCTTAGTTTGAAGCATCTGACGTATATCTTCACGCAATTCATAAATATTGTCTCCTTGCGCATCACTCCAGCTTCTCATAAAGCTCTTACCCTTTGCATCAATGAGTTGAATCCAAACATTTTTATACACAGTGCTGAGACTATAATTTTTTGAGATCTTCTCAAGATCTAAAAGGGAGCGATCTTTTGTTTTGAGTACCTCTTTAAAAAGATCATTTTGAGCTAAAGAGACAGCCATAGCAAGGGTTGCTTCCTCTTTTTCTTCTATAAGTGCGACGAGTTGTGTTTGAAAGTTTTGAGAGAGCTTTGTGTTTTGCTCCTCTTTATATTCTTGTATCGCGTTTTCTTTGAGGGTGTGCATCAAAAAGAGGATAAATCCTAAAACAAGAATATAAAAAAGGGAGACGATCCAGTTAAAACGTCTCTTAAGAATTTGTAGCATATCGGTTTTTCCCTTTTTCTTTTGCTAAGTACAGCGCATCATCAGCTTGTTTGAGGAGTTGCTCTTTAGAGATCACATCATGAGCATCTTTATAGGCAAGTCCTACACTCACAGTAACATACGGTGCTGTCTGGGAGTACTTATGTTCTATGTTAAGGGATGCAACATTTTTCACGAGTTCATCCGCTACTTTTTTAGCACCCTCGAGTGAGATATCTTGAAGGACAACAACAAACTCTTCTCCACCATAACGTGCAACAAGATCTTCTGGACGTTTAAGAGTACTTTGAAGTGCTGCAGCGACTTTGATCAATGTCTCATCCCCTTTTCCATGTCCATAATTATCGTTATATGGCTTAAAATAGTCAATATCCAACATCATCACTGCAAGTGGTTTATATGCATCCACTGCCTCTTTTTGGAGTGAAGTATAGCGTTCATCAAAAAAGCGTCTGTTTGGGATGTGTGTGAGTCCATCATACATAGAGAGCTGTTCGAGCATATCACTTTTGAGCTTTGTGTTGACATGATTTTGCACACGCATCTTTACGATCGTGGGATGAAATGGCTTCTTAATATAATCGATCGCACCTAGACGAAGCCCATACTCTTCATCCTCTGGCATATCATTTCCTGTAATAAAAATAATAGGCACACCATGGGTTCTCTCATCAGTTTTGAGCTCTTTACACACTGTATATCCATCAATATCAGGCATCACGATATCTAAAAGGATCAAATCAATATCATTTGATTTTTTAGCAATTTCTAGCGCTTTTGCTCCATTTTTCGCCACTTTGATCTTATAGTCATCTTTTAAGAGTTCTACAAGTATCTCTATATTTGTAACAGAGTCATCGACAATAAGCACTGTTGCTCTTTTGACACTCTCCGCTTGCACAGCGACAGAGTCTTTTTGTACCAAGGGTTTTGTTTCATAAAGAGTAGCGATCTTTTCTTTTACCGCGACGATCGCTTTGCGAAGCTCTTGGATCTCATCGCTGAGTATCATCGTATCCATCTTATATTTTTCATCGATCTTTTGACATATACGGTAAAGATCTTTCGCACCCAAGTTACCACTTATCCCTTTGAGTGTATGGACAAGAGCCGCTGCATTTTCATCATTGTTGATGATACTTGCATCAATGGAGTTAAACTCACCTTCGAGTTGCTTCAAAAACTTTTGTAACAATCTATCAATAAGCTCTTGGGAACCTAAGTTCTTATGTAAATAGCGCTGATCGAGGATGAGGGAGTCTTCACTCTCACCTGGATCTCTTAGATGCGTTACATCTACGTTTGCAAGATGTTTGACAAGTACTTTATAGAGTTGTTCACTCTCTAGAGGTTTTGCAAGATGATCGTTCATCCCAGAGGCTAAAACTTTTTCTCTATCTTCGATCATCGCAGCTGCTGTAAGAGCAATGATAGGGATATCCTTATCGATCTCTCGTATCAAGTTGGTCGCCTCATAGCCACTCATCACAGGCATCTGCAAATCCATCAGTATCGCACTGTATTTCTCTTTATCCCGCTCAAAGAGTTGCACACCCTCTTTACCGTTTGAAGCAACATCTACTGCAACACCAAGACGCTCAAGCATCATGGTCGCGACCTCTTGATTGATCTCATTATCCTCTACTAAGAGGACATGTACACCCAAGAACTCCACTCTATCTATTTCATTTGTGTGTTGCAAAAGCTTTTTATCTTCAAGATCTTTTTTTGTATCAACTGTCAGTTCAAAACTAAAGGTAGAGCCTTTGCCTACTTCACTCTTTACATGAAGCTCACTTCCCATCGCTTCTAAAACTCTTTGGGATATCACAAGACCTAGACCAGATCCACCGTAATTACGTGTGATAGAGATATCTGCTTGTGTAAAAGGGCTAAAGAGTTTCTTCATATCCTCTTTCTCGATACCAATACCGCTATCTTTGATCTCAAAATACAAAACAGCTTTGCTCTCATCTATCTGTTGCGCCAAAGATATCTCTACATCCACAGCTCCATGATGGGTAAACTTGAGCGCATTTGCTATCAAGTTACTTAAAACCTGTAAAAGTCGCAACTCATCTGTGCGTATCACCGCTGGAATATCTTGACTCGTATGAATCTTAAACTCAAGTTGTTTTGCCTGGGCTTGAGGTGTAAATAGCTCTTCTAAATGTTCTACGAACTCCAAAAGGTCACAATCACGGTATTCCAAAAGAAGCTTATGCGCCTCTATCTTAGAATAATCCAAGATATCATTGATGATATCTAAGAGCATATTGGCAGATTTACTCAGATGAGAGAGCATCTTTTGCTGTTTTGTATCAAGGGATGTATCCAAAAGCAGTTCACTCAAACCTAAGATACCATTCATCGGAGTACGGATCTCGTGACTCATATTTGCTAAAAAAGAACTTTTGGCTCTATTGGCTTGTTCTGCCATCTCTTTGGCCTCGACAAGCATCCGTTTTGTCTCTTTGCTCTGAGTAATATCAATATAGACGATAACAACGCCAAAGTCAGGGTTTTTTACAGGCATAGCACTTACTAAGATCCAAGTGATCCCCTCAGATTTTACGATACCCATCTCTACATCTAAGACCGCTCGTTTTTGTTCGAGTGCGATCACGCTTGCAAATTCACTTGAGGGCATAGTTGTCATATCAGGGCGTATAATTCTCCACGCTTTACCTGCAAAATGGCGCGAGAGGTGTTCCTCTTTTGTTATCCCCAAAAGCTCCTCTGAAGCTCTATTGCAATCGACAATATTTCCCTCTGGATCTGTGATAGAGATCCCTATAGGCAAGATATCATAAATAGTACGGAGCATATCTTCATTTTTTTGGAGTTGCTCTTGTACCTCTTTGAGTTGTGTCTGATCGAGAAGATAGCCTTGAAGCGAGATAGCCTCTCCATCACTATTACGATGAATCTTTGTAAAATCATAAAACCAGCGATAGATACCATCTTTTCTTTTAAGTCTATAGGATTGTTCAAAACTTTCTACATCACTCTGAATATATTGACTCACTTCACGATGCGTTTTTTCTAGGTCATCAGGATGTATTAAAGTGTTATAATTAAAACTACTTTGAAGCATCTCCTCAGATGTGTAGCCCAAAATAGATTCACAGTTTTTTGAAACAAAGCTCATAGGCCAACCCTCTGTTACTTGCCACTCGATACTCATAACAGGTCCACCTACAAAAAGAGTATGTTCAAACTCAAGTTCCCTTTGTGCTTTGACCTTTTCAGAGATATCATGAAACAAGAAGATCGAACTTTCATAATCATGGTTATTGAGAGGTTTCACACTGTACTCTATCGTGATAAGAGCACCAGATTTTGTCACTAGAATCTCCTCGCCTCTATGCTCTTTTTTCTGTCCGAGTGCATCCAGTAAGACACATTCTGCAAAGGAGACATCCTCATTACAGGTCGAACAAGTTAAAAGCTTTTTTTGATCTTGATTACAAAGACGTTTACTCGCACACTCAAAGAGACTAATAAACTCTTTGCCCTCAAGCTCCTCTTTTAAAAAACCTAAGATCTTCGATGCCGTATGATTTGCTTTTTCTATCACTCCATCAGAACTGACAATAAACATCCCATTAGGAAGCTCATCTGCTAAAAGTTCAAGCTGAGAATTTTTTCTCTCTAATTCCCCTTGATGCTCTTTGAGTATCATGTACCATTGGTTGTAGTAGGTATTGATAAGATCTTTTTGCCCTAAAATACCGATGATCTCTCCACTACTATTTTGTACAACTACTCTTTTAAAATTTTTCTTTCGTGAAAGTTCTAAAGCCTCAGCAATACTCAGAGAATCGAGAATACAAAAAAGTGGGATACTCATCACACAGGTAACAGATGTATGAAAATCATATCCACTATTGAGTGCTTTGATGATATCTTTTTGCGTTATGATCCCATAGCCTTTATCGGTAGAAACGATAGCACTTTTGTGTCTTGTTTGTATCAGGCGTGGCAAAAGTGCTTCTAGGCTTGTCTCTTCTGGGACTATCAGCACTTCTGAAGACTGGATCATCTCTGCGACTGTTTGGTTTTGTGCGAGGAGATCAGGGTCGAGATGTTTTGCAATATCCGTATAACTTACTATGCCTAAAAGTCTCTTCTCTTCAACGATACAAACATGTTCAGTATCGTTTTTGATAGCATGTAAACCATCAAGAAGCGTCGCCTCTTTGCCTAGACTCAACACTTCAGGAAGGTCAATCTCGGACAAGGAGATCTCAAGTGGAGTCTTTTGCATCTTTAAAAAAAGAAGCTGTGTAGCAGTGAGTATCTTGTACCCTTTGACATCCGAAATGATCACATCTCGAATATCATGTTCTTCCATAAGGGCTATCGCTTCTTTGAGACTCTTTTTATGATCTAAAGAAACTACATTCTGGCTTGCTATGCTAAAAAGTTTTGGATATTGCATCTATCTGTCACACTCCTCTATTTTCTCTTAAAGACATTTTAATCACTTTTATTTAAAAACCCTCTTTAGAGGGCTTTATCTACTCAATAAACTCCACAACTTCATCAAAATCAAGGCGTAATTGTGAAGATTGTTCATTTAGTCTATACCCAAACGGGAGCACCATTGAGAGTTGGTATTTTGTTGTATCAAGGGCTAAAAGCTCTTCAACTGCCCTTTTGTCTAAGCCTTCGATCGGACAAGAATCTATCCCAAGCACTGCTGCCATATTCATCATATTTGCCGCGGCTATGTAGGTTTGACGTGCTGTCCACGCATAGATATTTGCATCAGAGCTGAGTGTCTCTTTGAGATGGTCTGCATAGAGGTCAAGATAAAAATCAAGTTTCTCTTGTGGCATCTCACGACGCTCAAATCTCTGTTTTGGTACGCCACTTTGAGGTTTGACATTTTCGATGCCAGCGAGGAGCACTACCACATGAGAAGCGGATGTGATCTGCACTTGATCCCAACAAAGTGGGCGTAGTTTTGCTTTGAGTTCTTCATTGGTAATCACCAAAAACTTCCACGCTTCCATCCCAAAAGATGAAGGAGCCTTGCGCCCTGCTTCTAAAATAGTTCGGATATCACTCTCTGAGATCTTTTGTGTTTCATCAAAGATCTTACATGCGTGTCTAAAATCTAATGCTTCTTGAAATGTTTTTGCCATTTTTATTACCTTTTGTTTGAATTCATAAAAAGATTATATACTTTCAAACTTATTTCAAACACAAAGAAAATGATGGAAAATTTTGCCCTAATATTGAGCGCTCTTGCAATCGGATATATCTTACAAAAGTCCCAGGCTTTTCCCAAAGAAGCGCCTCTGATCCTCAATCAGTTTATCCTCTATATCTCCCTGCCTGCTATGGCGCTTTTACAGATTCCGCGTCTTAGCTTTTCTCTAGAGACACTCATCCCTATTCTTGTTGCTTGGGCTGTTATGGGGCTTTCTGCTTTGCTTATCTTTTCTCTGAGCAGATATTTTGGCTTTGATAAAAAGCTCACGGGTGCCTTGCTTCTTGTAGGTGTGCTTGGAAACACCTCTTTTTTGGGCATCCCAATCATCCAAGCCTATTTTGGAGCAAACGCTCTAGGCTATGTCTTGATGTACGATCAGCTCGGTACCTTTATCGCACTCTCAACCTATGGAACCTTTATCGCGGTCTATTACTCGGGAACAAGCAAGGTCGATGTAAGATCCATTGGCAAAAAGATCATCACCTTTCCCCCTTTTCTCACACTCCTTCTTGCCTTGTGCTTTATCGGCTCAGAGTTTCCTCCACTCTTTTTGAGTGTTCTTGAATCTTTTGCCGCGACGATCGTACCACTCGCCCTTGTCTCTGTAGGACTACAACTCCAGTTCGCCCTCCCACGCGAAGATATCAAACCCTTTGTGCTTGCACTAACAACGACGCTTGTATTTGCCCCACTTGTAGCGTTTATGCTCTTCTCTCTTTTTGGAACAAAACACCTCTCTTGGGATGTAGCGATCATGGAAGCGAGTATGGGACCAATGATAACCGCGGGAGTTTTGGCTTCATTATGGGGACTTGCACCAAGGCTTAGTGCCTCAGTGGTCGGGTATGGAACCCTCATATCCTTTGCTACGACCTATGTTGTCTATCAATTCCTTGCATAGTCTATGCTATACTTCAAACAAAAAAAAGTGATCTCTAATGTTATGTTATTGTAAAAGCCAAAAAGAGTTTTCTGAGTGCTGCCAGCCCTTTCTCGCGCGCGAGAAAAAACCCTCTACATCCCAAGAGTTGATGCGTAGTCGTTATAGCGCTTATGTGCTAGGCGATGGCAAATATCTCGTAGAGACAACGACACAAGAGAATCGCTATGAAAATGATATTGCCTTGATAGAGGAGTACTCTAGAAGTGTTACATGGCTCTCTTTAGAGATCGTCTCTTTTGCTGAGGATATGGTGGAGTTCAAAGCCTATTATCGTGATACAGAAGGCGTGGCGATGCAACACGAAAAAAGCCTCTTTGTCAAAGAGGATGGGATGTGGCTTTACAAAGAGGGAATTATCTACAACTCTAAAATAGAGCGCAACATCCCATGCCCTTGTGGTAGTGGCAAAAAATATAAAAAGTGTTGTGGCTAAGTCAAGCACTCCTACCCAATAAATTCCTACATTTAACGATATTGATATTAATTATTAATTTAAACATACTTTAAGCACCCTCTCTTTATAATAACGACTATCAAAAGCAATTTCATTTTAGAGGAGACTTATGGAAGATATAAAACTGATCGTTGACTATGGAACACTTGGCATCTTGCTCGCTATGAGTACACTCGTCGTAGGGTACGCACTCGAGAGATTTATGTTTTTCAAAACGCTCAACATCAAGCAGTATGCAACAAAAAATGCACTGGAGAGAGCGGCGACAAAAAATCTCACAACGATCTCACTTATAGGTTCTAACGCTCCTTATGTTGGGCTTCTTGGAACCGTTGGGGGAATCATGGTGGTCTTTTATGAGATCGGTATGAGTGGTGGAGCACTTGATACATCCGAAGTGATCGTAGGGCTCGCACTGGCACTTAAAGTCACAGCAGCAGGACTTATTGTAGCGATACCTTCGACAATCATCTATGGTGGATTTTTAAGAAAAGTAGATTTGGCAATAAGTGAGTTTGAAGATGCGATCGCTTAAGCGTGTAGAGGGGATCAATGTCGTCCCTCTCATCGATATTATGTTGGTACTCTTGGCGATCGTACTCACGATATCATCATTTATCGCTCTTGGAAAACTCGAAATAGCACTTCCAAAAGAGAGTGTCGCGCAAACAAAGTTAGAGCCAAAACGCTTTGATATCTCTATCTCTAAGGATAAAAAATTCTTTGTCAATGAAAAAGAGATAGCGCGCGCAGCTCTTACAGAGGAGCTTAAAAAAGTAACAAAAGAGGATCTCGTAGCAATTAGTGCAGACAAAAACTCAGATTATGAGGATTTTGTCTTTGTGATAGATATTTTAAAAACCCAAGAGATCGAGAAGATCTCTATGGTTGTTCAAAAATAAAAACATAAAAAGGAAAAATTATGAAAAAAACAGTATTAAGTATCAGTGTAGCAACATTACTTGCAAGCACACTCTGTGCAGAGGATGTAAAACTTCCTACGATCAATGTTATAGGAGGAAGCGAAGAATCACTCTCCCATATCCCAGGCTCATCGACAGTCATTACACAAGAGACACTCGAAGAGACAAAACCTCTCTCACTTCAAGATGCTTTGAAAAAGACATCGGGTGTGCATGCTGTGGAGACAGATGGATATGGTTTTTATCCACGTATCACTATCCGCGGGATCGGTTCGGATATGAGTAAAAAAGTGCTCTTACTCGAAGATGGAGCACCGATCGCTCTTGGACCATACACCGATCCAGCGGCATATTATCATCCACCTGTAGAGAGAATGGAGCGTATCGAGATCCTCAAAGGGAGTGGCTCACTCGCTCATGGACCTTCAAATATCGGTGGGGTTATCAACTATATCACGAAGCAACCTCGTGATGGTTCAAGTGTAGTTTTTACAGCAGGAAACTACAATTACAAAAGTCTTCTTGCCGAATATGGTGTGGTGATCGATAACTATAGCTTTAGTATCAGCGCGCTCACAAAAGAGGGAGATGGCTGGAGAGATATGCCTTTTGATGCTACGGATGTAGTGATAAAAGGTGCCCTAAAACTCAACGACAACAACACTCTTGGGATCAAGCTTACTCACTATGAGCACGAAGCAGCGCACACCTATTTAGGGCTTACACAAAAAGAGTATGAACAAGATTACAAACAAAACAAGGCACAAAATGACTTGATGTTTGTAGAAAGAGATAGTCTTGATCTTACCCACCAATATTTTTCAGATAGTGGTTTTGGAGTAAAAACACTTGCGTACTATAATAAAGCGACACGTGACTGGTGGAGACAAAATAATTCTTTTAATAGCGTGACTGGTTATAATGATATGAATAGCAATGCAGATGGCAGACTCAGAGAGTTTGAAGTGATGGGCATCGATTCTCGTGCTCTTTTTGATTATACGCTCTTTGATATCGATAATAGTGCAGAGTTTGGTATTAAACTCCATCAAGAGACCATGAAAAATCAAAGAGGTCGTACTGCAGATCAGTATACTTATGTGATAGACACCTCATACACGTCAGGAAGTTATCTCAATGGTATACGTGAGCAGGATACAAGAGAGGCTGAAGCGATCACTCTTTTTGCACAAAACAGACTCTATATAGGGGAAAATACGACGATTACACCTGGTTTTCGCGTAGAGAAGTATGAGCAAACAAGAAAGATAGATTCATGGAATGGAAGTGCAACAGCGACATCGACAAAAACAGACAACACAGAGTTTATCCCAGGGATCGGTGCGACACATAAGTTTGCAAAAGAGGCGACACTCTTTGGGGGTGTGCACAAAGGGTTTGCACCTCCACGTGTAGCAGATGCTATCGCGAGTGATGGAGACGCTGTAGATCTTGACGCAGAGAGAAGTACAAACTATGAAATAGGATTACGCGGGCATACTCAAAACGCAAACTATGAAGTGACATTGTTTAGACTCGATTTTGCAAATCAGATCGCTCCTAATAGTGATTCAGGTGGACAGCTTACAAATGCAGGTGAAACACTTAATCAAGGGCTAGAACTCAGCGGTGGAGTTGATCTAGGTGCAGGTTTTGCACTAAGTGGAAACTACACGTACCTAGAAACAGCAGAGATCAAAAGCAATAACCAAGGAAGAGCAGGCAACCGATTAAGTTATGCTCCAGAACATCTACTCAATCTCATGGCAAACTACAAAACTGCCTCTTGGGGTACTGGTGTAACTTTTTCGTATGTTAGTGAGCAATTTTCGGACTTTGATGAGACAGAAATAGGAACAGCAGATGGGAAAAAAGGTATAATTCCATCTTACAATCTCTGGGATGTAAATGCATGGTATGTTCTGAATAAGAATGCAAAGCTCAATCTCGCTATTAAAAACCTTACAGATGAAACGTATATAGCTTCTCGTGCTCCAGGTGGAATCAACCCTGGTATGGGTCTCAATGCACAAGCTAGCTTAAAAGTTTCATTCTAAAAAATGGAGTTTTCCACTTTATGATTTTTAAAACACCCTTTAGTAGTGAGAAGAAAGCCTTAGCGCTTTCTCTTGCTATTCATACTCTTGTGATAGGGAGTGTGTTCTACTTTTCTACTCAATCTACAGATGTAAGTAACGAACCTGTAGCAATTCCTATGAATATTATGGCATATACCCCCGTGCCAAAAGAAGTTATAAAACCTGTAGAACAAGCGAAGCCTAAACCTAAACCAACCCCTCCTAAGCCCAAACCAAAGCCAGAGCCTAAACCTGAGCCAGTAAAAGAGATCCCTATTGAAAAAGAGCCGATTATACAAGAGCCTGTAGTGGAGGAGCCAATCGTTGAAGAGGTGATAGAAGAAGTTGTCCAAGAGATAGTAGAGCCACAAGAGCCAATTAAGCCTCAAAAAACAGCTGAAGAGATCCAAAAAGAGCAAGAGGAGATACGCGTCCAACAAGAGCAAGAGTTTATCCAAACAAACTTCTCTGTTATACGTGATATGGCTCTTAAAAACTTAAGCTATCCAAGAATGGCAAAAAAGATGGGTTGGAGTGGTGTGGTAGAGATCAAACTTGTCGTTGATACAAATGGAAAACTTTTAGAAGCGAGTGTCGTAAAATCTTCAGGCAAAGAGCTTTTGGATAAAACAGCCCTCAAAGCTGCTCTATCACTCAAAGATGAAGTGCTACCTAAGCCTCAAACACGCTCGACGCTCATCTTACCAATAGCCTTTAACCTCAGATAAACAAAGGGTTTAGATATCAATGATCTCGTTGATCTCTAAACCAAACCCACCTAAACCTACAAAATCAGTTTGTTTTAACGATGTCAAGAGATTCATCTTTGAAACACCAAAAGATTTGAGTATCTGCGCTCCGATCCCAAACTCTTTCATCGCTGCGTTATCGCTATGGTTTGGCTTGTTGATAAAGATCAAAATACCGCTGTTTTGTTTGAGATACTCTATGGAGTTGATAAGATTGTTATACTTGCTTTGGTTAAGAAGAAGCTCTTTGTCTGTGATCACATTATGCACACGCACGTTAGCAACCTCTCCTGCTTTGTAAAACACGATCGCAGTATGTTCTATCCCATCGTGGTCTTTAAAGGTGTGCTGATTCACCTTGACACCAAAAAACTCTATCGTCTCTACATCCACTTCACTCACAAGTCTCTCATTTGCTAAGCGATACTCTACGATGTCAGAGATAAAAACCGTTTTAAGATTGTGTTTTTCCCCAAAGATATCAAGATCATCACGACGTGCCATCGTACCATCTTCTTTGATGATCTCACAGATCACGGCAGATTCATTGAGACCTGCAAGGCGTGCGAGATCTACAGACCCCTCAGTATGTCCTGTACGCACAAGTGTTCCCCCATCCTTTGCGATAAGTGGAAATATATGCCCAGGTTTGACAAGATCATCTGCGTGGCTGATAGGATTAGCGAGTATCTTGATCGTATCGTCTCTCTCGGCTGCTGAGATGCCTGTAAGCGCATCTTTTGCATCAACAGACACTGTAAAGGCTGTTTCGTATGAAGATGTGTTAGAGCTCACCATTGGGTTGAGATCGAGTCTTGTTGCGATCGCTTTAGAGATAGCTACACAAATAAGCCCCTTTGCATGTGTCGCCATAAAATTGACATGAGCAGGAGTCGAAAAAGCAGAAGCATAAACCAAGTCCCCCTCATTCTCTCTATCTTCATCATCGATCATTATGACCATATTCCCTTTTTTTATCTCATCAATAGCTTCTAGTACTCTTTGTGTAGGTGTCATATACTCTCTTTTTTCAATAATTTGTTTTGATTATAGTAAAAATAGGATAAATATACTCTAAAGGGATAAAAATTCAGAATTCACCTCCACAAGGCTTGACATTAAAGCTTATTTTTCCTATAATTTCGCTCCACAAACAATAGAAGTTTGTTGTAAAGAGCTTTTAAAGAACGCGGAATAGAGCAGTTCGGTAGCTCGTCGGGCTCATAACCCGAAGGTCGCAGGTTCAAATCCTGCTTCCGCAACCAACATTTAAAATTGACTTAACACTGAATATTCATTATTGGGGTATCGCCAAGCGGTAAGGCCTCGGTTTTTGGTACCGATATTCGGGGGTTCGAATCCCTCTACCCCATCCACAAATTTTATATAATCTTTTACAGATTATATTTTTGTTTAATCAAGGAAGAGATGAGCGAAGCATATTGTAATATGTGAGCGAAGTTCTGACGCAGAGTAAACTAAAATATCGCGGAATAGAGCAGTTCGGTAGCTCGTCGGGCTCATAACCCGAAGGTCGCAGGTTCAAATCCTGCTTCCGCAACCAACATTTAAAATTGACTTAACACTGAATATTCATTATTGGGGTATCGCCAAGCGGTAAGGCCTCGGTTTTTGGTACCGATATTCGGGGGTTCGAATCCCTCTACCCCATCCACTTTTTAATCACCCAATTCTTAAAATGCCACAGAATATATCCCTATATCCCATGACTTTCAAATATCTATCTTTACTTACCCTCTAAATTTGCAGAATTACCATTCGTCCCACAACGACAACTTGGTCCACATTGACATGGTTTTGGACATTGACATTGAGGATTGTTACATCCATTTCCATTTAGTCCCTCTAATTTGAGTGTTTCATTTTTAGAACTACATCCAGAAAATGCAAAGGTGATCCCTACTGCGATTGCTAAAAAAAGTATCTTTTTCATTTATTATCCTTTTAATTTATTTCCGATGTAATATAGCTCATTTGATGTAAAGAGAAGCTAAACTCTATGATACAATAATAGAGTTCTTGTAGAAGTTTATTAAAAAGGAGACATGATGCCAGATGCTATAGATCCACTTGAACTTGGAATTCGAACTCTTCTGTTAGTTGTAATTATAGGGATCTTTTACTTTGTACTTACAAGTAAAAAGAGAAAGAAAAATAAAAAAGATGATGAAAAGTAGATCACTTTTTTAGTGATTTACCTTTCTTTGAAGATTTTTTTCTACAGACTCGATCTTTGTTTTGAGTCTATTCTCGCAGTTTTTTCGTATATCAAACTTGAGTGATGAGTAAATTCTCTCACAGTCGCTCAACTGCTCGTACGCGAGTTCTATAATGCCTAGAGCTTCTTTCATACTTCCAACCTCAATGATCGTACCCATCGGTGTAAGCTGATATGCCGCACCCGATTTGTCGATCACATCAATGATCTTACTAACTTGCTTTGAGACAGAAGAACCTTCTCTACACTCATCGGATGTAGGAAACATTGCAAATTCGAGGAGCACGCTCATCATCTATTCCAACTTTCCATTTCCATAATGTTCAAAAAGGTAGTCTGTTGTGATCTCTACATCCTCATCTGTTATTGGTGCTTTAAAATGTTTTACCATTTTCACCACTTTCCCATGCCAATGTTTGCGTGACTGAGGACCTTGGTTGATGATATATCCAAAAGAGTGACACATCAAACAGTTTGCTTGGATAGCATCAAACCCTTTACCCATTTTGATCTCAAAAGGGATATATGGCACTTCTACAGGCTCATCTACTTGTGCAAAAAGAGCAGAAACGCTCAAGATTGTCGTTAGTATAATTTTTTTCATCTTCACTTCCTTATACCACTTCTATCGTTACAACATCGATACCGTTGTATTTGTAACCACCGTGGTTCCATTTGATCTCATGTGCGAATGGTTGCTCGTTGCCTAAGCGGTTGATCGCTTTTGCCATGATATTGACTTTTCCATATTTGTTAGGTTTGAACGCGAATCTAAAAGCTCTGAACGCATAACGGTTTGCATCTTTGTCTAGGAGCGCTGGCTTCCATGATTTACCATCATCCGTTGAGATAAGCACATCTTTGATCCCATGTCCATCATCGAATGCTACACCACGTACTACAAGATGAGAGTTATGATACACAACAGTATTGTTTGTTGGCCAACCGATCACCGATTTTACATTCATATTTGTGATAGGTTTTGTTCTTGGATACTTCTCATCTGGGCTCTCACACTCACAGTCATTATCTGGCACACGGTACGCTACATCCATAAAGAAAAGCTCTTGGTAGTCTTTTGTAACTGTGATATTACTGAGCATCTTTACCCAGCTATCAGAGTATTTTCCAGGGATCACAAGGCGAAGTGGATAGCCATTGAGATAAGGAAGATCCTCCCCATTCATCTCATACGCTAAGATCACATGGTCATCAAGTTCATCGATACGCATCTCACGGATAAAGTTTGGCGTTTCATAGTAGGCTGCATTATCCATCCCATTAAAACCTATCCATTCTGCATCTCTTTGAAGTCCGGCACGATTGAGTACATCACGAAGTCTTACACCCTTCCATTTTGCACATCCCATCGCTCCACTACCCCATTGGATACCACCTGCAACTGGCTTATATGCAGAACGGCTATTTCCTCCACACTGAAGCACGGCAGTCACTTCTACTTGTTCAAATTTTGTTTTAAGATCATTAAGTGAAATATGTAATTCTTGCTTCACAAGTCCATTAATATTGATCTTATATGTATCAGGATCGATGTGTGTTGGAATCTCTGGCATATGCCAACGTACAAAAAACTCATCATTTGGTGTAATTGCTTGTGTAAAAGCCTCTCTTGGAGTTTCTAAAAGTGGCGGTCTGTCAGAATAAGTAATCAGTGGTTTTTTTTCAGGAAAAGCTATTGTTGAAACTTTTCTCGTGTCAATTGGCTGTGTTGTCACTCCAGCTGTAGCTGAGGAACCTATTGCCACAGCTGAAGCTGCTAATGAAGCTTTTAAGAAATCTCTTCTTTGCATGATGCAAATCTCCCATAGTAATTTGCGAGTATTATAGTTAAATTTATTTTTAATTATAGTTAAACGAATTATTTAGCTCTATAATAAGAGCCTTCTTTAGGCTCTTTAACAACGCCTATATCTGAGATAAAACGTATCGGCAAAGACTTTACAGAGGTTCCATCTGCTGTCGTTTTAAAAACTGCAAAATGAAGGTGAGGACCGGTTGAAAAACCAGTATTTCCTGAGTACCCCAAAAATGAACCACGACTCACTCTCTCCCCTACTTTGACCATAACACCGTATTGTTTCAGGTGATAATAGGTCGCAAGCGTATGGTCATTATGCTCAATGGTCACAAAATTTCCATATTGAGCAAACTCCTTACTCCCTCCCCCTTTGTTCGAATCCGATTTTGTCTGAACCACGACTCCATCACGTGCTGCGTAGATTTTTGTTCCTATCTCCATTCCAAAATCAACTGCATATTGGCTTTGACCTGAGTGCGTGTGTTTTCCATTGAACCCCTGCGAGACCACGTATGAACTTCCCGTTTGGTACGGAAGTCTATAAAGATAACTCGCATCATGTTTGGCATCTTTAGAACCTATGATCCATCGATAACTGTAACTATAACGGTGTGATTGAGAGTTATTGATCGCAGACAGATCGACATAATGCTTTTGTGAATGTGCTGGAACTACAAAAACATCTTGTGTATAGGGTTTTACTCGAAGATTTTTATATTTGCCTACAAAGCTTACTGTGACACTATAAGGGTTTTTGTTTTGAACAAAAATAGAGAGTTTCCCCTCAGATCGTTTTGTAATAACAGCAACAGAGTTTTCTTTTTTACTTTTACTCTTTGAATCAAAGCTTGAATATTCAACTCTTGCATTGTAGTGCTGGGCATTTTCTATCCCTTTACGTATCCTCGCCATATTCTCAAAAACCTCTATCCTCTTTTTGGAGCGATATCTTTGATAATATTCAAACGATCTTTTTGAGATACTGCGAGATTCTAAAAAAGAGGGAAAGTGATAAGCGGTGAGTTTTACAAAGAGTGAATAATTATCGGTATCGATCGCTTCGTGTACTTTTGTATGTAAAAGATGGATGAGATAATCATGTTTTTTTTGAAGTTCACGCAGTGAATGCAGATACTCTTTTTTCTCTTTGTCCCCTTTTTGTTCGGCGTCCAAGCCAAGTTGCAGTAACTCTTTCGTCTCAGAGCTATACTCTTGTATATCCTCTTGTAGGCCCTCTATATCTTGGAGTTTTTCAAAGTGTATTCTTGCTTCATAAAGAGGTGTGCCTAGTTGCTTGTAGAGTTGTGGATAGTTCGCAGCTTCTGCCCCAACAAAAAGAAAAAAAACAAAGAGCAGCAGACGCATCAGATATAGATATCTACTAGCTCTTTGATGCGCTGATAGATCTTTTCAAAGTCTGTAGAGTAAACTCGATTATGTGCTATGGATGTGATAAAATTGGTATCACGCTCCCAGCGAGGTACGAGATGCATGTGGATATGTTCTGCAATCCCTGCACCCCCTGCACTTCCAAGATTCATCCCAATATTCACTCCATGAGACTTCATCCCCTCTTTGAGCAGACGCACCCCTTTTTGAGCCAAAGCACTCATATGTAACCATACCTCAGGATCGAGCTCTTCAAGCTTATCCGTATGTTTGTGGGGGATAATCATAAAATGTCCCGGAGTGTAAGGGTATTTATTCATTACCATAAAACAGTGCTCATTGCGGTAAAGCACATGAAGTGCGGCATCATCTTGTGCATGGGTGCTGATATGACAAAAGACACACCCTTCTATGATTTTATTACTTACATATTCGGTGCGCCATGGGGCATAAAGGATATTTTGCATCTACTCTCCTTGGGAAAGCTAATTATATCCAAACTCAAAACTCAGTCTATAAACTGATCCAAGCTCTCATCCATAGAACCCAACACGATCTCTATTTGCGCAATGTATTCGTAAAACACTTCATCCATATAGCAGATATCCTCTACATTTTGTTCTATAAATACACTCTTACTCCAGTCAATAAGAGTCGTTACAAGAGACTGCAATAGTACAAGGAGTAGCTCCTTATCCTCTATCTTATCTGCATTTGCAAGAGAGCTCATCACTAACGTCAAAGAATATGCAAGGTTTCTTAGCTCTAAGTATTCGTTTAATATAGAGGTATAGCCCGTCAAACATTTACGCACAGATTCATTTAAAAAACTTTCATATTGCTTTGTCTGAAATAAGACGGCAGCATCGTTCTCAAGTTCGCGCAACTCATCAATGGTTTCAGGATAAATAGGATTAGCCGTACAAAATGCGGATGCAGAGACTCTTGTCTTACTTTTTAGCAGAGTCTTTTCAGACTCATTGTCCGTAGACTTTATCTCTTTTTTCGCATCATTACAGTTATATTGGTGTGAGAATTTCAAATAAGTGTCAAAAAGATATTTCATTGCATCTTGTAAGTCTATTGTAGCAATATTAAACGCTTTCATATCTTTATTCGTACTATTGAGCTGATTGTTCCAGTCTGTTAAACACTCTAGAGTGTACAAAAAGATATCGACAAAATCCTTATCTTTCTTTTCCAATAAATAGCCAAGCTTTCCATCATCTGCAAAAAGATGAATCGCTGTAAAATAACTTACGAGATCTTCTAAGTCTTTCACTTCGCGCAAGTATGAAACAAACTGTACAACACTAATACTAAAGAGTTTTAAGCTATCAAATTCTTGTGCATTATGCAAAAAGGCAAGACTTCTATGATAGAGATTAAAATATGCTGCTTCGATCTCTTTTGCATCATCTTTGAGTTGATTATAGACTCTATTTTCATAAATCTTTGTAGCATACTCCAATGCAATCGGTTCTTTAAAGGTCAGTTTTTTTAATGCATCTTCTAAGTTTATCTCCGTTGTCTCTAATCGCTCTAGTGCAAAAGAGCTAAAGTGTATTTTTCCAATGACACTAAATAAAAACTCTATTTGTAATTCACTTGAATTTATTTGAGAAAATATCTCTACATCATCGCTAGAAAGCTCTACATAATAGTTCTTTTGCAGAGTCTTTCTTGGGGAAATATTTTCTTGAAAAAGTGCAGCATATTTTTTTGTACCAAAATCAAAAAGATATGCCGAATATCTATTGAGATTCGTATCGCGTTTTTCCAAAAGGATAGGAGTCAGATCTTTTTTATTTTTATGTATAGAAGAAAGAAGTGATTCTTTAGCAATACTATGATCAAGTAAAAAGAACTCATCTTTATTGTAAGT
>JAGGTH010000080.1 GCA_021163845.1 Helicobacteraceae bacterium | reverse complement strand
ATATATTGTATTAGAAGAGGATAAGGAATATGCATATAAAACTTTTTATAAGTATCAAGAGTGGTTTTTTATTATTTTAGTGATTGGTGTATTGATCATAATTATAACAGCCCTACTTTTTGCAATAAACCTTGTCAAGCCAATTACCAAATTGTCTAACACTGCCAAAGAGATTACACAAACACATAACTATAATACGCAGGTTTCTATGCAAAGAAACGATGAGATTGGGCAACTTGCAAACTCTTTTAATAAAATGATCAGAAGTATGAATAGTGCTTTTAAAAAGATCAATAATCTTAATATAGAGATAGAAGAAACCCAAAAAGAGGTAGTCTTTACAATGGGTGCAATAGGTGAGAGCCGAAGTAAAGAGACAGGAAATCATGTAAAAAGAGTGGCAGAATACTCAAAACTCTTAGCTTTGTATTATGGGCTCGATTCAAGAGAAGCTGAGATACTTAAACAAGCATCTCCAATGCACGATATAGGAAAAGTTGCTATTCCTGATGCAATCTTAAATAAGCCTGGTAAATTTACTCAAGAGGAGTTTGAGTATATGAAACGCCATGCAGAGATAGGATATGAGATGCTTAAAGGTTCAACAAGAGAGCTGCTCAAAGCAGCTTCTATCGTCGCGTATGAACATCACGAAAAATGGGATGGGAGTGGATATCCAAGAGGTTTGAAAGAGGAGCAGATCCACATATACGGAAGGATAACGGCACTTGCGGATGTCTTTGATGCGCTTGGGAGTGATAGATGTTATAAAGAGGCATGGAGTGATGAGAAGATTTTCCAACTTTTTAAAGAGGAGAGGGCAAAACATTTTGACCCCTCTTTAGTTGACCTTTTCTTTGAACATCTCGATGAATTTTTAAAGATTCGTACAAAATTTCAAGATCAATTTTAAAAGGCTCACAAAAGCACTTTTGATGTTCAAAGCAATATTAAAGAGAAATTTAAGTATAATTCGCGGATTTTATATATAAGGTGTATCATGGCTAACAAGCGCGTTTTAGTTAAGTTTTCAGGTGAAGCTCTTGCCGGTGAGGCAGGTCATGGAATTGACACACAGATATTAAAGTATATTGCACAAGAGATAAAATCTTTAGTAGATGCCGGAATTGAAGTTGGTATCGTAATTGGTGGGGGAAACATCATTCGTGGTGTAACTGCTGCCAAAGATGGAATCATCAAAAGAACTTCAGGTGACTATATGGGGATGCTAGCAACCGTTATCAATGGTGTAGCGATGCAAGAGGCTTGTGAACATGCTGGACTTGAAGTGCGTATGCAAACAGCGATTAAAATGGAGCAGATAGCGGAGCCATACATCAACCGTAAAGCGACGCGTCATTTAGAAAAAGGTCGTGTTGTGATTTTTGCAGCAGGAACGGGGAATCCATTTTTTACAACTGACACAGCGGCTACGCTTCGAGCTGTAGAGATTGGTGCGGAAGTGATCATCAAAGCCACGAAAGTAGATGGTGTGTATGATAAAGATCCAGCAAAATATGATGATGCAGTAAAACTCCATGAGATCACTTATGAAGAGGCACTCCATGATCATATTAAAGTGATGGACGATACGTCTATTGCTTTAGCAAAAGATAATAAGTTACCAATTATTGTTTGTGATATGTCTATAAAAGGGAATCTTTTAGATATACTAAACGGTAATATGAAAAACTGCTCCATTGTAAAATAACACTAAGGAAATAGAATGAAAGTTGAAGAATTAACAGCGAAGATTTTGGATAATAATCCAAATATGGATAGATACCAGTTGGCTCTTGCCGTGTCAAAAAGATCAGACCAGCTTTTAAACGGAGCTACAAGTAAGCTCAGTATAAGCTCAAAAAACATCAAAGCTGCAGATTTGGCATTGATGGAGCTAGCAGAGGGCCTCATTGTAGTCAACGGCTTTATAGACCAGGAATAAAACTTTGCCACTGAGTCAAGTAGAGATACAAAAAGTTAAACATATAAACGATGTTGACTCAGCTACAAGCTATCTGTTTTCACAGATAGCGCCTTCAAAAGCATTACAAGATGCTCTTACATACTCCCAAAAAGCACATAAAGATCAGTTTCGAAAAAGTGGTGAGCCTTATATTGTACATCCCATCCTAGTAGCGGGGATCGTCGCATCGATCACCAATGATGAATCGATGGCAATATCTGCTTTATTGCACGATATTGTAGAGGATACTCCAGCAAGCATAGAAGAGATACATGAGCATTTTGGTGGGGATGTAGCACATCTTGTCGATGGACTGACCAAGATCGTAAATATTCGTGATGCAGAGCTTGTCTCTTCGAGTTCTGATGATAAACTAGTTGTCTCAGCACTTTCATTTCGTAAGATGCTTTTAGCCAGTATTGAAGATGTGCGTGTCTTGGTCGTCAAGCTTTGTGATCGACTTCATAATATGCTTACACTCGATGCGCTTGCTGAGCACAAGCAGATCCGTATCGCTGAAGAAACCTTAGTTGTATACTCTCCGATCGCACATAGACTAGGGATATCTTCACTCAAAAATATCTTAGAAGATTTAAGTTTTTCTTACCTTTTTAAAGAGGAAAAGCAGATAATTGACAACTATTTGGATGTAAATTATCATTCTATCGAGATGAAGCTAGATGAGTTCAAAAGGTCAATACAAATTCTCCTTGTCAAAAATGGATTTTGTGAGGATGATATAGAGATCGTCTCTCGGATAAAACACCGCTACTCGATCTATCTTAAGATGCAAAGAAAAGGGGTGGGGATCGATGAGGTGCTTGATCTCTTAGCGGTGCGTATCTTAGCAAAAGATGCGGTGAAGTGTTACAATATCTTAGGTCTCATCCATTTGCATTTTCAGCCTCTATCTTCACGCTTTAAAGATTATATTGCAGTTCCAAAAGACAATGGATACCAGACAATTCATACCTCTGTTTTTTATGAAACGGCAATTTTTGAAGTACAGATCCGTACTTTTGAAATGCATAAAACAGCAGAACTTGGTGTTGCTGCGCATTGGAAATATAAGAGTGGTGGTAATAATATCAAACTTGATTGGCTCAATAACCTCAGTTACCAAAAGGAGTCTGTAGAAGATTTTTATTCTCTGATCAAAAATGATCTCTACAGTGAAGATATTGTTGTCTTCTCCCCAACGGGAGAAGCATTTACTCTTCCTCGTGGTGCCGTCGCACTTGATTATGCGTATGCTGTGCATAGTGAGGTAGGAAATAAAGCACTCTCATGCCTTATCAATAAAACAAAATCCTCTCTTCTTCAAGAGTTGGGTAATGGTGATATTGTCAAGATCACTTTGAGTAATGCCATCATAACTCGTTGCAGCTGGATCGATGCGGTCAAGACCTCACGGGCAAAAAGTAATATGAGACTCAATTGTAATGCAAGAATCAAAGAGATCAATACAAAGTATAGTATTAGTATTATCGCAACGGCAATGAGTTTGAATCATTCACGTGTCGAGGAGTGGTTAGAAGCGAACCATTGTGAAACTCCTTTTAATATCTCCTCAGATAGTGAATATTTTCGCAATGTGATCCATAAATATACTACCGATATTAGCAAAAATAATAGGTTTAAACGCTTCTTATCACGTCATAGATTTAAACTCAAATCGAATGTAGTCAACGGGATCGAAGTGTTTAGTGTCAATAATATTTCTGAAGTGGTGTATGATTATTGCTGTCATCCAAAGCATGGGGATGAGATCATGGCATTTTTAGAAAAAGGTAAAGCCCACATCCATCACAAAATGTGTAAAAGTGCTATCAAAAAACTCAAGGCACATGAGCCTATGCTCTTTGTGCGTTGGGAAAAGCAAAGCGTTTACAAGTACAGTCTTATAGCATCTCTTCACAATGAAAAGGGTGCATTGGCTAAGTTTTTAACTTATTTAGTTAAGCTCAATATTGATATCAACTCGATCGAGTTAGGAAAAGAACAAGACAATCATATAAAATATTGTGAACTTGAATTTGAATCGCATGAATCAGATATTCACAAACTAAAAACACATTTAGAACAAAAAATAAAAGTGATTCATCTCGTACGTGCGGATGATGCTTATAAAAATTAGTAAGGAAGAAAATATATGTTACAAGAAGCCCTGCAAGAGATCCAAAGAGGATGTGCGGAAATTATCGACAATGAAAATATAGAAAAATTACTCAAAGCGTACTTTAATGAGGGAAGAGCCTATACAGTAAAAGCAGGGTTTGACCCAACGGCACCTGATCTACACTTGGGGCATACCGTTCTTTTACAAAAACTCGCAACATTTCAAAAGTATGGGGCAAAGATCCAGTTTCTCATTGGTGACTTTACAGCACAAATCGGTGATCCAACAGGTAAAAGTGCAACACGTAAAACACTCACACAAACAGAGGTGATCGAAAACGCACAAAGCTATAAAGAGCAAGTATTTAAGATCTTAGATCCTGACAAGACAGATGTTGTTTTTAATTCAGAGTGGATCAATCCACTTGGAGCATCTGGGATGTTGACACTCACCACCACTTTTAATGTTGCGCGTATGCTTGAACGTGATGATTTTGATAAACGTTATAAAAGTGGAACTTCTATCTCTATTAGTGAGTTCATCTACCCGCTTCTTCAAGGTTATGATAGTGTGCATCTCAAAAGTGATATTGAGATCGGTGGAACGGATCAGAAGTTTAACCTTTTGATGGGGAGGCATCTCCAAAGAGCTTATGAGATCGGCAAAGAGCAGTCAGTGCTTATGATGCCAATCCTAGAGGGGCTTGATGGGGTTCAAAAGATGAGTAAATCTTTGAACAACTATATTGGGGTGACGGATGCGCCTAATGATATGTTTGGAAAAGTTCTGAGTATCTCTGATGCGCTTATGTGGCGTTATTATGAACTGCTCAGTGCAAAATCTTTGGCAGAGATACAGGAGCTTCAAAAAGGTGTGGAGGATGGGTCTCTTCATCCAAAGAAAGTAAAAGAGGAACTTGCTCAAGAGATCGTTGCAAGATTTCACTCTAGCGAAGATGCAGTTGCTGCAAAAGCAGAGTTTGAAAAAGTGCACGCTCAGAGTCAGATCCCTACCGATCTCGAGACATTTGAACTTGAGGGTGAAGTGTGGATTGCAAAAGCCTTAGTTGAATGTAAATTAACACCCTCTACATCCCAAGCTAGAAGAGATATTAAGCAAGGTGCTGTTAAAATAGACCAAGAAAAAGTATCAGACGAACAACTACAACTAGAAGAGGGTGAGTATGTCCTCCAAGTTGGTAAAAGAAAATTTGCAAAATTAAAGGTGAATTAGATGAGTTATAACTCTTTAAAAATTGGTAAATATACGATTGAAAAACCAATAGTTCAAGGTGGAATGGGCGTAGGGATCAGCTGGGATAAACTCGCTGGTACTGTGTCAAAAGAGGGTGGCTTAGGTGTGATCAGTGCTGTGGGTACTGGGTATTATGAAAATAAGTCACATGCAAAAAAACTTGTCTCAGAGAGGCCGCTTGATGCTGCAAATTTTTACTCTAAAGAGGGCTTTGATGCCATTATCAAAAATGCACGAAAGATCTGTGGGGACAAACCTCTTGCTGCAAATATCCTTTATGCTATCAATGATTATGGTCGTGTTGTAACAGACGCCTGTGAATCAGGGATCGATATCATTATCACAGGAGCAGGACTTCCGACTAATATGCCGGAGTTTACTGCAGATTATCCAGATGTTGCCCTCGTGCCTATTGTTTCTTCAGCAAAAGCTCTCAAGATCATCTGTAAAAGATGGCAAAAAAGATACAACCGTCTTCCTGATGCTGTTGTTTTGGAGGGTCCAAAGAGTGGAGGTCATCAAGGGTTTACCTATGAGCAGTGCACACAAGAGGAAAATCAACTTGAAAATCTTGTCAAGCCTGTCGTGGAAGAAGCTGCACTTTGGGGTGATATCCCAGTGATAGCAGCAGGTGGTATTTGGGATAAAAACGATATTGATGCGATGATGGAACTAGGAGCTCGTGGTGTGCAAATGGGAACGCGCTTTATCGGAACGCATGAGTGTGATGCTCATGATAATTTTAAACAAGTTCTTCTTGATGCGAAAGAGCAGGATATAGAGCTAATGGCTTCTCCTGTTGGCTATCCAGCACGTGGTGTGCGTACTCATCTTACAGAGCTTGTAGAAAAAAGAGAGGGTCCAGCAATTAAATGTATCTCTAACTGTGTCGCTCCATGTAATCGTGGTGTCGAAGCCAAAGAGGTTGGTTTTTGTATTGCCGATAGACTCAGCGACGCATATCATGGAAATATAGAGACAGGGCTCTTTTTTTCAGGAACAAATGGCTATAGACTCACAGAAATTATCTCAGTCAAAGAGCTTTTAGAGAAACTCACACAAGGCGAGTAGTTAGAGTATGCTTCGCTACCTCCTTTTCCTTTGTCTTTGTCTCTCTTTATCGCACGCCGCAGATGATAAAGAGGTTCTAAAACGAGCACAAGGGTTTATGCAAAGTAGCAATAAGAGTGATAAGTTTCGTGCCTATAATGACTTTAAAAATCTCTATCTTCGTGCCATTATGAATGAAGATGAGAAGCTCAAAGCAAGTGCACTTCGTGGGATCGTCAAAAGTGGGCAAGCTTTGCACATAGATGTTTCTCAGTATTCGAGTGAACTCGCAGAGATAGATGATTCTAGCTATACATCTTCTTATAATCCTCCTACACCCAAAACTATTGATGCACAAAAAGTAAATGAAAAAGTAAAAGTACAGTCTTCCCATAAGCTTAAAGCTGTTACGTGGGAAGAGGATAGACTTGTTTTAAAGTTTGATAAAAAGCTCACGAAAAATCAAGTGAATTATTTTACACTACATGACAGTAATAAACAACAATATCGCTATGTCTTTGATATCCATGGATCAATGCTCACACGTTCTCAAAATCTCAAAAAAGAAGGAATTGATAGAATAAAATTGGCTCAATATAATCCCAACACTTTACGCCTTGTGATAGAGCATCATCATAAGATTAGTGTCCGATTTAAAAAAGGGGAGAGTGAACTTTTTATTAATATCACAAATCCGAAAATAAAGTCAAAATCAACACCTCCACCTACTGCTGTAAAACGTGTTCACAGAGAAAAGGTTATTGTTATCGATGCAGGGCATGGAGGAAAAGATCCTGGGGCTGTAGGGTATAGAGGCTATAGAGAAAAGATCATCGTACAACAGATCGCAGAAAAACTCAAGAAAATATTGAGCACGCGGGGTTATAAGGTATACCTTACAAGAGAGAAAGATACCTTTGTCAAACTAAGTTCTCGTACAAAATTTGCCAATGCAAAAAATGCGGATATCTTTATATCGATCCATGCGAATGCTATTGGTGGTAAAAATGCAAAAAAAGTACATGGTATTGAAACCTATTTTCTTTCCACTTCCCGTTCAGCTCGGGCAAAAAAAGTAGCAGAACTTGAAAACTCCGCAGATTTGAGTGATATGAACTTTTATGGAAAGCAGAGCTTTTTAAATACACTCAATAGCCATAATATTGTTGCATCAAATAAGCTTGCAATAGACCTACAACAAGGGATGCTTTCCTCTTTAAATAAGAAGTATAAAAATGTAAAAGATATGGGTGTACGTGAGGGACCATTCTGGGTACTTGTTGGAGCACAGATGCCATCTGTACTTATTGAGGTTGGATTTATTACGAATCCCACAGAGGCAAGAAGACTTGTGCAGTCAAAATATCAACAAAGCCTTGCACAAGGACTAGCAGATGGAGTCGAGCGCTATTTCATCAATAGCACAAGAAGATAAAAAAGTCTTAACTCTCTTTTTTATATTCTAGATCTCCCGCAACGGACTCTTTTTCGTTGATGATCTTTTCAATTTGTTGTTTTACTTTATCGTAGCGAAACTGCTCTTTAAAGCCAATAATACGACCTCCTGCAGCATTTGGATGTCCACCTCCATTTGCCCACTCTTTAGAGATCTGAGCCACACTTACTTGATTGTTGGCTCGAAGACTCATAGTTCCTCTATAGCTTACATCTACAATAAAATCATATTCAGGATATGCGAGTAAAAAACCATTTCCGATGATAGAAGTATTACCCACACCATAGCTTAAGAAACCTCTGTAGCCTTTGTAGTAGATCGTCATCTCATCTCTTCTTTGTCCAAGAAGTTCTACGATATATTTTGTAGCCAAATTATCGAGTGTATTGTTTTGCTCTTTTTTGAAAAAATCTTTTTTGAGAGAGTGTATCTTATCATCAAGGAGAATCGCTGCATCTTTTTCATTGATAAACTTTGCTGCTTCGTGGAGGAGTGAGAGTTTATATGCACCATCCTCTTTTGCAAACATCACACGATTAAGCTCACGCGTTTCTGTGACAAGACGCATACACACTTTACCATATTCAAAGTTCTCGATCTCCTCTTGTTTCCAAAGATCTACGGCATTAACTACATCCACATATTTTTGCATCCATTTTGGCTCGTCAAATTCAAAATGTTCTTTGACGTAATCATAGGTTATTTTGGTTGCACATCTTAGAGTATCTAGATAGTACCACTCATGTTTTTTCGCACACTCTTCACCGCTTCCATGATGATCTAGGAGTATAAGCTTGATGTCATATCCATTCTCATTAAGAGAATTAACCTCTTTGTTAAGCCATCGTGATTCGTCCGCTGTAAGGTTGAGATCTGTGATGAGGATAAGAGTTGCCTCTTTAGTCGCTTTAATGTTTTCTAAAATCATATCAAGCTTTTGCTTGACCTCTGCTCCATAGTTTGCATTATAATTTTCTATCGTATAAGGTGTATACATCATTATCAATTGACAACTATATCCATCCAAATCTATATGTGAGAGATGGTGTATTGTTCTGTTTTTCATTCTTTTCCTTCGTTTGATTGATTGTTATTCTAGAGAAATGGAGCCCATTACTTCAAATGTAGCGCTTGAATCTATCTCGGCATGAGAGAGTGTTACTACATCCAAAGAGAAGCGCTCAAATATTTCGGCAATAGATCTTCTAAGGGATGGATCTACGATGATTATCACCGGAGAAACACCTTTTTGAAGAAGCTCTGCGGCTTTTTGGCTTGTCGCTTGGATGAGTTGATTGATCTCACCTACATTGAGCATAAGATTTTTCACCCCATCATGTTCGCTTGATTTCTCAAGCATGATCTGTTCTGATTTTGTATCAAAGGTCAAAAGACGGATTACACCATCTTCACTCGAGTACATCTGTGTAATGATACGTGAAAGCTTTGCTCTGACTTGCTCTGTGATGATCTCTACATTTTTTGTAAACTCAGCAATATCTGCGATCGTCTCTAAAATGGTGAGCATATCTTTGAGCGGTATCTTTTCATGTAGAAGCGCCTTGAGTACTCTTTGAATAAGTCCAATACTTGCAACTTTGAGAACATCATCGATAATAACAGGGAAATCTGTTTTGATCTTATCGATGAGTGATTGAACCTCTTGACGTGTGAGAAGATCCTCAGCATTTCGTTTGACAAGTTCACTCATATGAGTAGAGATAACAGTCGCTGGGTCTACAACAGTATAGCCATTTATAATTGCATCCTCTTTTTGTTCTGCTCTGATCCAAAGAGCATCGAGTCCAAAAGCAGGTTCTTTTGTAGCCTCACCATCGATCTCACCTGTAGCCATTCCACTATCCATCGCTAAAAATTTGTCAGGTTTAATGATCCCATCACCGATAGGAATCCCTTTGAGGAGGATCTGATACTCATCAGGTTGGAGATGAAGATTGTCCCGAATTCTTACTTGAGGCATCAAAAATCCAAAGTCACTTGCGATCTTGCGTCGCATAGAACGGATCCTCTCTAAGAGATCACCCCCTTGTGAACTATCAGCAAGGCGAATGAGTTGGTATCCAAGCGTGAGTTCGAGCATCTCTACTTTAAGAATATCCTCTAATGCATTCTCTTCCTCTTTTTGGATCTCCTCATTTGTCTTCTTTGGTTTGGCAGCTTCTTTTGCTTTTTCTTGGATCTCCTTCTCTTTTGGCGAGAGGAGATTTTCTACATTAAGAATCGTTAGCTCCCCTTTTTCAAATTTATAAAGAGCCCAACCAAGTGATGCAAAAAGTAAACCTACAAAGCCCATTGAAGCTGTTGGTAGGCCAGGCACAAGTGCAAAAAGAGTCATGATAAATCCAACGATCATCAAGATCTTCGCATTTCCTGTCATCTGGTTGATCGTACCCTCTGCGAAGTTGTCTCCATCACTTGAAGAACGTGTGATCATAATACCTGTAGCCGTGGAGACGATAAGGGCTGGAATCTGCCCTACAAGTCCATCTCCGATGGTGAGGAGTGTAAAAGTAGAAGCACTATCACCTACAGTCATGTCATGCTGGAAAACACCAATAAGAAAACCACCGATAATGTTGATGAGGGTGATAATAATACCTGCAACCGCATCCCCTTTGACAAACTTACTCGACCCGTCCATCGCTCCGTAGAAGTTTGCATCTTGGAGGATCTCGGCTCTTCTTCTTTTTGCCTCTTGATCGTCTATAAGCCCAGCATTGAGATCGGCATCAACTGCCATCTGCTTTCCTGGCATAGAGTCAAGTACAAAACGAGCTGCAACCTCTGCAACCCTTGTAGAACCTTTGGTGATAACCATAAAGTTGATAAGAACCAAGATTGCAAAAACAATGATCCCTATTACATAGTTTCCACCAACCACAAAGTTTCCAAAGCTGGTAATGATATCACTCACTTCCTCAGGACCCTCATGCCCATGACTAAGAATCATCCTCGTTGTAGCGATATTGAGTGAAAGCCTAAAGAGGGTGACGATCAAAATAAGGGTTGGAAAGGTTGTAAGATCTGTTGGTTTTGGTACATATAAAGAGATGAGCAAAATGAGTACAGCGATCGCCATAGAGACAGTGAGCATCACATCGAGCATTCCTGAAGGAAGTGGAACGATAATGATCGCAAGGATCGCCATAACAAATACAACAACACTGAGGTCTCGTTGACCTAAGAGAAAATTGAGTGCCGTACCGATCTGTTGACGTGTCGTGAGTTTCTTTGCCAAATATTACTCTTCTAAAATATCTGCGAGGGTGAGATTTGCCAAAAAGGTGTCTATCTTCCCTTGAAGTTTATTTAAAAATGGCCAGATGGAGCAGATATCTGCTTTTTCTGAGGGGCAGTTCTCCATCGCGGGAGAACAATCAAACACTGCAGGGGCTTTGCCCTCAACACTCATCATAACATCGAGCATACTTATCTCTCTTGGGAGCTTGTTGAGGGTAAAGCCTCCATTGGCACCTTTAAAAGATTGTAAGATATCACTCTTTGCCAAAGATTGAAGAATTTTTGCTAAAAAACTCTTCGAGATCGAGAGCTCACGAGAGAGTGTCTCGCTATCGAGTGGAGATGAAGCCTTTGAAAGTACAATAAGAGATAAAAGGGCGTATTCGCTAGCACGTGTCATTAGCATGGGAAAAATCTTTAGGTTTAAATATTTAAAGAGATATTATAACCAAAGTAGATAAAAGTTAAGCAATTTAAAGAAAGTTTGAGTATAATTGCGATTCAACTTTATGAGCAGATTCATAAATGTTAGATCATACTACCAATCAGGAGGCTATTATGGCTTTAGATCAGGCTAAAAAACAAGAGATTATTGCAAAATACGCTCGTAAAGAAGGTGATACAGGTTCAAGTGAAGTTCAAATTGCACTTTTAACAAACAGAATTGCAGAGTTAACTGAACACTTAAAAGTATTCAAAAAAGATCACGCATCAAGACTTGGTCTTTTAAAATTAGTTGGACAACGTCGTCGTCTTATGAAGTACTTCAAAAGAACTCAAAAAGACGCGTACAACAAACTTGTAGCAGATCTTGGTATCCGCGACAACATCTAATTCCCCTCTTTAAATGTATCCCCTTTTTGGGGGATATATCTTCGTTTATAAAAAAATCTCAATCGCTCTTTTTAAATCTTCAGGTGTATCGATCCCAAAACCTGTACTTGCAACATGAACCATCGCTATATTTTTACCATGATAGATCGCACGGAGTTGTTCAAGCTTTTCTATGTCTTCGAGTGGGGCATCGCTGAGGCTACAAAACTCTTTGAGGCTTTTTTTGCTAAATCCGTAGATCCCTATATGCCCAAAATATTTTGCACCACCCCCTTGGTTATAAGGGATGCACGCACGTGAGAAGTAGATCGCATTGTCTGCATCATCAAGCACCACTTTGACAAGGTTTGGATCTAGGGCAGCTTCGGCATTGATCGCATTAAAACAACTCCCCATAATAAAATCTTCTCCAGCTTTTTGCAGATCTTGGAGTTTGCTCAAAAGTGACTCCACCACATCAGGCTCAATAAAAGGCTCATCCGCTTGAACGTTGATGATGAGTTCATCTTCTGGCAGGTTTAAGAGTGTGGCACATTCGTGGATTCTGTCTGTTCCGCTTTTGTGGGTTGTGGATGTAAGCTTTGCTTCGATGCCATACTCTTTACACACTTGTAATATCTCTTCATCATCAGCCGCAACCACTACGCGGTCTAGATGTGCAATGCGCTGTGCCGTACGTACTACCATAGGGATACCACCAATATCGGCTAAAACTTTTTTGGGAAATCTTGTAGATGCTAATCGTGCAGGGATAATTATCATTTAATTCCTTTGAGGTATAATTACGCGATTATACATTAAAAGGTTTTGAATGCTTCTTTATCAACCGCAGGTTGGATACTGTTACAATAGCGATTCTATTTTTCTTTACGATTTTATCAGCTCATTCAAACCACGTGGAAAGATGCTTGATGTGGGCTCTGGATGTGGCGTTGTGGGGCTTTTAGTCGCACGTGATAATCCAAAGGTAGATCTAGAAGCGGTTGAGAAGCAAACGGCATTTGTCGAGTACGCGACCATCAATGCACGGGTGAATAAGATAGATTACACGATCTATCAGAGTGATTTTTTAGATCTTGATGAGACGCAAAAGTATGACTATATCATCTCCAATCCCCCCTTTTACCACGAGGGTGCCACGCGAAGTGAGGATGAGATGCTTTATCATGCACGCTATAATGTCAACCTGCCTTTAGAGAGTTTTTTTAAAAAGGTCTCACGGCTGTTAAAACCAAACTCGCACTTTATTTTTTGCTATGATGCAACACAGTTTTTTTTGATCTGTGCTGCACTTGATAAAGTAAAGCTAAGAGTTGTGGATGTACGCTTTGTGTATCCGAAAAAAGAGAGAGGAGCCTCGCTTGTGATGCTACATGTACGCAATGGATCGAAGTCACTTATGAAAGTCTTACCACCACTGATTAGTTTTGAGGGGGATGAGTTTTCACCAGAAGTGCAAGAGATCTACAAAAAAGCCTCCACACAGAGTATCAAATGTTGCCTTTAATGAGAGAAGAGGGATACAGCTACTCGTTTGACCCAAATGCGTGTGCCTCATGTCAAGGGCGATGCTGTACGGGTGAGAGCGGTTATATTTACGTGAATAAAATAGAAGTCGAAAAAATAGCGGCTTTGCTTGGTCTGGATGTAGCAGATTTTGTGCAAGATTATCTTTATAAAAAAGGGTATAAGTACTCTCTAAAAGAGATCAAGTATAATGACTCTTATGAATGTGTCTTTTATGATAGAGCGAATAACGGATGTGGGATCTATGAAGCGCGACCCACACAGTGTAAGACCTTTCCCTTTTGGGATTATTATAAAACGCGCGTCGAAGAACTCAAATTAGAATGTCCGGGGATCAAAGATGATTAAAATTTTTTTACTTGTTCTTTTACCTTTTTTCTTCTTGGGATGTAGTGGATTTCTTACGCAAGATCAAAAGATCAAGGGGTATGAGAAAACATTTGAGCAAGAAGATCAATATATTTTATTAGCACTTCGAGCCGAACAGGTACAAGCCAATAAACAGGCTGCACAGCTGTTTGAAACACTTTATGAAAAATCTGCTAAAAAAGAGTACCTTTATCGCTCTTTACAAAATTATCTTATAGCCAAAGACAATGCTTATGTTTTAGAAAAAGTCGATTCTATTTCAAAAGAGAACTTTGATGATTTTCAACTCGTACGCTTTAAAATTGTCGCGCTAGTAGGACTCCAACGGATCGAAGAAGCAAAAGAGATCGCACTCAAACTCGTCTCTTTGTCTCATGAAGAGGATGATTATATACTTATCAGTGATATCTATGTGGAGCAAAAAAAGTTTAGTATGGCGATGAAGTATCTAGAAGGCGCCTATACAAAAAATTATAGTGAAAAAGTTTTAGACAAGATGTCTATTGTTCTGTATTTTAATCTTCAGAGACAAAAAGAAGCGATCGCGCAGCTTGAAACTCACATCCGAATCCATGGATGTTCTGAAGTGATTTGTAATCGGCTTATCTCCTTTTATAGTAATGAAAACAATGTTGATGGACTTCTTGCAACCTATCTGAGACTCTATGCCCTGGGAAAAGATGAAGCGATCGCAAAGAAAATTATTCAGATATATGTTTATAAAAAAGAGTATTTAGAATTAATAAGTTTTTTGGAGAAATACCCTGTTGATGACCCACTTTTGTTGCAGATATACACAAGGTATAAAAACTACACAAAAGCATCTGTGCTTGCACAAAAACTTTATGAAGAGAGTTCGGATGTAGGATATTTAGCACAAAGTGCTATCTTTGAGTATGAGGGAAGTAAGAATAAAAACGATAAAATTATGCTTGCAAATGTCCTTGAGAAGCTCAAGGAAACGCTAGAGATAGAAGAGAGTTCTCTAAATCTTAATTATCTTGGTTATATTATGATCGATCATGAGATAGATATAAAAGAGGGGATGAAATATATCCGGAAGGCTCTTGAATTAGAACCTACATCTGCGTATTACCTTGACTCATTAGCATGGGGATATTACAAATTAGGCGAGTGTGATAAAGCGTACGGTATCATCCATAAAGTGACACAAATGGAGGGTGGAGATGATCCTGAAGTGAAACTCCATTATGAAAAAATCAAAAAATGTAAAAATTTAAAAAAGGGTAAAAAGAAAAAATGATTTTAGATGAAATTATCAAAAGAACAAAAGAAGATCTTGTAGAGAGGGAAAAAAAGTTCTCTATGGATTGGCTCGGTCGTTCTTTGGCTTTTAATGCAAGACAACCACGCGATGTGATTCCATTTTTAAAAGCAACGCCTGAGGATCCTTATCGCATTATATCTGAGGTAAAAAAAGCATCCCCATCCAAAGGGGTGATCCGTGAGAATTTTGATCCCATTGCAATTGCACAAAGCTATGAGCGTGGAGGTGCGAGCGCTATTTCTGTGCTCACTGAACCACACTATTTTCAAGGAGATCTGGAGTATTTAGCAGGGATTCGTCGCTATGTGAGCATTCCACTTTTGCGTAAAGATTTTATTGTTTCAAAGTATCAGATACTCGAAGCAATGGTGTATGGGGCTGATTTTATTCTACTTATCGCTGCGGCTCTGAGTAAAGGTGAACTTAAAGAGCTTTTAGCATACACACGACACCTTGGAATGGAAGCACTTGTTGAGGTGCATGATAAAACAGATCTTATTAAAGCGATCTATGCCGGGAGTGATATTATCGGGATCAATCATAGAAATCTACAAACATTTGAGATGAATATGAACCTCTCCTATGAGCTTATTCCACTTATTCCAAATGGCAAGATCATTGTGGCTGAGAGTGGCATTTATGAGCATGGACAGCTTGAAGATCTCTCTAAAGCTGGTGTGGACGCATTCTTGGTTGGAGAATCACTGATGCGCCAAGAGGATGAAGAACTTGCTTTAAAGAAGCTAAAATTCGGGGAAGTACTCTAAGCAAGGAGTACTTTCACACACTCGTTTATCCTTTTTCCATCTGCTTTTCCTGAAAGCTCTTTAGAAGCAAGACCCATCACTTTTCCCATATCTTTGAGCGTTGTAGCCCCTGTTGTTTGAATGATCTTCTCTAGTGCTTCTTTGAGCTCTTCATCGCTGAGTTGTTTTGGTAAGTAAGGCATATAGTATGCTATCTCTTCTTTCTCAATTTGCATCAAGTCTTCACGTCCAGCCTGTTCGTACTGCGCTGCTGCATCATCACGTCTTTTGACTTGAGTTTGGATGATCTTGATCACATCCTCATCACTAAGCTCTTTTCGCTCATCTACTTCTATCTGCTTAAAAGCGCTTGTAAGTAAGCGCAGCGCATCTCTTTTTTTGTTATCTTTTGCTTTCATAGCATCTTTTAGATCTTGGTTGATTGTTTCTTTAAGATTCATCGGGTATATCCTTGTTTATTGGAACTATTCTTGCTGTGATTATAACCAAACAACACACCTTATACAAAGAGATTGACACGATGAAAAAATATTTATCCTTTTTACTATCATTCTATGCTATACTATTTTTCACGGGATGTACCGCAAATCTAACAGATCCAGAAATTGATTTTGAGCCACCCAAGTATGTAGAGCAGATGCCTGCTCAGGAAGTGGAACAAGATTTCACTTCAACAGGAAGTGTTTTTGGGCAAGGAGATAATCCACTTTTTGCAGATCATAAAGCGATGCATGTCAATGACATAGTTCGTGTAATTATCTCTGAGAATGCAAGAAGTACAAGTACTGGTGCAAAGCAGCTCACGGAGTCTGATAGCTCCGCTTTGGGTGGAGGTACTTTTACCTCAGGTGGGCTAAACACTGCAGTGAATTCATATGTAAGCAAGCTTAATGGATTGGCTAACATTGGTTTTTCGACAGACTCAACTAGTTCGTATCAGGGGCAGGGAAGTGCTAGTAAAGATGCTTCTTTTACGACGACGGTTTCTGCAAGAATAGTCAAGGTCTTGCAAAATGGCAATTACTTTATATCTGGAAGACGTGAAATTTTGGTCGATGATCAAAAACAGATAATTCAGATCAGTGGAGTGATCCGTCCATATGATATTGATCAGTTTAATAAAATCGATTCTGCTCAGATGAGCGACGCGAAGATTCTTTATAAGACACAGGGAGATGTAGATCGTGCAACAAATCAATCTTGGGGAACAAAAGCTATTCAAGCTGTGTGGCCATTTTAGCCTAGCCCTAGTACTCAGTGTTTCTTCACTTACTGCGGAGAGTTTTGCAGACTTTAAAAAAACACAACAATCCTCTTTTGCTAAACACAAAGATGAAAAAGATAATGAATTTAATAAATATTTAGCGCAACAATGGAAAGAGTACAATGCTTATAAAGGTACACCTCTTTTTGAAGAACCAAAACCAAAACAGATAATACCGGCGAAAAAAGAGAAACTTCAAGTTGTTGGACCACCGGTTTATATAAAAGTTGAAGAGCCTAAAGTAGAACCTAAACCAAAGCCAAAACCAAAGCAGATAACTCCACCTGTAGACAAGGAAATCACATTTGATTTTTTTGGGACAAAACTTGGTTTTTCTAAACCATCCAAAATAGAAAAAGCCCGATTTGCTCCTCAAAATAAAGAGGGGATCACAAGCTTTTTTAATGTGATGGCATCAAGTGATACAAAAATGCTTCTTGCCGAAATTTCTGATACAACACAAAAGCTCAATCTTAATGATTGGGGACTTTATCTTTTAGTACAAAAAATATCGGAGAATATGTACTCTTCTCAAGATGAAGCACGCTTAATGAATTGGTTCTTATTTAATAAACTCGGATATGCTGTTCGTGTAGGACTCTCTGGGAAGAGTATAGTGCTTTTACATCATTCAAAAAAAATTATCTATTCCACTCCTAATTATAAAATAGAGAATCAAAAGTTTTATGTACTTTCTCATTACAACAAAGGAAGTGTTGGAAAGCTCTATACATATGAGCAAAACTATCCTGGGGCGACTAAAGCATTAGATCTAAAACTCGCAACTCTTCCAACATTTGAAGCAGATATGAAAAATAAAACCTTAGAGTTTAAAAACTATGCACAGACACACACTATAGTGTATGAGTACAATAAAAATCTCATTGATTTTATGTCTACGTATCCGCAAGCTGATTATGAGACTTTTTTTAATGCACCTATGGATGAGCAAAGTTATCAGGCTATAGCAAAAGAACTCAAAAAAATTGTAGATGGAAAAAAAGCAAGTGAGGCGATGAATATTGTGCTTCGTTTTGTACAAAATGCTTTTGAGTACCAAAGAGATGATGAACAATTTGGGAGAGAAAAAGTGATGTTCGCACAAGAAACACTTTATTATGACAAATCAGATTGTGAAGACAGGTCGACACTTTTTGCTTCACTTATCAAAGAGCTTTTTGGTGTAGGTGTTGTAGGGATCAAGTATAAAGATCATATTGCAACTGCATTGCAAATACCTCTTGGAGGTGACAAGGTCACAATTAATCAAAAAGAGTTTGTGGTCGCTGATCCAACTTATATCAATGCAAACATAGGACAAAGCATGCCACAGTATAAATCGATACGACCAGAGAGTTTTGTGGTCGTTTTGGGTAGATAAAAGGTTGTAGATGCATAAAGATTTGCAAGAGAATTTTGATAGTATTCATATTCTTTATATAGATGATGATGAATATATTAAGAAAAAACTAGAGAGTGCTTTTAAACTTTTTCGTTGTACGATAGACTTTTGCGAAGATGCGGAACGTGTCGGAGAACGCATAAGGGAAAATAAGTACCATATCGTTCTTATCAATGTCGCAGCACTTAAAAATGGTCTAGTACTGGCTAAAGAAGTGCTCTCTATAAATGAAAATCAAGCGATCATTTTTATCAGTAAATCCGATGATGCACGTGTTTTGTATAACTCGATCAAGCTTAATATCAGTGGCTATATATTTTTGCCTCTTCAGAAAAAAAATATCGTAGCTGTTATCTCTAAAGTAGCACATAAGCTTTTTATGAAACAAAAGCTAGAAGCATACAACGAAGAGCTGGAAGAACTTGTAGAGAAAAAGACCCAAGAGCTTTTTTATAAAAGTTTCCATGACACCTTAACAGGGCTTAAAAACCATTTTGCATTGAGTGAATTATTACAACAAGAGAAGGATATATATCTTTTACTTTTAAATGTAGACCATTTTGGTGATATCAATAATGCTTATGGATTTACTGTAGGTGATCACGTGCTTCAGGAGGTTTCGAAGCTATTAAGCATTGTCAAACCATCCAATGCAAAGCTTTTTCGATTAAATTCTGATGAGTTTGTTTTCACAATTGAAGAGCAATTGAGTGAAGATGAACTTGAACAGATACTCAACTCTATAGAGTATTTTTTCAATGAAACAGAAGTGAGCTTAGATGATAATATCGAAACACGGATCTCATTTAGTATAGGTGTATCGTATGGGCGAGGTTCTGAGCTTTTACATAATGCAAAAATAGCTATTATGGAGTTGCGTGAGCATAACCGTGGGACATACAATTTTTATGATGAGAAGTCTTTGTTTTTAACAAAGCAACAAAGTAATATCTACTGGATCCACAAGATCAAAGAATCGATCAGTACAGGAAATCTTTTTCCCTATTATCAGCCTATTGTTAACAATGTGAGTGGAGAGATAGAAAAGTATGAGTGTCTGGCAAGGATAGATGATCTGGATACTCTTATACCACCTATTCGTTTTATGGAAGCTGCAAAAGTGACAGGGATGCTCCCTCATATTACAAGAACGATCATTCAACAAAGCTTTGAAGCTTTTGCAAAAAACGATTATGAGTTCTCTATTAATATCACAAGTGAAGATCTCTACACAGAATATCTTGAAGCTTTTTTACTGCGTAATGCAAAAAAATATGAGATAGAACCATCACGTGTAGTTTTGGAGATTTTAGAAGATATCGCATCGCTGAAAGAGTCAAGCACGATCGAGCAACTCTCTTCTCTGAGAGAAAAGGGCTTTAAGATCGCGATAGATGATTTTGGCTCACAAAGCTCAAATTTCTCAAGACTTCTTGAGTTTAGTCCCGATTATTTAAAGATAGATGGCTCTTTTATTAAAAACCTGATGCATGATGAAAAAAGTAAGATCATTTGTGAAGCGATCGTACTTATTTCACACAAAAGTAATATCAAAGTGATCGCAGAGTATGTTCATAGTGCAGAGGTTCAAGAAGCTGTTAAAGCGATGGGAATTGATTATTCCCAAGGCTTTTTCTTTGGAAAGCCTGATCATCAGCTTCTTTAGTATTGTTTATTTCTTCAGTGTAAGCTCGTAGAGGTCATCGCGTCTGTCTTTGAGATTTGTCACAGCTCCAAAAGTGTGAAGCTCTTTGAGCAGATCTAGGTCTACATCCGCAACAAGGATCATCTCTGTATTGGGTGTGGATTCTGCCTTGATGCCGTTAGATGGAAAAGCAAAGTCACACGGGGTAAAGACCGCTGATTGAGCGTATTGGATATCCATATTGCTCACTTTTGGTAGGTTACCTACACACCCTGCGATCGCGACGTAGCACTCATTTTCTATAGCACGTGCTTGGGAACAGATGCGCACACGAGAATAGCCATTTTGTGTATCTGTCAAAAAGGGAACAAAAAGTATCTCCATCCCATCTTTTGCCAAAAGACGTCCGAGCTCAGGAAACTCGACATCATAACAGATCAAAATACCGATTTTTCCACAGTCAGTGTTGAATGTTTTGATCTCATTTGCCCCTTGAAGTCCCCAAATCTTTTCTTCATCAGGTGTGACATGTTTTTTTGCATATTTCTCCACGGAACCATCTCTTCTACATAAAAATCCTACATTGTAGAGGTGTCCGTCGATGAGTTCTGGCATACTCCCTGTAATAATATTGATATTATAAGCGATAGCAAGGCTAGAGAACTCCTCTTTGAAGCGTTGCGTATAGCCTGCGAGTTTACGAATCGCTTCGGCTTCGCTGAGATGGTTATATTTTGACATAAGGGGCGCATTGAAAAACTCTGGAAAAAGAGCAAAATCGCTACGGTAGTTTGAGACCGCTTTTGTAAAGTATTCCGCTTGTTCGAGTACCTCTTCGATACTGTTATAAGGACGAACCTGCCACTGAATAAGTCCGAGTCTGATCACTGTTTTTTGTGTGATAGGTTTTTGTTTTGGTTTGGTATAGTAGATATTATTCCAAGCTAAAAGGGCTGCATATTCACAACTCTCATGATCTCCCTCTAGATAGTTTTTGATGACGCGCTTGACGTAAAAATCATTGGAGAGTTGAAAATTAAGCACTGGGTCATGGATCTCTTTTGCTTTTACTCTTTGGATGTATTCTTTTGGAGAGATCTCATTGGCGTACTTGTGATAGTTTGGAAGGCGACCACCAAAGATGATCCCTTTGAGGTTAAGCTCTTCACACAACTCTTTTCTATAATCATAGAGTCTGCGCCCAAGACGAAGACCACGATATTTTTTGCTTACAAATACATCGATTCCATAGAGGATGTTTCCTAGTGGATTGTGTGTTTTAAAGGTGTAGTTTCCTGTGATCTCTTTATAGCTATGAGAATCTTCAAATTGTGAATAATCTACAATAATACTCAGAGCAAATCCTGCAAACTCTCCATCAATTTTGATACCCACTTGCCCTTTTGGAAATTTGGTTATGAGGGTTGCTATATCTTTTTCGTCCCAAGTAGAATCCTTGAGATGACGATACTCATGTTCCATCAGTGTAGCCATCTCTTTGTGGTCTTTTGTCTCAAGATAATGTAGTTCTATTTTTTCTATATTCAAATCCATGCAAGCTCCTAGCAAGTTTAAGCGAATGGTACTATAAATGCACTGTATTTAAGAAGTGTCGGTAAAATGTGAATCTAATAAAATAACGATACAATTATAAAAAAGTTATGAAAAAGTTTCAAGGGAAGTGTATGGAGATTCTGGAGTATAAAAGAGAATTTGAAGAACTTTCACAAAAGCTTCGAGATGCGCAAGAGAAGATTTACCATCTCGAACAATTTAAAAAAACCGTCGAAGAAGCATCTATATTTTCAATCACTGATGCGGATGGGATCATAACAGAGGTCAATAAAAATTTTGAAGAGATCTCAGGATATACTAGAGAAGAGCTTCTAGGAAGCCCCCATAATCTTGTTCGCCATGAAGATATGCCCAAAGAGGTATTTAAAGAGATGTGGAAAACGATCAAGGCGGGCAAGATATGGAGGGGGATGGTAAAGAATAAACGTAAAGATGGGCGTGCCTATTACGTGATCTCTGAGATCACTCCTATCTATAATCTAGATGGAAGCTTTAAAGAATATATAGGGATACGTACCGATGTTACAGAACTCGAGGAGTATAAAAATCTCCTCAGACATGAACTGGACTCTAAGAGTGAAAACCTAGAGGATAATCTTTACTATACATCCCAATATGAAGATGCGATCAACTCAATTACCGCGGTGATAAAAACTGATACAAATAATAGCATCACGTATGCAAATAAAAAGTTTTGTGATCTTAGTGGCTATACACTGCAAGAACTTATCGGAAAAAATTGTTCAGATCTGCGTCATCATAAACATAGAGACTCGAAACTTTGTGAGCAAATAGCACAGCGCCTCTCTCAAAGATTCACGGCAAATCATATTCTTACAAATGTTGCAAAAGATGGCTCAGAGTATATCACCAATACACTCTTTTATCCAATGCTACGTCGTGATGGAGAGGTGATAGAGTATCTACAGATCATGCATGATGTCACAGAGATATTTGAACTCAATGAAGAGATCATCAATACACAAAAAGAGGTCGTGCTTACGATGGGAGCGATAGGGGAAACACGAAGCCAAGAAACGGGTCTACATGTAAAACGTGTAGCCGAATACTCTTACCTCTTAGCCAAGCTTGTAGGACTTAGTGAAAACGAAGCAAGCCTGCTTAAACAAGCATCTCCTATGCATGATATTGGTAAAGTGGGGATCCCTGATTCTATTTTAAATAAGCCCGGTAAGCTTACAAGCGAAGAGTTTGAGATCATGAAATCGCATGCTATGATAGGCTATGAGATGCTCAAGCACTCGAATCGTCCCATCCTTAGAGCCTCAGCACAAGTCGCTTTAACACACCATGAAAAGTATGATGGTAGCGGATATCCTCAAGGGCTCCGGGCAGAAGATATTCCTATCTATGGACGTATTACGGCGATTGCAGATGTATTTGATGCTTTGGGGCACGATAGATGTTATAAAAAAGCGTGGGAATTGGAGAGAATATTAGATCTTTTTAAACAAGAGAGTGGAAAACATTTTGATCCAAATCTTATTGATCTTTTCTTTGAGAATCTAGATAAGTTCTTATCGATTCGTGATAATTTTCAGGATTAAAAAAAGAGGTAAAGACAAGAGAAAAACTCTTGTCTGAAGCTTATCTGATAGAGAGAATATTTACATTAAAGCTAAGGTCTTGCCCTGCTAAAGGGTGATTGAAGTCGATTAGAACTTCATCATCATAGATCTCTTTGACAGTCACTTGTACTGGTTGTCCGTCTGCACCTTGCCCTTGAAGTGGTAAGCCCTCTGAGAGTTCAATTCCATCAAACTGCTCTTTTGGAAGCTTTTGCATCGCTTCTGGGTTGTACTCACCATACGCTTCCTCAGCAGGGATCACCACAGATACCTCTTCACCTTCATTCAAATGCGCGATTCTAGACTCTAATCCACCGATGATCTGTCCAGCACCAAAGGTAAATTCTAAAGGTTCCTTGTCAACATTACTATCAATAACATTGTCTCCTACTTTTACTTCATATTTCATTGTAACTACTTGGTCGTTATTAATAGCCATATTGTTCTCCTTGTGTTTTGTAAGGCACCACTCTAACAAATTAGGCTTATAACAAAGTTAAATCTCTACGCATCAAGCGCTTGACGTATATCATTGATGAGGTCATTGATCGATTCTAAACCACATGAGATACGGATAAGTCCAGCTGGCACGCCACACGCTTCAAGCTCCTCAGTCGTTAATTGTTGGTGCGTTGTAGAAGCAGGGTGGGTGATGATCGATTTTGAGTCACCGATATTTACCACTAAAGAGTAAAGTTTGGTTGCGTTTACAATCTTTGTTGCTTCTTCAAGCGTTGCGACCTCAAAGCTTAAAAGCCCACTGCATGCACCTTTGTCAAAATATTTTTGTGCATTTGCATAGTTTGCATTGCTTTTGAGCCCTGGGTAGTTTACTTTTTTCACCCTTGGATGTGACTCTAAAAATTCTGCTAAAGCGAGTGCATTTGCTGAGTGTTCACGCATACGAAGCGAGAGAGTTTCCATCCCTTGAATAAAGAGCCAAGAGTTAAAAGGAGAGCTCACCGCTCCTAGATCTCGAAGTAAAGAGAGACGTGCACGAAGGCAAAAAGGAGGAAGCCCAACTTCTGTATAAACAAGTCCATGATACGAAGCATCTGGCTCGTTAAAGTGTGCATAACGAGGATTGTTTTTGAGTTTTTCAGTAAGATTTTTACGCTCTACCAAGATCCCACCAATTGCAAGACCTTGCCCTGTTGTATATTTACTCGCACTGTGCACCGTTACATCCACACCATGAGCAAGAGGACGGCAAAGTATAGGAGTCGCAACAGTATTGTCCACTACTGTTAAAATATTGTGCTTGTTTGCTATTGCGACGATCGCATCGATATCTGCCACGTCTATGCTTGGGTTTGTAAGCGATTCAAAGAAGATCACCTTTGTTTTACCATCCACAAGCCCCTCGATCTCTTCGGGTTTATGCACATTAAAAAAACGCGCTTCTATCCCAAAACGCTTGAGCGTATGAGCAGTTTGTGTAAGGCTTCCACCGTAGAGTTGTTTTGCACATACGATATTATCCCCAGCCTCTGCAGCGTTGGCAATCGCAAAGAAAATTGCACTCATCCCACTAGAAGTGGCAATTGCTGCAGCGCCCCCCTCAAGTTCGGCAAATCTTTTTTCAAAAACATCTGTTGTCGGGTTGTTGAGGCGTGTGTAGATATTGCCTAGCTCTTTGAGAGAAAAAAGGTTTGCCGCGTGTTCAACATCACGAAATTCATAAGCTGTTGTCTGATAGATCGGCACAGCCATTGTCCCTTGTGAGTCTTTTTCGTATCCTGCGTGAAGTGCGAGTGTTTGTAAATCCATAACTATTCCATATATCAAATTTTCGGTATTTTATCACAAAAGTGTGAATATAAATAAAAGTTATGCTACATAATCTCTAAAAAATAAAAAGATGTGACTAAAACCACCAAGGAGAGGCTAAATATGGTGAAAAGTTTGAGTGCGATAAAGCGGTTTCCCACAATGAAGGAGATAACGATTTTTGTAAGAGTATTTGCAACTGTTGCCAAAATGATGGCATAGAGTACAGCCTCTTTTGAGAGTTTTGCTTCATTAAAAAGCTCCCCCAATGAAAGCACGATCGCATCGACATCACTCAGACCTGAGAGAAATGAGACCAGATACACACCCAAAGATCCCATATAGGTATCGACCAAAGAGAGCACACTAAAGATCACACCAAAGAGGATTCCCATCTTGAGTGCCGTATGAAACTCTAGGGGGTTATGAAAGGCAACCTCTTGTGAGATCTCTTTTTGTTTTGTTTGGATGTAGATAGCGTAGATAAAAGTGTATCCAACAACTGTTGCCAAAAGATAAGGGAGTAAAAGGGCTTCAAAAAGCTCTCGATCGAGAATAAAAGTCCAAAGGATAATACGCAAAAACATGGTGCTCGAAGCGATGGCAATAGCCACGACAAGGGCGGTGTTCGTTTCATTATTACTTGAAGCTTTTTTTGAAAGGGTGAGAGTAACCGCTGTAGAAGAGGCAAGTCCACCAAAAAATCCCATCACCAAAAGCCCCTTACTCGCACTAAAAAAGCGTGTGACAATATAGCCGATAAAAGAGAGTCCAGAGATGAGAATAACCATCAGCCAGATCTGTCTTGGGTTGAAGAGATCATAAGGATCTATCGTGTGGTTTGGCAAAATAGGGAGCACTACAAAGGTCATAAGTAAAAATAAAATCGTGGCTCGCGAGTCTTTCTCTTTGATCTCTTTTTTAAGCGAAATGAGTTTGGGTTTGATCTCTAAAATCGCGATAAGAATAATGGTCGCAAAAATCGCAAACTCTAAGTAATCATACACAAGTACACCCATAATAAAGGCGATAAGTGCGCTAAATTCTGTGGTATTTCCTCTCTCAAGCTTGTCGTTATAGGCATTGATAATATAAAAGGCGAGTAAAAATAGCCCAACAAGTAAAAAAGAGAGGGTTAAAATAAGAGGATAATCTTTGTAGAGTTTGGTTGAGAGATAGCCAATGAGTGAGATGATAGCGAGCGTACGTGCACCCATATAGATAGGTTTGTCATTATGAAAAAAACTCAGCTCTCTTTGAAGCCCAATAATAAAACCTAGTATTGCTGCAACAACAAACTCTTTGACTATTATTAATTCCATATGCTCGACTTTCTCCTTGTGCTAAAAAAATAGCATAGATAGCCTTAATCTACACTCTCGTTTAGAAATATTGTTATAATCGCACTATGAAAAAATTTCTTTTATTTGATAATGATGGGGTCTTGGTCGAGACCGAGATGTGGTACTACGAGGCAAACAAAAAAGCACTTAGTGAGTGGGATATCGCGCTAGAGTTTGATGTGTATATGGAGATCATGGCACGTGGTGGTACAGCGTGGGAACTTGCAAAAAAAGTGGGCTACTCTGAGAGAGAGATCGCACAAAAAAGAGCGCAAAGAGATAGCTACTACCAAGAGTTCTTACACACCCAAGAGATCGAGATAGCGGGCGTGGTAGATGTGCTCAAAGAGCTGAAGCAAGAGTACAAGATGGGAATCGTCACAACATCCAGACGTGTTGACTTTGATCTCATACACAATAATAGAGAGATAGTAGGGCATATGGATTTTACCCTCTGTGTCGAGGAATATCCGCGAGCTAAGCCACATCCAGATCCTTATTTAGCAGGGATGGCAAAGTTTGGGGCAAAACCGCATGAGTGCTTGGTGATCGAGGATTCTCAAAGGGGACTGAGTGCTGCGGTGAATGCTGGGATAGAGTGTGCTGTAGTGCACAATGAGTTTACCAAGACACACGATCTCTCAAAAGCAGATCACTTTCTTAGATCTTTGGGAGAGTTGCCTGTTCTTCTTGAGAATCTTGCTCGTAGATAACGACTGTGCCTCCTAGCAGATCATGAAGCCCACGTTTATCTTTGCGAAAAGCAACCATCAAAAAGCCAATAAGTAGCGTCATCACTGAGACAATATAACCCAAAGAACGAGTGATGGCTTGTGTGTTGGTGATATCACCAAGTGTTTGTGCATCAACAATTTTGATCCCCACAAACTTTTTGCCAGGGGTCGCACCCCTCCATCGTCTCCAAAATAAAATAGTTACAACGAGAACGGAGATCTCAAAGATGATCTCCCAAGTAAGAGAGGTTTGTGGCTGCATCGCGAGCGCTTTTTGTGCGTTGCCACTGAGTGCGTACATGATATTTTGGTAATATTGTGCCCAGTCAAACCACGCCCCATCACTCACAAAATAGATCACAACGCCCAAAGGCAGCGCCAAAAAAAGAGTATCTAAAAAAGAAGCGACAAAGCGGATCCAAAAGCCAGCATAATTGATTTGAGTTGTTTGCATTTTTCTTAAGCTGCGCTATTTTGTGAAGAGGTGTGTAACATCCCTTCGATACTGAGATGGTAGTCGATACCTTCCCACTCAATACCTGTGTTCTGACAAATAAAACGATACGCTTTTAACTGTTCTATTGAGACTTTTTTTAAGGGTTTGTACCAATCTAATGGAGTAGATATAATACGCCCATCTTCAAGCTTTACATGTAAATAAGTATCATCAAAGTGTACCTCTAAGCCTTTAATTAAACCATTCATCCCATACCCTTTCAAACTCTTTTTGATGCTCTTCAACTAAAGCCATTGCGGCTTTTAAATCTTTTGGCTTTAAATAATTCTGCACTACTCTCAGGCTATTTAACTCTATTTTAGCAAATCCTTCACCTTTAATTACATGTATGTGTTTAGGTTCATGTTCATTCGCATAAAAAAAGAACTTAAATCCACTAATATTCAAAAGAGTTGGCAAACTATTAACCTTCATTTTATCTTTTTAAATTATAGCTCAAAAAAGATATATTTAAAATTTTGCGTTGCAATTTGTATCGTGTTAGGGTGTATTTTCCCTTTGAGAGTGATCCAGTTCTTTTTTTGAAGCATCAGGGAAAACATTCACGAAAGAGACTCTACTATCCCATCGGCTATTTTATGGAGTGGGAGTTGTCGCTCTACGGCACCAAGCTCAAAAGCTACTTTTGGCATACCGTAAACAACGCAACTCATCTCATCTTGACCAATTGTTTTTGCGCCTGCATTACGCATAGCGAGGAGACCCTTTGCCCCATCTCTTCCCATCCCTGTTAGAATCACTCCAACAGCATTGGCACCTGCAATTTTAGCTACGGAGTGCATCATCACATCAACTGAGGGGCGGTGTCCAGATATTTTTTCTCCACTCCCTATCTCTACATAATAGCGTGCTCCCGAACGTCTCACAACCATGTGATAATCTCCTGGGGCAATAAGTGCAACACCTGGGATGATAGAATCACCATTGCATGCTTCTCTCACTTCTATAGAACACAAAGTATTGAGCCTTTCTGCAAATGGTGTTACAAAATCAGCGGGCATATGTTGTACGATTACTGTTCCCGGTGCATTACGTGGAAGTCTCATAAGAACATCTTTGAGTGCCTCAGTACCTCCCGTAGAAGCTCCTATTGCCAATATTTTATTCGTTGTTTCCAAAAGAGAAGAGGTATTTACTTGTATAGACTCTCGTAAAGTATGCTGAATAACTTTTGCTTTTGATGCAGACTTGATCTTCGTGATAAGTTCATTGCGCATCTGCTCTTTGCCATCAAAGATATAAGAGTGTGGTTTTGCCACAAAATCGACAGCTCCCGCCTCGAGTGCTGCGAGTGTAGTTTTTGCGCCCGATTGTGTAAGAGAAGAGACCATAACAACAGGAAGCGGCATATAATGCATGAGGCGTTTTAAAAAAGTGATCCCGTCCATTCGGGGCATCTCTACATCCAAACAAATAACATCGGGACGAAGTTCGATAATCTTGTCTCGTGCGATGAAAGCATCATAGGCAGTTCCAACGACTACTATATCTGGATCTGAGTCTAAGATATCATGGAGTACTGCTCTTGCAGTAGCACTATCATCTACAATTAATACACGTATAGGCATAAATTTCCTTAGTTTGAAATATTTTTTTGCAAGGCATATTTTAAGAGAACTTTCCCATGTGCTAAGTCAAATTGAATTTTGCGTCCATGTCGTCCTCCTGTATCCTCTGCGATCACTGAGATGGAATACTCTTTTAAGATATCATGTGCAACAAGTATATTTTTGCGACCTATCATCATCACTTCATTCTCATTGCAATTCATCATAGCACCACCAAATATCTTTGCTTCTATGTGCTTTGGTTGAGATCCTTGGCTTGTCATCAAGTTTATGAGTTTTGGAATAGCGATATTTCCATATTTTGGCGTTTGCAGTCCATTACCATTCCAAAAAGGTAAAAGATAATGGTTCATCCCACCAATACCCAAATAAGGGTCATAGAGGCAAACTGCAACACATGAACCGAGTACTGTTGAGATGGCTCTAGGAGCAGAGTCAACATGTACTTGACCAACATGGATAAATGTTGAACTTCCGTGTATCATTAGAGCTCGATCGCACTATCAAATGATTCAAATAAAAATTCATCAGAGCCATAAGCATCAGAATTTGGAATTTTAGATAATAGGTCCAAGCTTACGACAAATGTAACCGTTTTCTTGGCAACTTTATAATCGAGTACCCCATTTAAAGAACCACATAACTCTTTTGCTATGCTGAGTCCTATCCCCAAACCATGATCTCCCTCAGCAGTCTGGGCGAACCTCTGAAAAACTTGGGGCTTAAACTCTACACGAGGACCATCCCCTTGATTACTGATCTCTAGCGTTAAGATATATTTGCTTTTGGTGATAGAAATATCAATAACACCTCCCTTTGTTCCATAGCTACATCCATTGGCAATGATGTTTTTGAGAATAAGATAGAGTTTTTTAGGGTCTGTAATAAAAGGTGATGAAAGTGTATTAGATAATGTAATAGTAATCCCTTGTGCATCAATGAGATATTGAAGATCTCTGAGTACATCTTCTATTATGCTTTGAATAGTTACAGATGCATAGTCTATTTGCAACATACCACCTTCTATCTCTGCTGCCATGACAAGGTTTTGAATCTGAAAATGCAAATGTAATACCTCTTGATGCACGAGATCAAAAACCTCTTGAGAACAAGATCTTTGAGGGTCTAGATGGGGAATAAGACCCAAAAGTGCTGTCATAGGGTTGTTGAGTTTACTCGCTACGAGTGAAAGAAATTGAGATTTTATTTTTTCACTCTCAATGAGTTGTTTGTTGAGATCTAAGATCTTATGGCTTAAAAAAGCGATCTCTTCAAGTTCTTTCATATCTATCTCGTAAACTTGTAATTAAGACGGACAAGCAAGCGCTCATAGCTACCATTGTACTTGGTATTGTTATTGATATCATCAACATTTGCATAACTCAGCTCCATATTCATTGTCTCACCGAGCGTATAGGTGGCAACACTATCAAACTCTTTGACGTGGGTCTTACTCGTTTTATTTTGAAAGTCTGCATAATCTGCGTGGATATGCAATCGGTTTTGTCCAAAAACATCTATATCAAGGTGCGTGGAGAGTTTATAGGCTTTTGCATCTGTAAACTCTGCTATCGAGACCTCCTCCATAGAAGTAAGGTAAGGCCATCCGCCAAATCCATTACTGATCTTTTTATCTGTTGCGTTGAATGTTTGATTATATGCGCCATGGAGTGTCAAGATATTGGTGTGAAGAGATGTTGCAAAGCCATAGATCTCTCCGTTAATATTTGATGGGATGTTATAAAGTCCCGTTGCACTATCAAAAGCATCTTTTTTTTCATCAAAGAGAGCGAACTGAGCGTTAAGTTCTACACTAGCGATCGCATAAAAAGGTATCTCATACACGATGTCCGAATAAAAAGCATCAGCAAATTTATCCATATTGTAGTACCATCCTTGCAAAGTCAGATTTTTGACACAACTATTCTGTATACCTATAAGGGCTACTCCCTTGCTTTTTCCCCCTGCAAGTTTTTTAAATTTTGAGATATCTCCTCCAGAGTCATACCCCGCCCAGCGTCCTACATATCCAGCACTCAATATTGTCTCGTGAAGACCTTTGTAAGTTGCAAAAGCTGCTTCAAAAGTGTTTGGGTGCATCCGTATATCATCAGGAGCTAGGAGTGGTGTCTCAATATTTTGGCGACCGATACGTATTGTGAGATCTTCGCTCTTATACTGAGCATAGACCTCTCCTATATAGGTGTAAGATCCTGTGTCTTGTGCAAAAAAATCTCCATTCGCTTCTTGCTGTGCAAAAGAACCTGTAAGCGGATGTACTTTTTGTGATACATAGGCACCCAATCCAAACTGGAGATCATACAAAGGGGCAGTTTCATATTTTAAGATCCCACCAATGGAGCTTGCATAAGTATCTGTAGAGTGAAGATTGTTTTGATCGATATATGCTGCGCGGATAAGTCCCTGAACTTGAGAAGGTTCACCCCTTAGTACAACTTCATCACCGAGTGCTACTATCGCTAGGAGAGTTGTGAGTAGGATTGTCTTTAATGCTATAAATGCCATTTCTAAACCTTGTAATAAAGTAACGAAATATTGGCGTATCTATAGGGAGAGAACAGTCATAAAAAAGAGAAGATATGTGACCATCTTATGACTTATTTTCTAAAAGCTCATCGAGCATCTTTAAAAATGCTTTATCTTCTTCACTCAAAGAGTCACACTCTGAGTCACGAATAGAAGTGATCTTCTCTTCTAGTTCGTCTAATGCCGTTTTGATATCGTTGTGAATAGCATCATGTGTAAAAATAGTATCTATCTCTGCCATCTTGCACCTCTTTGTTTTTATATTTTATTTTATATAGTAGCGTCTCTGTGGTCGTGAAATGGTTTTATGAACGAGCACGATATATCACCAACATATGACCTTGTTATACCTTGATAGCATCCACACATTCATATAGAGAGGTTAAAAGCTGTTTGGTTTGGTTTGCTTGTTTGAGAAGTGAGCCATTTTGTGTATCAAAACTTGTTCCATTCTCTTGCAAGATACAAAGGGCATCGGATGTTTTTTGAATATGTGTTTTAAGCTGAGAGAAGATCTCTTCAAAATCAAGAGATTTATCAGAGTTGTCGGCTGACTCTATGATGCCAAATACTTGGATATATCCCAAATACATCATCTGTTGCTCTAAGTGCAAAAGAAAATCAAGTACCTTTTTCATCTGTTTTTGTAGTTCAAGTTGTAGAGTATTTGTTTTGTTGGAATACTCTGTGATGAGTGCGAGAAGGGTCGATATATTACTCTCTATCTCATTTGTGTCTATGTCGCCATTTTCACTCAAAAGTTCGTCAATAAAATAGTTGAGAAGTTCACTCTGTAGACGTATACTGCAAACACAAAAGATAAGTTCATTCAGAGAAAGAGAGACAGCTTGAATGATAGTATCGATCTCTGAGATAAGATCATTATTTTGCTTGGCATTTATACGAACATCATGTGCTAAAGTAGCAAATGTTTCGCCCCCATTGAGTACTTGATACGAGGCAATAGAAGCATTGAGAGATAAAAAAATGATCTCAGAAGCTATTTGACGCAAGAGAAAACTTTGTTGTTCAAAATTTGTCTTTATCTCTAAAAAGAGATCGATCTTATCAAACCACTCATCGTATTTGTGCATGAGTGCGTTTGTATGCATTTGAATGTTTTCAAGACACTCGACAAACTCTGATTGTATTGTTTGTGTAGCAATCTCTAAGGGAGGTATACTTTTTTTATGTGCTTTGAGCTCATTTAAAAAAGCATCGCTCATAAACGCTTCATAGCTTTTGTAGCCGAGATCTTGTAATAGAAGTGGCAGCATCTCTTCACTTTTTGCCATATTATCTTGTGATTCTATTGCAAGGAGTTTGCCGTACAACTCTTGAGCTGCACGAAAGAGTTTTGTATCTGGTTTTATTCTTATAGAGACGTAGGATTCTTTAAGGGGAAATACCGCGGCTAGAACCCAATAATACTCCCCAGTTTTTGCACGATTTTTTACATAGGCAATAATAGGTTTTTGTGCTTGGATAAAATCCCAAAGGAGTTTAAAAACAATTTTTGGCATATCAGGATGACGTACAATATTATGGTAATGACCGATGATCTCCTCTTTTTTATATCCACTAACACGGATAAATACATCATTACCTGAGATGATAGTGCTATTGTGATCTGTAATAGAGAAAAAAAGCTCATTTGCATGAAAGGTAGCTTCTTTTTGGGTTGTTGCAGGAATCAGTTTGCTCATAGTCTTTCCTAATATTAATTCAATACGGAGTATTGTTAAAACAGATAGTTCAGTTCAAAGCGTGCATCGAGTTCATTATTATCACTCTCATCAGCATCTGTATACTGAACATAGCCCAATCGTAAACGCCATTGCAGATCAATCATAGTTGGTATATTTTGAATCAATCCTACATAGTAGTAGATCTCATCTTTAGCTTTTTTGTTTTCATCGGCATTTGTAAAGAGGATAGAAGCTTGTGTAAAGATATCTTTATATATCCCATTTGCATTGTCGTTTCTGACAACTTCAAGACGGTAGCTTTTTGTATTGGCTCTCCAGTTATAGCGTGCCATAGAGCGTGTGTAGCCTGCTGTTGGAAATCCTCTCCACGGAGTGACAAGGTCTGCTTCATCAAAAATATGAGAATATGCAAGATTTATCTTGTAGTTATCAATTTTTGTGACGATTTTTGCTGCTATCATCTGTGAGTCGAGTGAATCTGCTTTTTTGTACCCGTGCGTATTTCCAGTTAAAGATGCGCCACCAACACTTCCCGCACCGTTATCAAACTGTCGTATATAACGGATGCCCGGTGAGAGAGAAAAGCCATTCATAGCGATTTCGTAGTTTGCTTCTAGCATAGCTTGAGATAAGAGTTCTGGCACATTGTAAAAAGAGGCATCGAGTTTGAGATTTTCGATACTGCTGTTTTTGATATCCATCACTAATAGCGGTGCATCAGTAGGTTTTCCTGCAGCCTTTAATGCCGTATATGTCAAACCTTTGTGCATTGCAGAGTCGTCATTTTCGCTCCATTGGGGTTTTGCTTTGGATGTAGAGTTCGCATCTCCGTACATGAGAATGGCGTGTGGTTTTGTATGATCACGAAGTTTTTGCTCATAAAGATATGCTGCTTGGATTTTTGTATTTGCTAGTGCTTTGGTCTCTAAGACAAAGGCGTCAAATGTATTTGGAAACATTTTTGTATCATTTGACTTTGTATAAAAAGTCTCAACCAATTGTCGTCCTATGGAGATCTTTGTAGAGTTGATCCCTGAGTACTGTAGATAGGCTTGCCCTAAAACAGCCATATATTTATCACCATGATTTGCATAATCAAATCTGCTCATCACATCTTTTCCTTTTTTGAGATCGGCTACATTGTCGTTTCGATCCCAAAATGTGGCTTGTGACGCATAAAGTCCTGTAGTAAAATCAAAATCTGCATATTTTGCACTCTTTACGATGAAAGAAGCACCAAGTCCACTTGTTAGATGGTCTGAGTGTGTGGAGTCATTTGTTTTATAGTCAAGATAAAATGTGTTAGATCGTATGCGTCCGTAGTACATCCCCTCACTAAAGATTTTGCCAAAACTATCAACTTGCTTTGGAGTTTCATTATAAACTATTTGAGAATTTGCTTTTAATGTATGTTTTGGAAGCTTTTCGTTTGCAACAACAGCTGTTGCGATCAAGCCTAAGGACAAAACTATAGTGCTTAATGGTTGAAATAGTATTTTCATAGAATACCCTTATAATTTTTGATAAATAGAAGAGCCTAAGAGTTTGAGTGTCTCTTTATGACTCGTAAGTGATTCGGAGCTTCCTAAAAAAAGTGGAGCACCTTTTGGTAATACGCTTGCAAAGCGTTCGATAAGATCATGGCGGGTTGGATCATCAAAATAGATCATCACATTACGACAAAAGACCATGTCAAATTTATTTTTAAAGAAAAAAGGGTCGGTCACAAGGTTATAAAGTCGAAACATCACTTTCTCTTGAAGATGAGGTGCGATTTTATAGCGAATTGTCGTTTCTTCACGTACTTTTTCAAAAGAGCGAAGAACGATCTCTTTTGGAAGTGTTTCCACATGTTTGGCTTCATAGATCCCCTCGATCGCATGGGAAAGCACTTTATGTGAAATATCGGTCGCAAGGATTTTTACATCCCAATCATGAAACTGATGGATATTCTGTTGTAAAAACATCAAGATAGTATAAGGTTCCTCACCGCTAGAACATCCTGCTGACCAGATACGAAGTTTTTTTTCTCTTTGCTTCGAAGCGATGAGCTTTGGTAGGTAGCCTTTTAGCCACTCCCACTGTGCACTTTCTCGAAAAAAAGAGGTCACATTTGTAGAGATAGCACTGATGAAAAGTGAAAGCTCTTCACCACTTTTATCTTCTACCAAGTGGTCATAATAGGCACGAAATGATGTGAGATTGAGTTGATTGAGCCGTTTGTTGAGTCGTCCTTTGATAAGCGTTGTCTTTTGCGCGGAGAGTGAGATACCCACTTTTTCGTAAACATAACGACGAAAAAGCTCAAACTCTTCGGGTTTGAGTTGGATCTCACGCATGAACCGACTCGATAAGAGGACGTAGCTCCTCAACATTAAGTATAAGGGCGATATCACCACTGCCCAAAATGGCACCACCTGAGATCTCACGTTGTTTTGCAAGTGCCTTACCAAGTGGTTTGATAACAACTTGCTGACGTCCTACGAGCTCATCAACCATAATCGCTATGCGTCCTGCCTCAGTTTCAACACACACAAGTATTCCATCCCAAGGGTCTAAATGCTCTGTCTCTAAGTCAAAGAGATCACTTAAGCGGATCACAGGAATATGCTGTCCACGCATACTGACAAATTCCCCTTTCCCTTTTACAGCATGAACAATATCACGTTCTGGTCGAAATGATTCAACAACACTGAGTGTAGGTATGATATAGATCTCTTGCGCCACTTGTACAAGCATTCCGTCGATGATCGCCAAGGTGAGAGGAAGTACCATAGAGATGGTCGTTCCTTCCCCTTGTTTTGATTCTATTTCGATCTTGCCGCGGAGTTTTTCGATAGAGGTCTTCACTACATCCAAGCCGACTCCTCGACCTGAGAGATCACTGATAGTATCGGCGGTAGAAAATCCAGGTTGCATGATAAGGCTAAAAGCTTGGCTCTCTGTGAGGTTTTCATCCCCTGTAATAACTCCGCGCTCTATAGCTTTTTGTATCACTTTTTCTTTATCGATACCGCGCCCATCATCACTCACACTAATGACAATATTGCCACTTTTGTGATACGCTTTGAGGGTGATGACACCCTCTACCTTTTTGCCTGCAGCAAGTCGTGCTTTGGCATCTGCTTCGAGCCCATGATCGATTGCATTACGAATGATATGTACAAGAGGATCAGAGAGACTATCGATCATCGTCTTATCGATCTCTGTATCTTCACCAAGTACATGAAGATGAAGCTCTTTTCCTGTTTTTTTGGAGGTATCTCTGACAACACGCTTCATCTTGTCAAATGTATCACGAATCGCCACCATTCGTAAGCTCATCACCCTGTCTTGGATCCGTTTTGTGATCTTAGAGAGGGTCTCTATTGTACGGCTGATCGATTCATCTTCTATCGCATGTATCTTTTCGTTTTGTGATACAAAGTTTTGGGCAATCACAAGCTCCCCTACAGAATCAAAAAGCTCATCGAGTTTCAATGTGTCGATGCGTATCGTTGATTTTGCGGTGCTCGACATTACTGGGGCATTATTTTTAGCGACTGTTTTTGTTGTGACCTCTGTTAGTTCGTCTTTTTTTTCTTGAACTTGTGGTTCATAAGCAAGGAGCTCTACCTTGTACTCATGTGCAAAAAGGTACTCAAAATATTCACAGATCTCTTCAAAGTTTAGTGGTGTCAGCACAATGGATGTAACAAGTCCAATACTGTTTTCATGGACGTGAAATGCTTCTAGTTTTGCAACATTTTGCATCTCAAAAAAACTCTCCATAGCAGAAGATTTTTCTTGTAACATTTTTAAAAATAACAGATGGTCAAACCCACGTGTATAACAATCGCTATCTAAAGTAAGATCAATTTTATAGAGCTTAAGGTCCTCTGTTTGCATCTTTTTGTGTTTTTGGATGCTCTGGTTTAGAAGTTCATCCATAGAGGGAGTGATATCAGAGCCAAACTCTGCTGTGAGATCATTCATCTGCTCTGTCGGAGGCAAAACTTTTTCTTTTTCACAAGCACCTTTTTTTGAAGCAAGAAGTGCTTTTATCTCTTCAAGACATTCTGGATAAGAGTCTGGAAGCTCTTGGATCTCATTGAGCTCACAATGCATCACCTCTTGAATAACCACAACACTGTTGACGATAAGTTCAAGATTGTGTGTCTCTATACTTTCATGCGTGCTTCGATAATGATCGAGAATATCTTCAAAATGGTGTACAAATTCGCCTAAGCGTGTAAAGCCAAATGCGTTGGCATTGCCTTTGAGGGTGTGGACTCCACGAAAGATCTCATTGAGTAGATCAAAGTCGGTAGAGTTTTCTTCAAAACGGATAATATTGATATCGAGTTTTTCGATAATCTCACCCGCTTCTTCGATAAAAATTGCTTTGACTTGTTCTTGTTTAGTCATAATGTATCCAATGTAGTGTTCCGTGCGTTTGCGAACTCATCGATCCACGCTCTAAAAAGGGGATGTTTAAGTGAGTGTGCGAACGCTTTAGACTTACTAGTAAGCTCAAAAGAGCACTGCTTTGCAGAGCAGTACCCTCTTGGATCTCTATAGTTGTCAAATACTCTAAACGAGCTTGGATAAACTCTCCAAACTCTTCAATCTCTTTGATATTCATATCCAGTCCGATAGTGAGGACATCACCGTCGAATTCCATCTTAGAACTCTTTTAAGTCGTCCTCAGAAAGAGGAAAGATATTTTGGTTTTTTGATGGAATCGACTTAGGTTTAGATGCTGATTGTGTTGCTTGCTTTTTTCCAAGAGCTGGCACTGGGTCTAAGTGATGCAGATTCATCTTCTTTGCACCTGATGGTGCTTGATCTGTTTGCATCCCTACCATCGCCGCTAAGATACGCACCGTCTCCATCATAGAAGATGCCTGTGCATTGAGCTCTTCTGCCGCTGCTGCTGCTTCTTCTGAGTTTGCCGCTACTTGTTGGGTTACTTCATCTACTTGACCCATCGCTTGGTTGATCTGTGTCATCCCCTCAGATTGCTCTTTTCCTGCCGTTGCGATCTCACCGATAAGGTTAGAGACTTTTTTCGATTGTTCTACGATCTCTTGAAAGGATGTATGGGTCGCTAAAGCGATCTCATTTCCTTCTTGAATCTGACCAACGACCTCTTGGATGATATCTGAGGTCTCTTTTGCTGCTGCTGCTGCACGTTGTGCTAGGTTACGCACCTCGTCTGCTACGACGGCAAAGCCGAGTCCATGTTCTCCTGCACGCGCTGCTTCTACCGCTGCATTGAGTGCTAAAAGGTTGGTTTGAAAAGCGATCTGATCGATGGTTTTGATAATACCTGAAATTTTTGCCGCTGATTCTGTAATAGCATGCATAGAGTGGGAGAGTTGTTCCCCTTTTTCATAGCCTGCACGTGCAGAGTCATTTGCATCTTTTGCCAAGATATCTGCTTGGCGTGCGTTATCGACATTTTGTGTGTTGATAGCTGTAGATTCCTCAAGCGTCGCACTTACCTCTTCAACACTTGATGCCTGCTCACTCGCCCCTTGTGCAAGAGAAGAAGAGGATGCCGCTACTTGATCAGATGCGGATGTGATCTGCATCGCACCATCACGGATAGAAGTAACACTTCCTGTGATCGAACGCGTTATAGAACGAATAATTAAAGTCGCAAGTATAATAGAGATAAAAAATGCAATCACGACGATAGTAATGGTCATTTGAATAGTTGAAGCAACAGATGTTTGAGCCTTGAGAACTTCATTATCAGCTATATCTGTATTGATTTTTGCGATAAAATTCATACTCTCTAACGCTACAGCACGAGGTAGACGACTTTGCTCAATAAAAGAGGTCATTTTTAAAAAGTAGTTTTCTACTTGCTCTATCTCTGTGTCATCTATTTGAGAGAGTGGCAAAATTACATTGTGTGTGAATTCATCGCTTAATTTACGCCATTTTTCAAAAGCCTCTTCATATTTTTTCCATTCAAGCGCTTCTTGCGGAGTTTGTGGCAAAGGAGCATAGCGTTTGTAGCCCAATTCGTAGCGCTGAAAACCTCCCTCGATTTCCTCTATCGCATTAGTAAGTATTTGTTTTCTTTTTTCACTGCCTTTTGTACCACGCACTCGATTTTGTTGAATGATTACTTGATTGATTCCTATACGCATATCCATAAGTCCTGCCAATGAAGGCACACGAATTGTTCCAATCTCTTCGATTCCATCTTCCCATTTTTGGGTTGTGCTATAGGCTAACATACCTAAAGCTAAAAGTGCTATTAACATCACTCCTGTGAGTAACATCAACTTTGTTTGTAGTACCATATTTTCTAACCACTTCATTTTATTCTCCTTTTGTTTGTGTTTGTTGTATTTGTTCTAGACTCACAAGTTCATCTGCTTCAAAAAGTTTGAGCAGGTCAAGTATCATCACAACGTTCTCTTCGATCTGTGCCATAGAGCAGATAAAGTCGGTATCGACGTTGCTACCAAATTTTGGAGCCGCCCCTAGACTTGAGCTTTCTATGCTTGCCACCTCTTCGACCCTATCGACGATAAAGCCGATATTGACCTTTTCTACTTCCACGATGATGATCGCTGTGTGCATATCTGCCTCACACTCTGGCATCCCAAAGCGTAATCTTGTATCGATGATCGGGATGATCGAGCCTCGTAGATTGATAACACCTTTGACAAAATGGGGTGTTTTTGGGACGTATGTCACCTTCATCAGCGCTATGATCTCTTTGATGCGATCAATGGCGATGCCGTATTGTTCCTCCCCCAAAAAGAAAGTCAAATAGCGCTCTCTTCTGGATTGGGCTGTATTTTGTTCCATATTTAGACTCCTAGTACCATTTTGATTGACTTCACAAGCTTCTCTTCAGCGAATGGCTTGACCATCCATCCTGTAACTCCAATCTCTTTGCCTTTCATTTTTAACGCTTCTGAACTCTCCGTCGTTAAAATGATGATCGGTTTTGTTTTAAAACGCTCATCATTTTTTATGTATCGAGAGAGATCAAGACCATTCATCTCGGGCATATTGACATCACTAATAAGCAGATCAAAATTCTCTGATCCGTTTTGCAATGCTTCTAGAAGTTCTGCCGGATTGAGATAAGCTTGAAACTCAATCACTCCGCTCGTAATAAGCCCCTCTAGTGCTAACTCTGCAGTTGCGACAACTGCTCTTGAATCATCTACGATGATTACCCTTTTTGCCATTGTTGTACTCCTTTTTTATTTAATTTACGCACTTTATGAGCAAAGCCCATAAAGCGGCAGGGACAAATGTCCCTACAACCCCCTAAAGCTATCCGTATCTCTCGAATACGGAAGAATAAGTGGCAACTTACACCCTTTCATAAAGAAAGTGCGTAAGGTCAGTTATTTAGTTAAAAAAATTCCATGCCGTCATCGTCATCGTCTGTTGCAAGCTCCTTATTTCCGATAATTTGCTCTATTTGCATACATGAGCTGAAAAAAGAGCTATCGAGGTAATGTATATCTGCGGTGTCTTGGAGAGAAAAGATATGCTCTCTCCAAGAGGTAAGATCTGCTCCTAGATGTTCTAAAAGCATTGCTAATGTTTTTAGTTTTGCGGGTTCATCAACGATGAGCTGTGCATTTTCTTTGAGAAAAGATCCTAATGATAAGAGGGCATATCCTAAAGCCGTAAACTCAAAGAGATTGTTAATCGCTTTGACATAGACCCCCAAAACATTATCAATGAAATCGTGAAGACTCTGAGTTGAGGGCTCTCGCTCAATGGTATGGAGCTTTTGTGTCCACTCTTCATCGAGACTCTCTAAGTCACGGATCTCATCTAAAACATCACCGCCTATATCGCTGATATAATCTATCGCAGAGGTCTTTTCCACAAAACTTTGGCGTAAAAGCTCTTTGTCTTTGCCTTCTAATACTTTTTTATCTTTTGTTTCACTTTTATCTTTTGTTTCACTTGGAGCTACCTTTGTCGGAGCTGTTTCACTTTGTACTGTTTGGATAATTTTCTTTTCCTCTTGTAGATCTTCTTTTTGATGTAAGCGCAAGCGTATGCAAGCGGCATTGTCTTTAATCATACATTGCTCATCAAGCTCTTTTTGTAATGCACTCGCTTTTGCTTGAAGCTCAATGCTTGTCTCAAATTGCAATGTGATAAATATTTCAACAAAACTCTCTTCAACGATAATATAGAGAGACTCTTTATTTCGGAGTTTTTGTCTCATAAGTTCATAAAACAACTCTACGGTAATATCAATTTTAGGGCAGGTGATATTCATATCATCTTCACATCGTGTGAGCAACCAAAGACCAAAGTCCATCATCGCTTCGGAATTTGTGATAGTGAAAATTGTCTTGAAATGACGAATATCAAGGCTAAAAGGGTTGAGAGCTTCTTCAACTGAGACTTGTTTGTACTCTTTTTTTCGAGAGTGAAGGAGTGCCTGAAAGCTTTGGAGTTTGAAATGGATAAGTTCTTTATCTATAGGCTTATGGACATAGGCTGCGACACCTATACTTGCCATATTTTTCTCCATATTTGGATCGATAATAGATGTAACTGCCATAACAATAGTTTGCGGATAATGCAGTTTGATAAGTTTTGCCGTATGAAATCCATCAAGACGTGGCAACATCACATCTATGATAATAATATGGGGTTGGTGTATTGCAATTAGCTCTAACGCATCAATACCATCGAGCGCTTCAAAAATATCAAAGCATTGCATCTTTTTTGCTATAGACTTTAATACGAGACGGTTCTCCTCTGTACTATCAGCAATTAAAATTTTTAATGTATCCATACCATTTCCTAAAAACTTTTTTTTAGATTCGGTATCTTACATCTCTGTGTGGATTGAAACGGTCTGATATAAATGTGTTATATGTGACCATTTTGTGACTTTGAAAAAAAGATAAACTTGATGACTGCGCTACTCTTGGGTGTGCATAGTATCCATAGTTGACATCAGCTCTTGCATATGTGTGTCTAGTTTGCCAACAAATTCAGTGAGAAGGAGCATCTCCTCCATGTTTTTGTTGAGTGTATGGCTATTGTCATAGATTGCTTGAATAAGGACATTTATAGTAGCAGAGCTTTCTGCCAAACTTTTTTGAGTTCTCTCAGCTAGTTTGCGCACTTCATCGGCTACCACAGCAAAACCTCGTCCGTGTTCGCCTGCGCGTGCTGCTTCGATAGCGGCATTGAGGGCCAAGAGGTTTGTTTGTTCGGCGATATCTCCAATGGTCACTAAAACATCTTTGGTATTTTGTGCATTTTCGGCAAGAACCTGTAAGTTTTGGGCAAGATGATTCTCTTCATTTGCAATATATTGCATCTTCTCTACAGTTAATTCGATCATACTGCTTAGTTCTACAAACTTTGTATCACGGATCGCCTTGAACTCTTGTGTTTTGATCTCAAAGGCTTTGGATGTATCTATGTTTTTTTGCTCCATTGACCATAGTGTGTCACCAAGCCTATTGATACTTTCTAAAAGCTCTTTCATCTTCCCTTTGACTTGAATATTTGCACGTGTTTGGTACTCTCCTTGAGAAAGTTTGTCCAAAACCATTATACTGTTTTCGAGATTCATCTCTATAGAATCAAGCATCGTATTCATGGTCTTTTTGAGTAGATGCACGTGTGGGGTAGAGGTGTCACTTGATACACGAGTATCAAAATAGCCTTGTTTCACTTTATCTACGAGCAAGACCATCTCTCCTGCTACCTTGGTATCAGTGAGCACTACAGATTGGTAAGTTTGGATCACTTGATATATTTTACTCTGAGCTATTTTACTATCTGAGGAATCAATATTTATTTTCGTCTTTTTGTTCTCAATGAGATCTTGAAAATCACTGACCAAGCGGTCAGACTCTGTAGTATCTTGCTTGTAGGGTAAGAGAACCATCGCAATACTCAGTAAAATAAAGAATATGATATAGGCAGGCAAAGCAACAGATTCGTTGGCATAGATCCACAAAGGGAGAATATAGACACCAAAAAAAAGAATGATGGAAGTTCTGATTTTATTATTCATAAGAAGACGCCTTTTTGCTAATGCATGGTTCTGTAGAGTTCGCTGACAGATCTTATCTCATCAGGATGAGGTTTTCTGCGACATGAGATGTATGTGGTCTCATTTGTTTTGGCATGTTTTATTGTCGAGATCATTGCATAAACCCAGTAGTATTGACCTTCCTTGGTCTTGTTTTTTACATATCCCGACCAAGTACCTTGTTTTTTGAGTGACTCCCAGAGCTCTTGAAATGCTTTTTTTGGCATATCTTCATGGCGGACAATATTATGAGGTTTGCCAATGAGTTCATGGAGCCCGTAACCAGAAACTTTACAAAAATCATCATTAGCGAAAATGATATTTCCACGAGTATCTGTTTGAGATACTAAAAAATCATTGTCTTTGAGTAGATATTGACGGCTCACGTTTTCTCCTGTTTTTTTTGTTTGAAATCATAAGGGATTGATGGTCTCTTTATGGTCATAAAGCATGAAGAAAAAATAACTCATATATGACCTAGAGAATCTTAAAAAATACAATCTATTTTTTAGAAGTATGAAAAATAGAAAAAAGCTCGGGGGAATATCTCTTGTGCTTTTGCATATCTGAAAAATATTCTTGGAGTGAAATTCCAAAAAGGCGTTTAAAATCATTGATAAAATGAGATTGGTCGTAGTAACCGTTTTGTTTTACAGTAAGTGCATCGTAGCTGTCTTGCGCTATAGAATGGATCATCTTTGTGCGTTTGAGGGTTAGGATGTAGGTGGAAGGATTGAGACCTATGTACTTTTTAAAATAGCGTTGCAAGGTACTCTCAGAGAGTCCAAATTTTTTTGTAATCACTTGGTTCGCATTTGTTGGTAATTCTGTAAAATGGCTATCAACATACTCAATGATCTGATGAATCGTGTCAAAAGACTCTTTTGTTTGTTTTTGATCGAGAGTTTTTTCAAGCCATATAAGAGACTCAGAACCCACAAGCTCATCTAAAATATCGAGACCTATTTGAGACGTACATGCAATAGAGTTGACCATAGAAGCAATAGGGATATCTGTAAGCTTAAACATCCCTAAGGGGCTGAGACGAATAACGGTTAATTTGGTGTGTGTATTTAAAAATTTGATATTTATTTTAGGTGGCTGTGTAAATTTTCCACAAACCATATTGGTGTTAAATATAAATACTTGGTCTTGGATAGTAAAAGATAAAATTGCACACTTTTGATTGATAATAATATGTTCATGCAGAGTGG
>JAGGTH010000081.1 GCA_021163845.1 Helicobacteraceae bacterium | reverse complement strand
GCGCGCCGAATATCATTAGGTCATGTGCTTTGATGCGTATGTGTTTTTGGAGATTTGCTTTTATGAGTTGCTCTTTTGTCAGAGCATCTACATCCAAGGCTTTTTGCTTTATTTGTGGGGCAAAGGGGTTGTATATTTTCTCTTTTGGCAGGGTATCAAAAAAAGTGCTGAGCCTCTCAAAGCTCCATGATTCGGTCAAGATATCTTTTGTTTTATAGGTGACTTGATGGAGATCTAGAAGTTTTTTTTGTTTGGCATTTCCACTACATCCAGGCTTTTCATAGAAGACGATCTGCATAATCTCTCTTTGTTTTTCAAATACATATGCAAATCTTATACTTGCTCTTTTTATTTACCTTGAAGCAACTTCAGCATTTCCACCTCAGGCAGAGGTTTTGTGTAGTAGTAGCCTTGAATAGAGTCGATCTTGTTTTCTATGAGAAAATCAAGCTCTTCTTGTAGCTCTACACCTTCTGCTAGCACATGAAGCCCAAGCTCTTTTGCCAAGAAGATGATCGTTTTGACAATGATCTGATTTTTCGGTTCATCTTTGATATTGGTGATAAAAGATCTATCGATCTTGAGTTTATCTATAGGGAGGTTTTTGAGATAAGAGAGCGAAGAATAGCCTGTCCCAAAATCATCCATAGAGATATGAAATCCAAGTGTTTTGAGTTGTTTTAAGATCTTGATAGTGAGTTCTGGATTTTCAAGAACAGAACTTTCTGTGATCTCTATCTCTACCCAAGAAGCAAGACACTCTGTTCGCTTTAAGAGTGATTTGAGTTTAGAGATAAAGTCCACATGCATAAGGTGGCGTGCAGATATATTGATCGCTACACGTTGTGAAAGAAGCCCCATTTTTCTCCATTTAACTATCGTTTCAAAACCTCTTTGTAAAACAAAATTGCCTATCTCAATGATAAGTGTAGTCTGCTCCGCAATCGGAATAAAAACATCAGGCGGTATCATCTCCCCTTTTGATCTCCATCTCAAAAGTGCTTCAAACCCTACGATATCGTGTGTAGAACTTTTGTTTTGAGATTGAAAATAGAGTTCAAGTTGATTTGTGTCAAGTGCTTGCTTGAGATTTGTAACGATCTGTGTATGAAAAAGGGTGTCTTGCGTAAACTGTTCGTCATAAAAACTAAATCTATTTTTACCGATCTTTTTTGCGTTGTACATTGTTACATCTGCTGCTTGATACATCTCTTCCATCGTTGTTGCATCCTCTGGATAGAGACAGATACCAGCACTTGCAGTGATGTAGACATCGATGAGATCAAGCTCAAAAGGATCGTTGAGTCGCGCATAAAGAAGATCCATGGTTTTTTGGATCTTCTCTTTTTCTACACACTCATAAATAACTCCAAATTCATCACCACCCATGCGTGCGATAAATGTATCGGAGCCAAAAACATCTTGAAGCGTATGTGCGATCTCTGTGAGTATCTTATCCCCAAACCTATGCCCATACGAATCATTCATCATCTTAAATTCGTCTAGATCAAGAAATATAAGGCTAAATGGCTGCTTTTGTTCTATTTTTTCGCTGATCTTTTCAGAGATAAAGAGTCGATTTGGAAGCTTGGTAAGTGTGTCGATATATGAGAGTTTATAAAACTTCTCTTTTGATTCAATGAGATGTTTTTCGTACTCTTTTTGCGCTGTAATATCACGAGAGATGCCAAATGTTCCAAAAACAGTACCTTTATTTCCTTTGAGTGGACCTTTCGTGGCGTGAAAAGTTTTTGTCTCACCTTTGTCTACAGTAACTATCTCTTCTATTTGAATGATCTCTCCATTTTTTATAATCGACTGCTCTGTTTGTTGTAGTTCTTGAGCTATCGCTTTTGGAAAAAGAGCCTCGTCTGTTTGACCGAGTACTTTTTCTTTAGGTACTCCTGTTATCTTTGCAGATGCTTCGTTAAAAAGAATATATTTTCCCTCTCGATCTTTTGCATAGATAGCGTCAGGAGAGCTGTTGATGATAGTGTGCAGAAGCTTGTCGTATCTTGAAAGTTCTTGCTGTGAAGCTTTGATAGTTTCTTTGTGCTTTTTGACTTCTTCGATATTTTGAAGATATTGATGATGCATCGTACGAAAGTAATGAGAGACAAGAAAAAATAAAATAACTGAGGTGATAAAAACATAAAACCACCCCTTATAGGTTTGTAAAAGGGTAACTTCATAAGAGGAGTTGGTAAATAATGAAAGGATATTGTCAGAGAGAAAAATCCAAAGTATACCTATTGTGAAATAGATGGTAGATATTTTCAAACTGTTTTTGATACCTTGAGACTTATTGATAATCATAATGAGCCACTCTTTATATGCAGACTTTTCAAGATTCTAGCATCTCTTAGCTTAGAGGGGTTTTTCTAATCTATTGAGCATCTCAGTCCTAATTTTGATATAATCTCTTCTCATTTTAATTATAAAGGTATGAAAATGGAGTGTGAATTTCCAAGTATAAATGCAAACAAAGAACAAATTAAAGATATTTTTAGCTCAATCAAAACAATTGCAGTTTTAGGACTCTCACCTGATTCATCCAAAGATAGCCATAGAGTAGCTGCATATTTACAGTCTCAAGGTTTTAAAATTATTCCTGTGTATCCAAAAGAGGAGACTATCTTAGGCGAAAAAGTATATCGTTCTTTAGCTGAGATCCCTGAGAAAGTGGATATGGTCAATATCTTTAGAAAGCCTGATGCGCTTGATCCTATCGCCGATGCATGTATAGCACGTGGGGATGTAGATGTCTTTTGGGCACAAAAAGGTATCGTCAATAACGAAGCGGCGAAAAAAGCCCAAGATGCAGGGATGCAAGTGGTACAAAATATGTGCTCTATGGTTGAACATAGATCACTCTAAAAAGGTTTGATTCATTGGTAGATTTACAAAAAATATATGAAGCAAAAGAGAGAATCTCTGGCGTAGTTGTTAATACACCTTTCTCTTACGCGCCTCATCTTAGCCAGCTCAGCGGGAGTGACGTGTATCTCAAAAAAGAGAATCTTCAAGTTACGGGTGCGTTTAAGATCCGTGGAGCTTATAACAAAATAGCAAGTCTGAGTGATGCACAACGTGCATGTGGCGTAGTAGCAGCGAGTGCAGGCAACCATGCGCAAGGTGTAGCGATGTCCGCACTCAAGTTTGGCATTCGCGCGGTGATCGTGATGCCTGATTCTACTCCTCTTACAAAGATCAACGGTGTCAAGCATTTTGGTGCAGAGGTGATCTTGGCGGGGAGTAACTATGATGAAGCGTATGCGTATGCCCTTGATTATGGTGCGAAGAATTCTTTGACTTTTGTGCACCCTTTTGAAGATGAAGCGGTGATCGCAGGGCAGGGCACGATCGCTCTAGAGATCCTAGACTCATGTGCAGATCTTGATGCTGTGGTGATCCCAGCTGGTGGCGGTGGTCTGATCTCTGGAATGGCAAGTGCCATTAAAGCGCTCAACCCAAAGATAGAGGTGATCGCTGTGAGTGCGACAGGTGCCCCAGCGCTCAAAAACTCCTATGAGGCAAAGACACCGATAGACTCCACACAAGTGCGCACTATTGCCGATGGGATCGCTGTACGTGATACATCAAACATTACACTTCCACATATTATAGAGTGTGTCGATCGCTTTATTAGTGTAGATGATGCAGAGATCGCGAGTGCAATTTTATTTTTACTCGAGAAGCAAAAGCTTGTGGTAGAGGGTGCGGGTGCTGTAGGTGTTGCGGCTCTTTTACACGATAAGCTTGCACATCTCAAAGGTAAAAAGATAGCGATCGTGCTCAGTGGTGGAAATATGGATGTAACGCTTCTCTCAGTCATCATCGAAAAAGGTTTGCTCAAATCTGGAAGAAAGATGAAGCTTACAGTGACCCTTGTAGACAAGCCAGGTTCACTTATGCGTTTTACAGAGATACTTAAAGATCTTGATGCCAATATTGTCCATATCGCTTATGATAGAACCTCTATCTCTCTTGATTATGGAGATGCAAATGTGACCGTGCATATGGAGACAAAAGGGGAAGAACACCAAGAGCGTATCCGTTCCCTCTTGCAAAAAGAGGGTTATTTAAGGGAGTAGTGCTTCGTGCAAGCAAGTACCATTACAAATTTTTCAAAGCCGATCCTTTTGTGTGAGTTTCTCGATGAGAAGCGTTGGCTTTTAGTCGATGCTCAGACGACGATACGCTATGTTGATCCAAAGAGCATGGAGACCCTTGGAGGGTTTAAGGTCAATATAGAGCATTCCAACGCTACATCCCAAGCGATAGCCTTTAGTGCTGATGGTACCTATTTTGCCACGATCAGTTCTGATGCAAGAGAATCCAGACTCTATGATACAAAAGCCAAAAAGGCGATCGCCCGTGTGCAACGACATCAAGGGGAGGTCTCTTGTGTGGCGATCGATCCGCGACAAAAATATATGTTCTCAGGTGGCGAAGATGGACGCACTTTTGTGATCGATATACAAAGTGGACAACTCGCCCTTACACTCCCTCACCACGCTGACACCATCAATGCTATCGCCTTTTCATCCAATGGTGATTGGGTCGCAACTGCGAGTTATGACAAAACGATCTCTTTATTTCATTTGGCTCTTATGACACCAAAGCATAAGCTCAAAGGACATAGTAAAGCGGTGATGAAAGTCTTGTTCTTGGATAAAGGGCGACTGCTAAGTATTGATAAGCAAAATAGTGCGATCATCTGGGATGTGAAACATGATCGTATCTTGTGTAGACTCCAAGGGATCCATGATGATGTGAGCGATGTTCTTTATTATGAAAAATACTCTCTTTTATTTGTAGCAACCAAGCTTGGTTATGTGATCGTTTTTGATATGAAAAGCTACCAGCTTGTTTCAAGAAAATATATAAAGCTTGGTGCGAGCATCACTACATTAGCATTCGATGAACGCACAGAACAACTCTTGATAGCTACGGATAGTGGTGAGGTTTTGGTCTATGAACTCTTTTATGGTGAAGAGGAAAATCGAAAATATCTTCAAGAACAAAACTATGCCAAGATAGAGAGATCACTGCACACCAATCCACTCTTGCGTTACAAAGAGAGCTATAATCTTTTTGGAGATATTTGGGAAAAGAGCTTGGAAAAAGCAAGAGAACTCTTAGAAAGTGGTGATACAAAAAGTGCACAAAAACTCCTAGAACCTTTTATGGAAATAGGCGCTAAAAAGAAGACAGCCCAAGAGCTTTTTACAAGCTATAAGGAGTTTCCTAAGTTCATTGCACTTGTAGAGCAAAACAAGATCGCTTTGGCGTATTCTATGGCAAATAGTAACCCTCTGTATAAAAAGTCACAACTCTACGCGAGTTTGGAGAGTAACTGGAAAAAGTCTTTGGCTCTGGCACACAAGTATGCACTTGATCCAAAAGAGGGGATCGAAAAAGCAAGGGATGTACTGAGCCCTTATCGTGGGGTAAGTGAAAAAACGAAGCTTATACAAGAGCTTATGAGTCAAGCAAGTGTATATAAACGATTTCGTACATCTTTGGCACAAAAAGATTTTGTGATCGTTTTTAGCTTAGTCAAGCAACATCCCTTCTTAAAAGAGTTTAGCGATTATGATGCCCTTGTAGCTTACGCGGATTCTCTCTACATCCAAGCAAATCGTTACCTGAGTGCAGATGAAACACATTTGGCACTCAAGCTTTTACGCATTCTTAAACTTTTTCCAGATTTTACACAAGAAGCAAACGACACCATAAGCTTTATAGAACTCAAGCAAAAGTTCTTTAATGCAATAGAGAGTAAAGACAGCGTACTAGCATACACACTTCTTGATACTCATGAAGAGCTCCTCGACACCCCTGATGGGATGAAGCTTCAAAAAGTGTGGAATGAGGATGTGGTCGATGCCTATTTTTATGCAACGCAGGGAAATATAGAGGGGATCGAAAAAACACTTGTAGCCTACAAGCAGATCAGCTCAAAATACAGATACATAGCGACTCTTATTGCATGGTGCTATATGGTCCAACTTGAAAATGCGATGCGAGAAAAACAAGAGATGAAAACAATAGAAAATGGGATCAAAAAGTTTGTTTTACAGTTTGGTCTGCAAGATCAGATCATGAGCTTTTATGAGCTTTTTATACAAGAATATCCCGACTCTAAACTCAAGCTCGAGACTATGCCTCACGGGGTTTTAAAGATGTGGAAACCAAGCATGATAGTAAAGAGTATATTAGATTAAGATTTTAACTTTCATTTTAACCTCTATTATAGTTCACTTTCTCTATAATTAGCCCCTTTTTAAATTTATATATATTAATAGGAGACTTTTCATGCAGATAAGTGGCGCACAAATGGTCATTGAAGCTTTGATTGCAGAGGGTGTAGACACTGTGTTTGGCTACCCAGGCGGAGCAATTATGAATGTCTATGATGAGATCTACAAACAGACTGATTTTCACCACATACTTACTCGCCACGAGCAAGCAGCTGTCCATGCGGCAGAGGGTTACGCAAAAGCGAGCGGAAAAGTAGGTGTAGCGATGATTACAAGTGGGCCTGGCTTTACCAATGCGGTAACAGGTCTAGCAGATGCGTATATGGATTCTATCCCTCTTGTCGTGATCAGTGGACAGGTTCCTATGAGTCTTATCGGAACAGACGCGTTTCAAGAGATCGATGCAGTTGGGATCAGCCGCTCATGTACAAAACATAACTATCTTGTCACAGATGCTTCTGATCTTGCGCGTGTTTTAAAAGAGGCATTTTATATTGCAGCTTCGGGTCGCCCAGGTCCTGTACATGTGGATATTCCAAAAGATGTTACAGCACAGATCGCGACTTTTGATTATTCAAAACCTGTAGAGCTTGAAACGTATAAGCCACATACCAAAGGAAATCCTCGTCAAGTGAAAAAAGCGATGGAGGCGATCGCAAAAGCGAAGCGTCCACTCTTTTACCTTGGTGGTGGTATTATCAACTCCAATGCATCGTATGAGGTGCGTGAACTTGTTGCAAAAACACAGATCCCTGCTGTTGAGACCTTTATGGCACGTGGAGTTCTTAGTTATGACGATCCACATCTTATCTCTATGCTTGGGATGCACGGAAGTTACGCGGCAAATATGGCGATGAGTGAGACAGACCTCGTGATCGCTCTTGGTGCGCGTTTTGATGACCGTGTAACTGGAAAGCTCTCTGAATTTGCAAAAAATGCGGGTGTTATCCACGTAGATATCGATCCTGCAAGTATCTCTAAGCTTGTCAATGCTGACTTTCCTATCGTTGGGGATGTACGCAGTGTTGTCAAAGATATGCTTGCACATGTTGGCAATATCAATCCATCACGCTATGAGACGTGGAGAGAGACGATCGCAAACTTTGATGAGTTACATCCACTCACATTTCATGAAGATACAGATCGTATCAAGCCTCAGTGGGTTGTCAAGCGTGTTGGAGAGCTTCTTGGTGATGATGCAAATATCACTACAGATGTTGGACAGCACCAGATGTGGGCTGCACAGTTTTATCCATTCACACGTCCACGCCAATGGACAAGTTCCGGTGGACTTGGAACGATGGGATTTGGTTTTCCAGCAGCGATGGGTGTCAAATCTGCTACTCCTGATAAGATAAGTATCAACTTTACAGGAGATGGTTCGATCCTTATGAACTGCCAAGAGTTGATGACAGCGGTAGAGAAAAAACTCCCAGTTATCAATATTATTCTCAATAATAATTATCTTGGGATGGTTCGCCAGTGGCAAACACTCTTTTATGACAAGCGTCACTCTGAGACAGATCTGAGTGTTCAGCCTGACTTTGTCAAGCTTGCAGAAGCATTTGGTGGGATAGGCTACCGTGTTACGACAAAAGAGGAGTTCGATGCGGCACTCAAAGATGCTGTAGAGAAAAATATTGTTGCATTTATCGACGTTGTAGTTGAGCGACTTGAAAACGTTATGCCGATGGTTCCATCGGGAGGAAGTTTATTTAACATGATGTTACTAGAGAAGAAGGAGAAAAAATAATGACTGAAATTGAAAATAGCGAAAGAAGAGTTGTTTCAGTTATCGTTGTCAATGAAGCGAGTGTACTCTCACGCATCACTGACCTTTTCTCTGGACGTGGTTATAACATCACATCCCTTACAGTAGCACCGATTCCTGATAGTAAGTACTCAAGACTCACTATCGTTACATCAGGCTCTGTACGTGTGATAGAACAGATCACAAAACAGCTGCACAAACTGATCCCAGTTTTAAGAGTGTATGAGCATTGTGATCTTGTAGAAAAAGAGATGGCACTTGTGAAGTTTCCTATCACAGAAAATGTAAGTGATATCGCAGCGCTTTGTGATGCGTATAATGGCAAGATCGTCAACGTGAGCGATGATATGATCATCACGATGGTTGCAGATGAGCCAAAGAGAGTGGATAACTTTTTGAGTATGGTCAAACGCTACAATCCAAAAGAGATAGTACGTAGCGGTGCTGTAGCACTCGAGAGATAAAATGGATATCCAAAGTATCGCTTCACTCATTGGAGCAGAATATACGGGCGAGAATTTTGAGATAACTGCGATGAATACGCTCAAAGATGCAAGTGCCTCTGAGCTCTCATTTGTTGCAAACTCAAAATATGTCAAAGATATTCAAACATCCAAAGCTGCCGCTATTATCGTAGATACAAAGACACAAGAATTTGTGCCTGAGGGTTGTGTCGCTTTGGTTGTGCAAAACCCATATTGGGAGATGGCAGTGCTCTCAAAGAAGTTCGCACCGCTTATCGAAGATGAGAGTTTGCCTGAACCTATCATCGGTGAGGGAAGCAAGATCTCAAATAAAGCAGAGATCGCTAAGGGTGCAGTGATCGGAAAGAACTGTACTATCCTAGCACACAGTTACATCGGATGTAACACGGTGATCGGCGATAATACGGTGATCTATCCAAACGTAACTGTCTACCGTGATTGTATGATCGGTAGTGATTGTATGATCCATGCCAATACAACGATAGGGAGTGATGGCTTTGGCTTTGCGACAAACGCGATGGGTGAACACAAAAAGATCTATCAAAACGGAAATGTGATTATCGAAGATGATGTAGAGATCGGAAGTTCTACAACGATCGATCGTGCTGTTTTTGGTGCTACACGCATCAAAAAAGGGGTGCGTATTGACAACTTGGTTCAAATAGGGCATAACTGTGAAGTGGGTGAGTATAGCGTTCTTGTAGCACAATCAGGTCTTGCCGGGTCCACAAAGCTTGGACGCAATGTTGTCATGGGTGGACAGAGTGCTACAGCAGGACATTTAGAGATCGCACCTTTTACAAAATTTGCTGCACGAAGTGGAGTGACCAAGTCGATCACACAGAGTGGCTTAACTTACGGTGGGTTTCCTCTGATGGAGCACAAACTATGGTTGAAACTTCAGGCAAAACTAGCTAGACTTATCAAGTAATTATTCAAAGGAGAATCTATGTCAAAAACAATCGCACTTAGCGGAACAAAAAATGGAATCATCTCTATAACAAAGATAGAAGAACCTTATGGGGAGGGAAGTGCAACAGTCGCGAGTATAGGCATTTCTCTCTCAGGAAATGCTGCAGAACCAGAGTGGAAGGTACATATTCCGCTTGAGAATGTAGATGAAGTGATAGAGGCTTTAAAACAGGTCAAATAAAAAACAATTGCAGGGGTAGTGTTGTCTAAAAAAATATTTTTTTATTTTTTATTGTCTACACTCCTTTTTGCTGATTCGCTTGAACTTTTGTTCGAGGGAAATAAAAACATTGATACAAGAGAATTGTATAAATCTCTTGGACTGCACAAACCTTATCTTTATGAGTTCTATAAAGATGAACCACAAATCAATCCTAAAACTATTGAACTAACGCTTCTTACACTTCGAAACTATTATAAAACCAAGGGCTATTTTAATGCAAAGCTCTCTTACATAGAGGAAAATAATAAACTTATTATTGGTATTGAAGAAAATGATGCTGTGCGTATAAAAAATCTCGTGATTCTCTCTGAGTTTGATCTCTCAGAGGTGATCCCTTTTGAAAAGGGGGATCGTTTTGAATCAGACCTCTTTACACAAAGCAAAAAGGATATAGCCGCATTTTATGGAAATGAGAGCTATTGTAATCCAAATATAGATGCAAAAACATGGATAGATATCGATACCAATGAGGCGTATATCCTCTATGATATCGCTACGAACGATCTGTGCTATTTTGGAACTTTGGATGTAGGCGGGAGTGAGAGTATCGATGCTGCGATTGTCTCCTCTTTACTCCCCATCGAGGAGGGGGCACTTTTTTCTTATGAGAGTATTTCTCAAAGTTATAAAAACATCTATCGACATGAGGGGATATCCAAAGTGAGTATAGATACGGATGTAGATGTCAATCAAAGTCGTGTCAATATCAAAGTGAGTATCGATGAAAATGAAAAACCTTTACGTTTTCAAGCAGGTCTAGGGATAAGCAGTGATGAGGGGGCTATGGCACTTTTGGGAATCAAACATCGAAACTTTTATGGGGATCTCAAGACACTAAGTCTGAGTACACGTGTCACACAGATTCGTCAAACGATCAAGCTCAATTATGATGTGCCATTGATCGATAGAAACTATAGTGGTTTGGAAGTTGGTTTTAAGAATGAAGATTTTATTGGTTTTGAGGAACAAAGTGTTTTTGGAAGTATCTATCTCAAACAACAAAAAGGTTTGCATAGCTTTAAAGAGAGCCTTGTTTTTGATAATGCTAAAACCTATAGGAGTAATGATCTTGTCCTGTTTCCCCATAGCTCACTTTTTGTACTCTCCCCGAAGCTAGAGTGGAACTATGACACGCGAGACAAACTTCTTGATCCAAGCCGAGGCTATTTTCTGAGTGCCGAGATGATGGGTTCACTCAAAAGTGAGATCTCAGATGCGAGTTACTATAAGTATAAGCTTAGCGGAGCAGTACTTTTTCCTTTTGGTTCGAATATCTTGGGTCTCAAATCAAAATATGGCTCTTTGAAACTTTATGAGGGGGAATTGCCTGCATCGTATAGATTTTATACAGGTGGGATGTATTCCAATCGTGCATATGGATATAGAGAGCTCGGTGAGCTCAATGCTCAGGGGGATCCAAAGGGTTCTTATTCTGTTTTTGAGTCCACTCTTGAGTGGCGTTTTGGTATCTATGGGAATGTTCGCGGCATGGTGTTTAGTGACGTGAGCTTTATAGGGGATAATGCGATTGTAGAGTACAACAAAGCATATACGAGTGTTGGTTTTGGGCTTCGTTATAAAACGCCTATTGGTCCTATAGCACTTGATTTTGGAGTAGATACAGATGCTCCATCAAAACAGTATGCGATCCACTTTCATATAGGAGAACTCTTTTGATAGCTTATTTTCTCCTTCTTTTACGCACCCTTTTTCTCTTGAGTATTGCAGTTGTCATCAGTGCTTTTTTTCTCCTTTTTCATCAAGATGTCGTGCCATATCTTGCACAAAAGTATCATAAAGAGTTTGGGATAAAATACACCAAAATCGAAGGGAGTCTTTTTTATGGTGTAGAGATCGATGAACTAAGCTATGGAGATGGGCTGCAAGTCAAACGAATAAAGCTGAAATATAACCTACTAAAGCTTTTACGCCCAACACCAAAGATAGAATATCTCTTTGTCGATGGGCTTGTTTTGGATCCCTCCAAGCTTCCTGCGTCTGAGTCTAATACGACTATATCCCAAGCGATCCCCGCTTTTTTTCTCCAAAAGCTCTCTTTAAAGAATATCGAGCTGAGTATACAAGGAGAGAAGATAGGCTTACATCTTGATGCAAATGCACTTCACTTTGACGGGGCTTTGGATGTAGAAGCTTTTCTACTAGACCTCAGTACACAATACGGTAAGCTAGAAGCGAGAGGAGTTATACAAGACTCACAAGTGCGTGCCAAAACAAAGGTAAAACTTGAAAAGAGTTTGCAAGAGAAGTATCTTGCAAGTTTTGCAAATCTGCCTCGTGCGTTTACTATCGATCTACTCCTTGATCAAGAGGGTGTAAAACTTCAAACGCAGCTTGATACTATCTCTTTGAAAGAGAATGAAGATATCAAACTCCAAGAGAGTTCTATAAGGATAGAATATCCCTTTGCACAAGAGAAGATATTTGTTGATTCAAGTTCTGCGCTCTTGGTTCAAGAGCATCGTATTGAGGTGTCTCAAAGGGGGAGTGTAGATACCAAAGGGGCTTTTATCAGTAAGATGGAAGTAAATGTAGAGGATCTTTTTGCCCAAAAGATAGTTCTGGATGTAGCAGGCGATACAAAGCATCTTGATCTAGAGATGTTTATGCAGGAGTATCGACTCCAAGTTCATTCCACAGATTATCAAAACTACAGTTACCAAGTACAAAGCCCATATGTTCATGCGAGTGGTCTGCTTAAGCTCCAAGAAAATATGCAAACACTCCAAGCAATGATAGAGCTTCAAGATGTTGATCCAAAGATGCAAAAACTAGAGCTTTTTGTCGAACACAAAGAGGATAAGACAAAACTCTCTCTAGACTCCTTGCTTTTAAAACTACAACTTACAAGAGAGCAAAAGAGTATAGAGGGTGGAGGACGTATCGCTTCAAATCATTTTCATCTTCTAGGAGATATGGAGAAAAAAGAGCTGACGATCTACTCAGAGCTAGAATCACTCCATGCGTTTCTTTTAGAACTAGGTATCATTCAAGAGGAGCAAGAGTTACGTTATGATGCAAAGCTTCAAAGTACCACAACACTCCTCTTTGCTCATGAACTCCTTATCAAAAGTAAAATTGATATCCCTTGGTATAAGATCCAGCTTGATGAAGAGAGTATCTATCAAGGGGAGAATGTCTCTTTGAGTCTTTCTTATCAAAACAAACAACTCTTTATCGATAGCTATACGATGTTTTTACAAGATCAGAAGATATTCGCCACCAAAGCATCTAAAATCTCTATACAAAGCGATCAAGAGATCCTCTTAGAAAGCGTTTTTATCAATAATGAGCTTTTACTTACAGGTCGCATCTCACCCTTAGAAAAAAAAGCACAACTTCATCTGCAAAGTGATAGCTTTATCTATAACTCCAAAGATGCAAATCTTACTCTTGCAATGGATCTAGAAGTAGATATAGAGTTTGGAGGCAAGCAAAAGGTAAAAGGGGAGGTAAGTATCTTAGATGGGGTGATCTCTTATATGCCAAAAGAGGATTATAAGATCACAGACAAAGATATTATCATCCTTCAAGATGTCAAAGAAGAGGTGCAAACACAACGAGAGATAGATATCAAGATCAATGCAAAAAAACCTATCAAATACAACAATGAAAACATTGAACTTGAATTTGTTCCTGTACTTCAACTCTCTCAAGAAAGTGGCGGGGCTTTGGTGATACTTGGTGGCATAACTATAGAGCGTGGAGAGGTAAATGTAAGTGATAGAATCTTTGAATTTGACAAAAGTGAGCTTACTTTTAAGGGTACAGAGCGGATCAACCCACAGCTCAATCTTAAGCTTCATCATTACACCCTCGATGGGATCGACATCGAGATATATATCACCCATACAATGGAAGATCCTGTCATTATTTTCTCTTCAAAACCTGCGATGAGTCAAGAGGATATCCTCTCTTATATTCTCTTTGGTGAGAGAGCATCTTCTGTTTTTGATACTTCTAGTACAGGAGATACAAAGGGCTCTGTAAGCGCTCTTTTGCTTGGGAGTGGACTCAAGGAGATGCTCAATCAAAGTGATATGATCAAAGTAGATACGCTCAATATTCTCACTAATGAAGAGGGAACTCTAGGCTATGAGATCGGGGCAAAACTGGATAAAGATTTTCGTATAGTGTACAAAAACGATACGGTCTCGAGTATAATCTTACAATATAGTCTTTCTCGCAATATTCGTTTGGATGTGGATGTAGATGAAACGGGGCAGGGGGTAAGTATTTTGTACGTGAAAGATTTTTCACTTGATGACTGATCTTTGTGTCACGAAGAGATTACTCTCGTAATATCTCGTAACACAGACTTCAGTCTGTCAAAAAAGTACTTACTATTTTAAAATAATAAGTGGAACCTTTACATTCTTAATAAGCTTCGTTGTAAAGCTTCCAAAGAGTGCAGTTTTGAGCTTTCCATGGCTATACGAGCCAATAGAGAGCATATCGATATCGTTGTTGTCTATACATCCCAAGATACTCTCAAGAGGATCTCCTGCTTTGGAGATATACTCACAGTTAAGAGACTTGTCTTGGATAAGATCTTTTGCTTGATGTGAAAGCTCTTGGGCTTTTTGGATATCTTTATTTACCGTTACGATATAACGTTTTACATCTTTTGCAAGCATTGGAGAAGCAGATACCTCTTCAAGAGCGCGCACCGATCCACTTGCCCCATTAAAAGCGATCATCACTTTATGAATTGGCGTGAACTCTTTGTTGATAAGGATGATAGGAGCATCAATATCACGGATGATATCTTCCACTTGAGAGCCTATCTCTACACCCTCAGCAAAGTGTCCCATACCCGAAACACCAAAGAGTACGACGCGAAGCTTCTCCTCAAGGTCTTTGAGGTTTTCATAGAGTGTGCCATGGCGTTGCAATGTTATTACATCTTCAAAGCCTTGAACTTTCACTTTTTCTTTGAGTGTTGTTAGAAGTTCTTTGCCCTGCGTGCGCGTCTCTTTATTCTTTGCCGCATCCTCTTGGGAGAGTTCATCAAGGAGATCTTCTCTCTCGCCAAGGCTAAGATTGCCTGAGAGGTTCGTTACAGAAGAGGCATTGGGATGTTCTATAGTGTTGAGTAACACAAGTGGAAGGGAGAGTTGTTTTGCGATATGTAAGCTATACTCACACACCGCCTCTGAAAATCTTGAACCATCTACACAGGCAAAAACAGCCTCTTTGATATCCTTGATATTTTGCATCTCTTTAATGTCCCCCCATCACTTTTTCGATCTCTTCTGGTTTATCGTGGATCCCAAAACGGTCAATGATCGTAGAACTTGCTTCATTGTGCCCGATGAGTTTTACATTTGCACCTTCACGGCGAAGTTTTATCACTACTTTATCAAGAGCGTGTACCGCTGAAATATCCCAGAAATGAGCTTTGGATAAGTCTATCACGATATTTTCTACAACTTCCTTAAAATCAAAAGATTCATAAAATTTATCGGCACTATTAAAAAATACCTGTCCGACAACTTTATAAGTTCTTGTATCATTTGCTTCATCGTATGAGCTTTCATTGTACATAAAGTGGCTGATCTTGTTTGCAAAAAAGAGTGATGCTAAGAGCACTCCTACAAATACACCAAGAGCGAGATTGTGGGTAAATACGACCACGACCACAGTTGCTATCATCACTATATTTGTGGAGATCGGAAGGGTTTTTAGCTTTTTGATCGAGCCCCAGTCAAAGGTACCGATAGAGACCATGATCATAATCGCCACAAGTGCAGCCATAGGAATAATAGAGATGATGTCACTCAGAAAAACCACCATCATAAGCAAAAAGAACCCTGCAACAAAAGTTGAGAGACGTCCACGTCCACCTGACTTGATGTTGATAACAGACTGTCCTATCATCGCACAACCAGCCATACCACCAGTGAAACCTGTTGCTATATTTGCGATCCCTTGGCCTGTACACTCTTGGTTTTTATCACTTTTTGTATCAGTGAGATCATCGACAATAGTTGCAGTCATGAGAGACTCTAAAAGCCCAACCATTGCAAGAGAGATAGAGTAAGGCAAGATGATAAGGAGTGTCTCAAAATTCAAAGGAATATCAGGGATCAAAAAGATAGGAAGTGTGTCTGGAAGTTGCCCCATATCGCCGACAGTTCTTACATCAACACCTATAAAGTAGACAAAAAGGGTGAGTACGACGATCGTCACAAGAGGGGATGGTAAAAGTGTCCCTATCTTTGGGATGTAAGGAAAAAGGTAGATGATCCCAAGACCTGCTAGTGTAAGTGCATACACATGCCATGTGACATTACTAAGCTCTGGAAGCTGTGCCATGAAGATGAGGATCGCCAAAGCATTCACAAATCCAACCACAACCGCGCGTGGTACAAAGCTCATAAGTTGACCGAGTTTAAAACGCCCTGCAAGCATCTGAAGAATACCTGTAAGCACTGTAGCAGCCAGGAGGTACTCTAAGCCGTGTTCTTTGACAAGGGTAACCATAAGTAGAGCCATGGCTCCCGTAGCTGCACTGATCATCCCTGGACGCCCACCAACAAATGCAATAATGACTGCCATAGAAAAAGAAGCATAGAGCCCAACCTTAGGATCAACTCCGGCTATTATAGAAAAGGCGATCGCTTCTGGAATAAGTGCAAGTGCTACGACAAGACCTGAGAGGATATCACCTCGTATATTTGAGAACCATTCATCTTTTCTGAGATATTTTGCTAACAAATTTTTTCCTTTATTTTTTTGATTGTTTGAAGTGGGAGGGGTGGAGGGGCTTGGGATGTGGAGAGTTCCACATCCTTGAAAAAGTTAAGCTTTGATTTCTTGAACAAACTCTTCGATTCTTTTGATCCCTTTGCGGATACTCTCTATATCTGTCGCAAAGCTAAATCTAAAATAGCCCTCACTTCCAAAACCTACACCTGGAACAAGTGCTACACCTTTTTTCTCTAAGAGTTGTTTACAAAACTCCATAGAGTCGTTGCTCACCTCTTGGATGTTCACAAACAGATAGAACGCTCCATCAGGTTTGACAACGCTGAGTCCATCGATCGCATTGAAGAGATCAACAGCTTCATCACGGCGCGCCTTAAAGGCTTGGCGCATCATCTCGATATCTGCATCTGCACGCCCATCAAGCCCAGGAAGAGCTGCTTTTTGCGTGATAGAGTTGATGTTAGATGTACTTTGACTTTGAAGCTTTTTCGTCGCTTTGATAAGCTCAGTATTATGTGCTGCCATATAGCCAAAACGCCATCCTGTCATCGCTACAGATTTGCTCAGTCCATTGATAGTTACTGTACGCTCATACATATCTTGGCTCACTGCAGCTGCGGATGTAAACTCACCATCATAGATTAGTTTTTCATACATCTCATCACTCGCTACGATGACATTAGTTCCTTTGAGAACCTCACCAAGTGCGACAAGCTCATCGTGTGTATACACAGCACCTGTAGGGTTTGATGGAGATGTAAGTACGAGCATCTTTGTTTTTGGTGTAAGTGCAGCTTTAAGTTGCTCTGGTGTTATTTTGAATTTTGTTGCATCACTCGTCTGGATCTCTACGACACTTCCACCACAGTAAAGTACAAGTTCAGGGTAGGTTACCCAGTACGGGGCAGGGATAATCACTTCATCCCCTTTTTGGATCGTTGCCGCAAAAAGGTTAAATAAAGAGTGCTTTGCTCCATTATTTACGATGATTTGATTTGGAGCATACTCAAGATTGTTTTCTCTTTTGAGTTTTGCCGCGATCGCTTCACGTAAGGCAGGAATCCCATCAACAGCAGTATATTTTGTAAATCCACTGTTGATCGCTTCAATTGCCGCATCTTTGATCACTTGTGGTGTATCAAAATCTGGCTCACCAGCAGAAAAGCTAATGATATCTTTTCCCTGTGCTTTAAGCTCTTGTGCAAGAGCAGTTATCGCCATCGTGATCGACTCAGATAGCGTATTAATGCGGTCAGTTAGCATTGTTAACCCTTTGTTTGAAAAATAATAGTGGAATTATACTCAAAAAAGAGCGATTTTTGCGCGAAAAATGTTTAATTTTTCATCGCTTTAATAAATGATTCGTAGATGTTTTCGAGTTCAAGATCCTCTTCAAGGAGCTGTTTATTGTCTTCGACCAAGATGTGTTCCAAGATCGCGACACGTTTGAGAAGATACTCAAACATCTCTTTGTTGATATCAGGGAGCATGTTGTGCATAAATGGATCTTTACATCTCCCTTTTTCGATCACATGAGCAGGGATCCCAATAGCAGTAGAGCAATCAGGAACGTTTTTTACCACAACAGAGTTCGCACCTATTTTTGCATACTCACCGATCGTGATGTTCCCAAGTACTTTTGCTCCTGCCCCTAGAACAACGCCGCGCTTGATAGTAGGGTGACGCTTTCCTTGTACCAAAGAGACACCACCGAGTGTGACCCCTTGATAGATGATCACATCCTCTTCGATGATAGCGGTCTCACCAATCACCACACCCGTACCATGATCGATAAAAACACGGCGTCCGATGGTAGCAGCAGGGTGGATGTCGATATTGGTGAGGATCTGGTTGATTCCCATGATCATTCTAGCGAGGCTTTTGAAGTTGGCTTTGTAGAGTTTATTGGCAAGACGATACCAAGCAACAGCCCAAACGCCAGGATACCCAAAAATAAAGTCTAAACGTGAAGTGAGTGCTGGATCTGTCTTATAAACATTAGAAAAATCTTCTTTGATATCTGCAAAAACTCCCAAGAAAATCCTTTATGACAATTAGTTAGTGGTTCGTAAATAGCCGTTTTGTTTTACGAACTCTTCAAGTTTTGCAAGTGTATCATCTTTTTCTTTTTCTGTAATAAAATCACTTTTGGAAAGATCAGATTTAAGCTTGTTTAAAATTTCATTTTTATCATAGCCGATAGACTCTAAAATATCCAAGATATTTTTGGATTCTATCGCATTTTTGATCTCATATCCTGATTCTGTGATGCTGATAGTATACTCACTTGGATGTGTAAATAAGTTATGGTTCATCCCGAGTGTTTCTTGGTAAGCACCCACATTGAAAAAGCCCAAGAAATAATCTTCTTCATCGAGATTGACATCATGCAAATACAAAGGTCTCTCAGGGTTAAATCCTATTTCCCCATCACTATCACAGGTGATATCCCATAGTGAAGCCGCACGAAGCGGAGTGGTGTTGAGATGGTGCAGTGGCATCACAGGAAAGTTTTGATCTAGACCCCAATAATCAGGCAAACTTTGAAAAATAGAAGCGTTAATCAAGTAACGCTCTTGGAGTTTTGTTTGGAGCTGTTCGAGCTCATCTGTTGGGTTTGCAGATTTAAGATAGAGTGCTTTTTTGATAATGTTATGCACTAAGATCTCTGCATTGGATCTATCTTGTAGATCGATATACCCTAGATCAAAGAGTGTCAGGATCGATTCCATATGATCGAGTGCATCGTGCAGGTACTCGATACAGTTGGTATTGTTGAGAAGTGTATTGAGCTCAATGAGTTCTTCAATAAGTGGCGGATTGATCTCTTTAAAGTTGAGTAGTTTTTCTTGATAATCTTGAGAAAAAAGCTCTAAAACAGGGGTGATGAGTACCGCATGTGAAGCAACGATAAAACGACCCGATTCTGTAAAGATATCTGGATGATCGACCCCTTTTGCATTCATGATCTCACCGAGTAAGAAAACAACTGAACTGGAAAACTCATCGATAGAGTAGTTGCGCGCGCTTGACATCACGTGTTGGTCATACTCTACAGCAAGACCCCCACCGATATTGATACTGCGAAGCGCGTCGGCTCCCATCATCTTGAGCTCTGCATAGATATTCCCAGCTTCGCGGAGTGCACGCTTGAGTGGGGCAATATCTGACATTTGTGAGCCGATATGAAAGTGGATCATACTGAGTTTGTCAAGAAGTTTTGCATCTTTAAGTAGAGCGATCGCTTCGATGATCTCTGTGGATGTAAGACCAAATTTTGCGTCCATCCCACCACTTTTTGCCCAAATACCGCTTCCTGCACTGTGTAAGCGTACACGTATACCGATATTTGGCACTTTGAGATCACACTCACTTGCCACTTCAATGATGGTCTCAAGCTCGTTAAGTCCCTCGATGGTGATCGTGATATTATGACCACTTTGTGCAGCGATAAACCCTAGAGTGAGCATCTCTTTGTCTTTGAAACCATTGACAGTGATATTAGCTCCTGTTGGGGTTTCGCTCATTGCAAGGATCAGCTCTGCTTTACTTCCTGCTTCAAGCCCGTAGTTATATTGCTTGCCTTGGGATGTAACAGCTTCTACAGCATTTGGAAACTGATTGACCTTAAGGGGGAAAACCGCCTGAAAATTTCCCTTGTAATTATTGTTTTGGATCGCTTTATCAAAGTAGCTATAAAGAGTACGGATCTGCTTTTTAATAAGATGGGGAAATCTCAGCAAAATAGGTCCCTTGATATTATTTTGACGTATCTCCTCGGTGATCTCTAAGAGTGAGGGCATCGATTTGTAGTTGAGTTTAATATGACCATCTTCTATGATGAAGTTGTTGTTAGACCAGATATTCAGACCAAAGTTTTTCATAATGTAATCCTAAATATGTAATTTTTGATGAAAGTATGCATCGATGTCAAAATAAGTTTCCCCATTTGTATTTCTAAAGGTCAAGTGAGATTTTTTAAGCTCAGCTATACGCTTGACACCCATAATCGCAAGAACAACTTTCATACTTTTGATGAGATTAAGGTGATAGTTGCCTATATCCTTGCCCTTCTTTATTACGAGATACGATGCTCTTTTTTTCTTATCTTGTGTCGCCATACCCACAGGACACACATGAGAGCCAAAGCCAGAACACATCCGAGCACGAATACAACCGCCACTCATCATAAATCCTCGCGCGATCCCTATGGCATCTGCACCCATAGCAAGTGTGATTATAGCATCATCAGGAGTTAAAATCTTTCCACTTGCAATGATTTTTAATTCATCACGAATACCATGACGCTTCAAAATAGAGTCTAGGACGTATAAAGCACTATTGGTTGTAAGCCCGACACTTTCCATGAGTTCAAGTGGAGCTGTCGCACTTCCGCCTTCGCCACTATCAACAGAGATAAAATCAGGAAGAGGTTTATTTTCCTTTTTTCTTTTTGTCATTTCGATAACGATCTCTTCGACTGAAGCTGTATCGGAAATGACGATCTTAAAGCCTACAGGTTTGCCTGAGAGTTTTTGGAGTGTCTCTACAAAGTCAAGGAGATGAGAGATAGAATCAGCGTAAGGAAAACGGTTCGGGGAGAAGAGATCTTTTCCCTCTTCTACACCTCTGTAGTAAGCGATATCGGCATTGACCTTGCTTGCTGCAAGTTTTCCTCCTGTTTGTTTCGCACCTTGAGCTATTTTGATCTCGGTCATACGGCAAAACTTCATTACTTTTTGATAACGCAAAGCATCAAAAGCTCCATTTTTATCGCGCACGCCATAAAGTCCCGAACTCATCTGAAAGATCATATTTGGGATATCTTGGGGTACCTCTTTTGGAAAAGCATCGAGAGGAGCGTTCCAATTGACACGAAAGAGAATGTGAGAAGCAGTATCGTAGATATAAGTATTCTGCGTTTTTCTATTAAGTAAAAGTGTTCTGTACCATTTAAGAGCAATGGCACGGTTAAAGAACAGATCACCCACCTTAAAAACGAACTCAGAGAGAGGTGTATGCTTGACAATCTCTAAATAGTCACAGTTTTTTAGGTCTGGTTTGTGAGTAAAAAGATGATTGGATGTAAGAGAACCTTCTCCTGTATTGATGGTTAACTTTGTTGTCGCTCCTGCAATAGAAAAAGCGCGTACCGCCTCAGGCGAGAGGGCTCCATCACTCATAGCAGAGCGGATAATTGGGGTGTGCGAGACAAAGGGGATCTCTCGATTTTCGCCAAAAGTGACACTTACATCCTCATCTACTTCATCTTCGTTGAGTACGTTTGTGACGTGTTTAATGATAAAGCGTGAGCCTGAGAAAGGTTGGTTGACCGAAAAGGATTGGTAGTTTGGTACATTCTTGGCTGCTTTGTATACCCAGTCTACCTTGTCTTTAGACTGATAAAAAGTCTCTTCAGCAAAGTACTGGCGTAAAGGCTCACGTAAGGCTTCAAATAGATAGCGCATACGTCCAATAACTGGGTAGTTGATGAGAAGAGAGTGCTTTCTTTGGATGTATTTGTCATACACAAAGAGTGAAACAAGCCCAAGGAGAAGCAGGAAAACAAAATAGTCGAAAAACTGGATGAAAAAATTCCAAGAGATACTGATATACTCGATCACTAGAAGTCTACACTTGCTATTTTTTCATCTGTTTTGTTTTCAAGATCTTTGATCCAGATAGTTTCACTTCTAAGTTCGTCTTCACCAATAATACAGCAGTATTTTGCATTCATTTTGTCTGCTGCCTTGAGGTGGTTTTTAAGATTTTTTGCTTTATAGTCTAAAGTCGTTTTATCTGTTTTTCTTTTCTTTTGTGCAAGCTGTATCACAAGAGGAAGTGCCTCTTCATCCATTGCACCGATATAGTATCCCTCACGCTTTGTCTCGGGCATCACGATAAGCTCCATCAAACGCTCGATCCCCATTGCAAAACCTACCGCAGGAGTAGCACGCCCATCTAAAAACTCTACAAGTTTATCGTAGCGTCCACCCCCTGCAATGGCGCTTTGGCTCCCGATGTTGTCACTTACAAACTCAAAAGCTGTTTTGGAGTAATAATCAAGCCCGCGCACAAGGTTTGTATCGATCTCGTATTTGATCCCCGCATCATCTAAAATCTTTTGAAGGGTAGCAAAATCCTCATCGCACTCACCGCAGAGGTTGTCGATGAGTTTTGGTGCATCTTTGTAAAGACTCTGGCAGTTCTCATTTTTGCAATCAAGCACACGGATAGGGTTTGTGTCTATTCGTCGCACACAATCTGTACATACCTGATCGGCAATATTTTTGACATAGCCTACAAGATTCTCGCGGTACTGTGGCATACAGTTGTGGTCTCCGAGGGAGTTGAGCTGCAATCTATAGCCGATTCCACATGCATCTAAAATATCAGCAACCATCATGATCATTGTCGCATCTTCATAGACGCTTGCTTCACCAAAGCTTTCTACACCAAATTGATGAAACTGGCGTAAGCGCCCCTTTTGTGGTCTCTCATAACGAAACATCGCACCATGGTAGAAAAAGCGGTGCAAACCACCTGCTCGGTCAAGCTTTCTTTGGATAAAGGCGCGCACAACACCTGCTGTACCCTCAGGACGCAGACACACATCATTCTCACCTTTGTCGATAAATTGATACATCTCTTTGCCCACGATATCACTCGATTCACCCACACTTCTTTTGAAAAGTGCAGTTTCTTCTAAAAGTGGCGTTTCGATAAAATGAAAACCATAGTTTTGTGCTATTTTTGTTGCTGTATTTATAAAGTATGTAAAGCGCTCGTAGTCTTCACTCATAATATCATTCATTCCACGTAGAGAATTGATCATTGCCGTCCCTTGTTTTAACGTATAAAATTGATTTGAATTTAAAGTCGAAAGGATACCATTTTTTCTCTTGAAGAAGTTTTATGAACGAAGGAACTATTACTCTTAAGTCTCTGTTTACTACAATACACCTTATATTTGAGAGGAGCAATGATGATACTGATCTACATCCATGGATTTGGCGGAAACGGGGAGGGAAAGAAAGCTTCTTTGTTTCGTGAGTATGCAAGGGGTAAAAACTACCGTTTTATCGCGCCCTCACTCTCCTACATCCCAACACTCGCTATGAGTACTCTAGAAGAGCTCGCAGAATCCTATATCGCTCTTGGTCAAAAGGTGGCTTTTGTGGGATCTTCACTTGGTGGATTTTATAGTATCTATCTTGCTACAAAGTACAAAACAAAAGCTGCTCTCATTAACCCCGCCGTACAACCTTATAATACGCTCTCACGCACTATCACCCGAGGGAAAAGCTATCACGATGGTTCTATCTTTGAATGGAATGAGGGGCATATAGAGATGTTACATCGCTACCAAGTAAACTCTATTGAACCTGAGCGTTTTATGCTTTTGGTGCAAAAGGGCGATGAGATCTTAGACTATAGCTACGCTACACAAAAGTTTGCTGACTCGCTTCAAGTCGTAGAGGAAGGTGGAGATCATAGTTTTGTGGGGATCGAGCGGTATTTTGATCGGATGTATGATTTTTTGCAAGGTGGTCGTTCTTGTGAGCTATGAATTTGAAGAAGACGAAGAGCCGACTTGGCTTATCAAGCAAAGAGAAGACGCGAAAATCGCTGAAGAGTCTTATGCAAAAAATGAAAAGATCATCTACAAAGAGGGTGATCAGGTAGGGAATTTTCTCTTTGTAAACTACAACAAGTTTAAAAACCGTGCAACTTTTAAGTGCCAAGAGTGTGGAAGAAAGTTTACCTATAACATCTACTCGATTAAAAATAAAAAACGGTGCAAATGGTATAAGTTTCATGAGATTGGATATACTTAGAGGGTATTTAATTTTATAGATGAATAGGAAAAAATGGATAGTGAAATAATATACTCTCTTGGTGGCATTGTGATCTTTATTTTGATCATCATTCTTACACTTCGCAGTACGCCACCAAGCGAGATTCAGACCAAAGAACAAAAACGCCAAGAGATAATCAATGAGTATCGACAGCAGCTTCGATCTGCCCTAGATGCTTTAGAAGATGATGAAGAAGCGATGGTGGCTAAAAAAAGTGAGTTACTCAAAAAGTTTAGCAATGAACTCTCGATGAATATATTTTTTGATAAAGAGGAGATTCGCGATATTATCCAGAATCTCTCAAGAGACTAGTGGCATAAATGAGAACACTCCTCGGACTTGCTTTCATTGCCTTGGGTATCTTTTTGGAGGTTTTATGGCTTGGATTTTGTTTTGGAAGCATTATCATCGGAATATTGTTGCTTATTTTTGCCCCTGCGATACTTTTTTTCCCATTTAACTTTTTTTTAGTGATAGGACTTTCTATCATTAACCCACAAAAGTATAGCCAAGCTAATAGATACAAATATCATAACAACAGCACGAATCAAGCGACAAATGACTTGGATAAGTACTACAAAGTCTTAGAATCCAAAGAGAGTGATCCTTGGGATGTAATAAAAGCAAACTACAGAAGACTTATAAAAGAGTACCATTATGATTCTATAGCGAGCAAAGACCTACCAGAGGAGATGCTGAAATTTGCAGAGCAAAAGACTCAAGCTCTCAATGAAGCCTACGCAGCAGTGAAAAAACATAGAAAATAAACCAATCGTTGCTCTATTTTTACTCAAGATCTCCTTTATCCAAAATCTTCTGCTTGAGTAGTTCTCGAAGAACGATCTCCGTCATATCACTTTTGAAGGCACATTCATAGCGAATATCCATTACGTAGGCTTTGATTTGCATGTTCAAAAAAGACTTTCTTTGATAGATCTTATTGCTAAAAAGTACGACAATTGGCTTGTTGAGATAGATATATTTTGATACTTGAGCTGCTTCTATAGCTATCTTACGTACTCTTTGTGTGTCTATATCGATAGGAAGCGCTATATCCGCTACCACTTGGCAGTAGAGCTCTCCGGCATTTGTGTTGGAGACCGAGCGGTTCATCAGGTCCATATTTGGAATTACGATCACAGAGTCATCATCAGTTACGATACGCGTAGTTCTCAGTCCTATGTTGATTACCTCTCCGTAGTATTCTCCTAGACCTATTTTATCACCCACTTTAAAAGGGCGGTCAAAAAGGAGCATTAAACCACCAAAGATATTTTTGAGAAGATCTTGTGCTGCAAAACCCACAGCAATAGCTACGGATGCAAGTGCGGTCATCAACATCTCAACAGGAGGATTGTAGATCACTTTGATGATGAGTACAATGATAATGGTCCAAAGACCGATGCGTAAAATTGGGATGAGACTTTTGATAGTGATACGCAATCTGGAGCTTTTTTCTGCAAAAAAGATGAGTGTTTTTGTAAGTATTTGCATAAAGAAGTAGCTGATTGTAAAGAGAAAAATCGTCCATAAGATATTGGACCAAGAGATGATAGAAAAAAACTCAAGTGGACTCGCAGTCTCTGGTGTTTTAAGTGTTTCTGGTATCTCGATGGCCAAGAGTGTTTGGAGACAAAGAAGAGATAGTATAAAAAGTAGTTTCATAAAAAAGATTCCTCTCTAGTGAATAAAATTTTTGGATGCAAGATAGTCATAGATATGCTTGTATATCACAGGATTGATGTTGTATTTTTTGTTTGGCTGGATCAGTAAACCTTTTTCGAGCATGGGCATTAAAATATTGCGGCACGTGTATTGCGGTTCGTTGATAGCGATAGAGAAATCTTGCAAAATCAGTCCATCATGTACGAGGAGTGTTTGTAAGGTAAAAAGATAGTTTTCCGAAAGGTTTTTGACAAAAGAGTAATCAAGGTCGCTTATCTCTTCCACTCGTAGATGGTTTTCTTCTATCCCTTCGATCGCACGCATCCAGTAAAGTTTTGCAAGGCTAACATTGCCATTGGAGAGTTTATGGATCAGTTTGAAGAGTTGTTCTTCGAGGTAGTCTTGTTTTTTTTCATCGCTGAGTTTTTTGTAGCTTTTGCTTTGCTGGGTTTGTTCACTTGCCAGATACTCTACTTCGTATTGCCCAAAATCTTTGTGTCTTAAGATAATCTCTTTTATCGTTTCGTATGGTAGGGGTTCAAGTGTAATCTCACTTGTAAAGTAGTTGGATGCAGAGATGGTTTTATCCAAGTAGTTCCAAGAAGCAGGGGTAAAGGTACCTATCCAAAAGATCTTCTTTGTGGTGTAAGACATCAACTCAAAAAGCATTTTCATCGCTATAAAGCCATCGACACGTTTTAAAAACATATGTTGGAGATTCTCTAAAACGACAATGTGTCGTTGTTCTGAGTTATTGACAAACTCGATAAGTTCTTTATTATTATTGATATCTTTTGCCCCCAAAAGAGTGCTGGCAAAAGTCATATAGGAGTTTTCTGTATAGATCTTTTGATGGAGTTCGTGTCTGATGACCTCTATATCTTCGATAGTATGGAGAAAATAGTTGAGTATGGATGTAGACCCTCCACCTTTTTCTCCTATGAGCGCACAGGTGACAAATCGTTCTTTTTGCCAGTCTGTAAAGTTGGTGCTGAGGAGTTCAAACTCTTTTTGTCTTCCTACAAATAAGTTATGATGTTCTATAGCCTTGATCTCAAAGAGTTCACGGTAGTTAGTTGGGAGTTTTTGAAGTGCACTTTCTGTTTGTTGCATAAATTCGGAGAGTTCAAAAGAGATAGGTTCTTTTTCATCAACAACGCCAAAGATTTTTTTGAGCTCTTTGAGTTTTTCTTGGAGTGTATCTTTGAGGTTTTCTAGTATCAAGCGATCATCCCTTTAGCTTTTTATCCCTAAGTATAGCACTAAATCGCAAGAACTACGAAGCTATGTTAGAAGATCTAAAGTAGAAAATCTGTACAATAAGAGCAAAAATAAGAGCACGGGGTGTCAATGAGACTCACATTGAATAAAAAAGAGGTTGAGTACATACTCAAAAAAATAGAAAATAGAGAACTTGAAGCTAAGATCAAAAAACAACTAGAGATCGAAGAGCAAAGAGATGTGAGCAAAAAATCAAAATCTGCCCTCAAAGCCACTAAAATACGAAGCGATAGAGCTAAAGCAAAGATACAAAACGCTATCAATATCTTACGTATGGAAAACAGAAAAATAAGCTACTATTCTATCGCACAATCAAGTGGCGTGAGTTACAGCACTGTAAAGAAATATGTCACTCTATAGACTTTATACTTACTTTACAATAGGTGGATACTATGAGGCAAATAAAAAATCGGGCTTATGCCAAGAAAGGTTATGTGTCGAATGAAAATCGTTTTAATCGTATTAGCTATTTTTGAAGTTGTTTTTGCTTCTGAGGATATCAATCTCAAAATCGAATCACTTCAAAAACAGATCGATGCACTCAAAGAGACAAAAAAGCAAGAACAAAGTGAGTATGAAATCTCATTTCCTGGGCAGTATCGTATCAACTTTTATTCCGTAGAAAATGACAGAGCAGGGGAAGATACACAAAACGCAGCGCGTGCGAGAATCCGTCAAAATGTGGATATAGAGTTTAGTGATCAACTCTCTAGTTCAATACGTTTTCAGCTCAATCACACCAATGATAATGTGACCAATGCAAACGATACAGCTGGCAATGGTGTACAAATACGTCATGGATATATCGCCTATAAGCCATTCAAAGAGATACAGTTGCGTGCAGGTTTGGTGCCAGTTGAGGAGTATCATCACGATCTTCTTTATTCAAAAGGATGGGGATATAATCCTTTTGCACTTGAGGGTTTTCACAACTTTGATACCTTTGCACTTCACTATTTTGTTGCTTCACTTCGAGAAGATGATGAGACGACACGAGAGGATGATATTATTCAATATCAAGCTGATCTTTTTACTAAACCAAACACAGGTACAAAGTTTACACTCTCCACAACACTCTTGGATGTCAATGAGATACCATACTCAGGAAAGCATCTTAATATAGCGCTCAATCTCAACTATAAACTCAGTGAGCATCTTGATCTTGATACAGATATTCTTTACTCCTCTACGCAAAAATCTCTTTTTAGCCATGGTAAAAATGCAGAGGGCTTAGGTTTTTTGGCAAAGTTAAAGTATCAACGGGATGGTTTTTCCTCTTCACTCCTTGTGACACATATGCAAGGTGATGATGAGGGGCGAGGGTTTTTAGTCCCTATGTCATTTACCAAAACAAACTCTTACTGGGGATATACAGGGATCGTCACTGTGATGCCTCAAACGGATACAGGTTTTGATGGCGACTCGATCCATGTCTCAAATAATGGATATGGAATGAGCTCTGTTCAACTTAACGCGAGCTATAAGGTCAACGATACGACAAAACTTTATGGCGCTTTTGGATGGTTTGGTAATACAGATGCACCTCAAAGAGGAAGTGATGTTGCAATAGATAGTGTCGTGATGACACAGTTGCGTTTGCATAAATATCTCGGACTAGACCTTGGTGTAGCGTATGCAAGAATATATGATGGTCTGAGTGGATATAGCAAGGGAGTAATAGGGCAAACGAACTTGAATAATGCACAGAACGAAACACGAGATAAACTTGCTTTTTATGGAAGATTGCAACTGGAGTTTTAAAAGTCAAGGTGGTACCTGCGGGCGGACTTGAACCGCCACATCCGAAGATAACGGATTTTGAATCCGTCGTGTCTACCATTCCACCACGCAGGCTTTGTGTTGTTGAGGAGTGAAATAATAGTGACATATAGCTTAAAAGTAAATAACTTTTAGTCGATTCTATAAAATGGAACTTTTATTGCTAGAATAGCTAGTGAATAGAAGACGATAATAGCAAACGGAGGTGCGTTATGCGAGTTACATCAGGAATGTACTACAAACATGTTTACGGTGAGAACAATTCTCAGCTTAATAGTAAGCTTTATGACGTGAACAAACAGATCTCTTCTGGTGTTAAGATTCAGTACGCAAAAGATGATGTACGTGTTTTTTCTGAAACAATGCGTCTTGATAATGAGATCAATATTCTTGGACAGATCAAAAAAAGTACTCAGAGCGGTGCGAAAATTTCAAACCAAACGGATGTGGTGTTGAATGATTTTCAAATGAGCTTAGATAAGATGAAGAACCTTTTTATTCAAGCGGCCAATGGCTCACAAAATAGTACATCCCTTAATGCAATAGCAGTTGAACTACGTGGATTAGAAGATCATTTTAGAAATCTTGCAAATACTTCAATCAATGGAAAATATCTCTTTGCAGGTTCGGATGTAGATACAAAACCTATTGCTGATGATGGCACTTACCGTGGAAACAACGAAGCGATGAGTGCTTTGATTGATTCAAATGTAAAGCAACAGTACAATCTCACAGGTGGACAACTTTTTTTAGGTGAAGACTCCACAATCAAACGCATGATCACGACTAATGTAAATAGTCTTAACTTAACTGCCAAATACCCTGATTATACAAATATAAATACACCGCTTGAGAGTAAAGAGGAATTTATCACAGCGAATGATACTATCAGGGATATGATGGGGGATACTGACAATGTTGTAGATACGGGAAATGCAAAGCACTTCTTTTACATAAGTGGTAGACAAAGCGATGGAAGTTCATTCCGTGATAAAATCGCTATGAGTGATGAGGATAGTGTTGGTGAGTTACTCAAAAAGATCGGCGAAGCGTATGGAAACACTTCAGATGTGAATGTAGTAAATGTATCTCTTAATGATCGTGGTGAGATTCTAGTTCAAGACAAAATGCAAGGTTCTAGTAAACTTGATTTTCATATGGTTGGAGCGACCGATTTTAGTGGAGGTTTGGCCGCGGATGTAACAGATATAAGTAACCTAAACGGAGCAGAAACAAACTTTCGTAATGTGATGTCGGATACATACACACCAGGTTTATTTGTCAAAGAATTTGTCAAGTCTGATTTTGCTCCTACCGATGGTACGATCACAACTGATGCCCTCTTATATGATCAGACACAGTTTGAAAAAAAAGGATCAAAGCTCATCTCGAATGTATCCCAAGTTATCCAAGGAACAAATGCATTCGCTACTCCATCGACAAAACTTTCTGCAGTTGCTGGGGAATCACTTGATGGCAAAGCATTTAATCTAAGTGGAACAGATGTGAGTGGAAATCCATACAATGTACAGATTGACTTTGCGTCATCTGGTACGACTTTTTCACCTGATGGTGGGGTGACGAACTATGATATTTTTAATATGGATCCAAATGGGAGAGCTGCCGTAGATGCCGATGAGATGACGTACCAACAGTTTACGGATGTCATTAACATGATAGTTACAAATACGCTGCCTGCAAGCGCTAGTGCTGCGGACTACGATAGTGCGGTTCGCACATCTAATAATGTTGGTGGAACTTCACTTACTTATGATGGAAAATTAGAATTCAATCAGCTCAATAGTTCAAATACACGAGCGACACTTTCTCTTTTTGATGCTACAAGTGGAGATTTCTCTACAACTACGGGTTCTATTATGACATTTAATGTGAACAATGCATTGACTATCAATGACCCGAAAACTGACTTTTTCAAAACGATAGATGAGATGATTCGTTCGGTCGAAGAGAATAAGCTTCATCCAGATAGTGAAAGTGGAAATCCAAGAAATGTAGGAATCCAGAATGCGATCGCTATGATCGAAGATCTGCAGCAGCATGTCACAAAATCGCACTCTCAAGTAGGAGCGCACTCAAACTCTCTTAATAGAGCACTCGATAGAGCAACACTCCTTGAAGTGAGCACGGTTTCTCTGCGCTCTTCAGTACTTGATACAGACCTTGCAGAAGCATCGATGCAACTCGCACAGCTCTCATTGACCTATGAAGCGATGCTCTCTACTGTAGGAAAAGTTTCAAAACTTAGTCTTGTTAATTATCTCTAAATGATTTTCTGTCATTTTGCCAAAAAAAGCTCCCAAAGAGCTTTTTTGGTTATACTTCTTTTTTAATTTTATTCTCTCATATATAAAGGTGATTTGGTTTGAAAGATACTCTATTTCTGGTCGTTTTTGGTATTTTATTCTATCTTGGTTTTGCAACAGCTCTAGGTGATAGTGGATTGATGGGAAGTTATGGAGTGCTCTTTTCAGCATTTAATCATGAGTATTTTGGGTATCTCTCTTTTATCTATCTTTTTGTCGCACTTATTCCACTTTATTTATTCTACAAGAATAGCTCTTTTGATCTTCGCAAACTCGAAGTGTTGCTTGCATCTTTTTTACTCTTCTTTTCATTTTTACTCGCACAAGCACTTCTTGTTACAAATGAATTTAGAGGCAAAATAGCAGGAGATTTTGTAGATTTTCTCTCACCTTTTATCGGTTTTTTTGGTTTATGGGTCTTTTGGTTTATTATCACTATGGTCTCTTTGGTGATATTACTTGACAGAACGACACAAGAATTGATGGCGCTTTTTTCCCATGCTATCAAAAAAAAAGTAGAGCAACAGGCACAGTATAAAGAGTACCCAGCTTCTATTGACGATGTGTATGAACAAGAAGAGGAAGCTTACGAAGTACCAGAGGAGATATTTGAAGATGAGTTTGATAAACCAGCTTACTTGAGAAAGAATGAGTCTCTTCAGGTAAAAAAAGAAACACCTCAAGAGATAAAACATGAGGAAAAGATAAAAGAAGAAACGGCTTCAATAGTTCAAGAAGAGCAACATCCAGAGTCTCCTATAACAGAGGAGCCAAAACCCCATACGATCACAGAACTTGTAAGTAAAATAAAAGAGCAAAAAAATGCATTGATTGTGGATGAGCTCGAAGAGAATACTAAACTTTTAGAGAGTATTGAAAAAGGTTTTACGGAAAAACCAAAGAATTTTAAGCTTCCCCCTGTAGATTTTTTACAAAAGCCTGATAAAACGAGCCATAGTGTCGATGAGAGTGAAGTGGATGACAAGATCCGCTACCTTATTGAAAAGCTTGCACACTTTAAAATAGATGGGGATGTAGTGCGCACTTACGCAGGACCTGTGGTTTCCACTTTTGAGTTCAAGCCTGCAGCCAATGTAAAGGTCTCCAAGATACTGAATCTTCAAGATGATCTAGCGATGGCACTGAGTGCTGAGACGATCCGTATTCAAGCACCGATCCCTGGAAAAGATGTAGTAGGAATAGAGATACCAAATGATACCGTCGATACTATTTTCTTGCGCGAACTCATAGAGAGCAAGCTTTTTCAAGAGTCGAAATCACCTTTGACAATAGTGCTTGGAAAGGATATTGTTGGTAAGCCTTTTATTACGGATCTAAAAAAGCTTCCACACCTCCTTATCGCAGGGACAACTGGGAGTGGAAAAAGTGTAGGTATCAATGCAATGATCCTCTCACTCTTGTATAAAAATTCTCCCGATCAACTGCGTCTGCTGATGATCGATCCTAAAATGCTTGAATTTTCTATCTACAATGATATTCCCCATCTGCTCACTCCTGTTATTACCAAGGCAAAACAAGCGATTGTAGCCCTGAATAATATGGTCAATGAGATGGAGCGTCGTTATGAGCTGATGAGTCAAACACGCACAAAAAATATAGAAAATTATAATGAGAAAGTGAAAAAAGAGGGTGGAGAGCACTTTCCCTATATTGTTGTTATCATCGATGAGCTTGCAGACCTTATGATGACAAGTGGAAAGGATGTAGAGCACTCTATCGCGCGTCTTGCTCAGATGGCACGTGCTTCTGGGATACATCTCGTCGTAGCCACGCAGCGTCCATCTGTGGATGTAGTCACAGGTCTTATCAAAGCAAACCTCCCATCACGTATCTCTTATAGAGTAGGGCAAAGGGTTGATTCGAAGATCATTCTTGATCAACAAGGGGCTGAGTCGCTTTTAGGGCGGGGAGATATGCTCTTTACACCTCCAGGCTCTACTGGGCTTGTACGTCTTCATGCTCCTTGGAGTACAGAAGAGGAGATCGAGAAGATCGTCAACTTTATTAAGTCTCAAAGAGAGCCAAATTACGACAAGAGCTTTTTGGTAGAGGAGAGTGAGAGCAGCTCTTCGAGTTCAGGGGATACCTATGAAGAGCTTGATGAGCTTTTCAACGAAGCAAAAAATGTGGTGCTCACCGATAGAAAAACATCGATCTCTTATCTACAAAGAAAACTTCAAATTGGTTATAACCGTTCTGCAAGAGTGATCGAGCAACTCGAAGCTGAGGGGATCCTTTCCTCTCCAAATGCAAAAGGTATCCGTGAGATACTCTAGAAAAGGAGTTTACTCATGGTAACACCTCGATTTGTTTTTACAGAATATCCCAACTCTTTTAGTGTCCATATAAAAAATCTCGAAGATCTTAGCGTAGAGCAGATCCAAGAGATCCAAGCTTTTGTGAGCAATAGAAAAGGGATCTTTGATTTCTCTACCTACACCTTTGTAATCCAAAAACGCCTCAACTTTGAAAGCTTCTGCTCTTTACTAGAACACCTCGGTATGCAGGCTACATCCCAAGAAAATATCATAGAGACAGAGTTTGAAGAGAGAGTGGGTTTTGGAAAATATAAAGGCTTATCGTATAGAGATATACCAGAGCATTACCTTTTGTGGCTCCAAAGAAACTACCATGGTTCTCAAAAAGAATATATTGACGCAGAAATCAAGCGTCGAAAACTTTAAGTGTTACGAATATAAACACTAAAATCATAAAATTACTCCATAATGTAGAGAAAAGTAACATTGCTCTTGCACACCCTTTTTATTTCGTTATAATTTTTCGAAATTAATATAGGTAGGAATAGCAATGGCATTTATTGAAGAATATAAAGCACACGTAGCACAGAGAGAGACACTTGGTGTACCACCATTACCACTTTCAGCTGAGCAAACAGCAGAGTTGATCGAACTTATCAAAGCTGACTGTACAGATGAGTTGTTAGATCTTTTAACAAATCGTGTATCTCCAGGTGTGGATGATGCAGCTTACGTTAAAGCAGCATTTTTAAATGATGTAGTAGCTGGAAATGTGAGCGTTGCGGCTATTGCGCCTGAGAAAGCTGTAGAGATGTTAGGGATGATGCTTGGTGGTTACAATGTAAAACCGATCATCGATGCACTTAGCTCATCAAACAGTGCTGTTGTAGATGCAGCAAAAGAGGCCCTAAAGCATACATTACTTGTATATGATGCATTTAATGATGTAGAAGAGTTACACAAAGCAGGAAACGTTGCAGCAACTGAGGTTATGACTTCATGGGCAAATGCAGAGTGGTTTACGAGCAAACCGGCGTTATCAGAAGAGATCACAGTGACTGTATATAAAGTTCCTGGTGAGACAAATACAGATGATTTGTCTCCGGCTTCTGAGGCGTTTACACGTTCAGATATTCCACTTCATGCAAATTCTATGCTTCAGTCAAAAATGGAAAACCCAATTGAGACGATCAAAGAGCTTAAGAAAAAAGGGCATCACGTTGCATACGTTGGTGATGTTGTAGGAACTGGTTCTAGCCGTAAATCTGGAGTAAACTCTGTGCAATGGCACATGGGTGAAGATATCCCAGGTGTTCCTAATAAGCGTACAGGTGGGGTTGTTCTTGGTGGAATCATCGCACCGATTTTCTTTGCTACTTGTGAAGATTCTGGCGCACTTCCATTAGAGCTTGATGTATCAGAGATGGAAACAGGGGATGTGGTAACTATCTACCCTTACAAAGGTGAGGCACACAAAGATGGTAAATGTATCGCTACATTTAAACTCAACCCAAATACGATCACAGATGAAGTACGTGCAGGTGGACGTATTCCACTTATCATTGGACGTGGTTTAACGAACAAAGCACGTGGTGTATTAGGTCTTGGAACAAGTGATGCATTCTTGGCACCTGAGCAACCAGCTGATAATGGAAAAGGGTTTACTCTTGCACAAAAGATGGTTGGAAAAGCGTGTGGTCTTGATGGTGTACGTCCTGGGATGTACTGTGAGCCTGAGATGAGTACAGTTGGTTCTCAAGATACAACAGGACCAATGACACGTGATGAGATCAAAGAGCTTGCAGCACTTGGATTTAACGCAGACCTTGTAATGCAATCATTTTGTCATACTGCAGCGTATCCGAAACCTTCGGATGTAACGATGCACCACACATTGCCAGACTTTATCTCAAACCGTAGCGGTGTTGCACTTCGTCCAGGTGATGGAGTTATCCACTCTTGGTTAAACAGAATGGTATTACCAGATACTGTAGGAACAGGGGCAGATAGCCATACACGTTTTCCAATCGGTATCTCTTTTCCTGGTGGATCAGGGATCGTTGCATTTGCTGGAGTAACTGGATCTATGCCACTTACTATGCCAGAATCTGTACTTGTAAGATTTAGCGGAGAACTTCAACCTGGTATCACACTTCGTGACCTTGTAAATGCTATCCCTTACCAAGCGATTCAAGATGGTCTTTTAACTGTTGAGAAAAAAGGGAAGAAGAATATCTTTGCTGGACGTATTTTAGAGATCGAGGGTCTTCCAGATCTTAAAGCGGAGCAAGCATTTGAACTTTCAGATGCATCTGCTGAGAGAAGTGCAGCTGCTTGTACAGTTCTTTTAAATGACGCACCAGTTGTTGAGTATCTTAAATCAAACGTAGTTCTTTTAGAGTCTATGATCGAAGCTGGATATGAAGATAAGCGTACACTTGCTCGTCGTATCGAGAAGATGAATAAATGGTTAGAAAAACCATCTCTTATGAAACCAGATGCTGATGCAGAGTATGCAGCAGTGATCAATATCGATCTCAACACGATTACAGAGCCTATTTTAGCATGTCCTAATGATCCAGATAATGTAAAACTTTTAAGTGAAGTTGCTGGTGAAAAAGTAGATGAAGTATTCTTAGGAAGCTGTATGACAAATATCGGTCACTACCGTGCGGCTGGCGAAGTTATGCGTGGTGAAGGCAAAGTTGCAGTTGAGAAATTCTGGATCGTTCCACCAACTCGTATGGATGAGCAACAACTGATCAACGAGGGTTACTACGATGTATTCCAAGCGATAGAAGCACAAACTGAGGTTCCAGGTTGTTCACTTTGTATGGGGAACCAAGCAAGTGCTCGTCCAGGTTCTACAGTGTTCTCAACATCGACACGTAACTTTGACAACCGTTTAGGAAAAGGGACTCAAGTGTACCTTGGTTCTGCAGAGTTAGCTGCTGTATGTGCGAAACTTGGACGTATCCCAAGTGTTGAAGAGTATATGAGTATCGTTCCACAAAAGCTTGAGGGCAAAGCTGCGGATGTATATAAATATCTCAACTTCAACGAGATTGAAAACTATCACCTAGAAGAGCGTACGATCGCTGAAGAAAAATATGGTGTAACAGTTAAACCTGTTTAATCCCTCCTTTTTCTACATCAAGAAAGAGAGTATGTGTTATGCACATGCTCTCTTTTCTCTGTTCTTAATCATTAAAAAATATTGTGTTAATAAAAAAGTGCTAGAATATCCTTTGAATTTTATAGTTTAGGATCGATGATGGCAGATATAAAAGATCTCTTCAAACTTTCTCAAAATCTTTCTTTGCTCTATATTGATGAAGATCAAGATCTACTCAAAAATATTACCGATGCACTTCACAAAGTTTTTCATAAAGTAGATGATGCGAGTGATGCTACCATAGGTCTGAGCTATGCAAGGCTCAACAGATATGATGTTGCTATTATTGACGCTTCTTCCACTATCATGAGTGGGGTGCAACTTATCCAAAATCTCAAAAAAACAGATCCTTTTTTAATCATTGTTGTTACGGTCAAAAATCAAGGTGAAGCAGAACGACTAGAGTTTTATGCGCAAGGTATAGAAGCTATTGTGGCAAAACCACTTAAGGCGCTTACACTTGTGGACACGCTTCACTCTGTCTTGATGAAAGTCTCGCATCAAAGAGACTACCTTCGCCCAGAAATCGAAAAACTCAATGAAACAATTCAGTATGAGAGAAAAAGGATCGGGCGCTTTATGATCAATGAAAAAAAAGCGGCTCAAAAGATCAAAGAGTATGAAGATAATATCCATGTGAGCAAAAATATCTATGAACTGACAAGACTTCCTAGTAAATATGCGCTCCAAACTGCACTGAGTGGCGAAAAACAGTCCCTTCTTTATCTTAACATCGATCATTTTGATTTTATAAACTCTATCTATGGGATGGGAAAAGCCAACAAGCTCTTAAAAGAGTGTGCAAAAAGACTCAATATGTTTTTACCAAAAAATGGGGAGCTTTTTCATATCACTGCAGATGAATTTGTTATCTTACTTGATGATGCCGCGCAAGATCAAGAACTCTCTTTGGCAAAGCAGATACAGTCGATGTTTAAAGAGGCTCCTGTGGAATTCGATGAGTATACGCACTTTGTAAACTTCTCTATCGGGATCGATTCTGGAAATGGGAAGATTCTCTTTGTAAATGCAAAATCTGCTTCCAAAGAATCACGCTACTATGGGGGAGATCAGATCACTTTCTTTCATCCAAGATCTGAGTATATGCAAGAGCAAAGAGAAAACCTTTACTGGATACAAGCTCTTAAAAAGGCATTTGATGAGGATAGGCTTTTAACATACTATCAGCCTATCAAAAATTGTGCCACTCAAGAAGTGAAGCATTATGAGGTTCTTTGTCGTCTTCAAGATGAAGAGGGCAATCTCATTAGTGCCGAGAAGTTTATCTATAGCGCGAGGCTTGTTGGACTCATTACCCATATCACGAAAAATGTCATAGACAAAGCATTTAAAATGTTTACACATAATGACTTTCATTTTTCGCTCAATATCAGTATGTACGACCTGCATGAAAACTATCTTTTTGAATTTCTAAAGTATAAGTGTGAAAAATATGCCATTGATCCAAGTAGAGTTTATCTTGAGGTTGTCAAAGATATCGTTTTAACTAAGACGGCTATCATAGATGAGCAGATATTGGCACTTAAAGAGTTTGGATTTCACATCGTGATCGATAACTTTGGCTCGGATGCTCTGATCTATAACAGAATCCTTGAACTCAAAGCGGAATATCTCAAACTCGACGGTCAACTTATTCGAGAGCTAGAAAACAATAGCGCTCATACGATTATCATCAAAAGTCTTATCGCCTTTGCAAAAGAGGGCGGGGTCAAGGTCATTGCAGAACATGTAGAAAATGAAGAGCTTTATGAAAAGGTCAAAGCTCTTGGTATCGATTTTATGCAAGGGTATGCGATCGCAAAACCCTCACTCAAGTTAACGTAGTCTCTACTCTTGTATGATGTCAAAATCTACAGGGATCTTGGGTGTAAAAAGGGTAGGATCGATCTTTTTGTTTTGTTTTTGATTCTCAAACAAGATCTTGACACTATTATCAAACTCATCTTTGTAAGAGATAGACTCTAAGAGATCATCTTTGAATGCTATAAGATATTTCTTATCCATATAGCTCGCTTCATAAAGTCCCTCAGATATTTTCTTTGCCTTTTTGATGAGTTCAAAAAGATTGAGATCGGAAGTAATGCGTTTTATAATCACCTGTTCGATCTCAGGTTCTATGATCGTGATAAGATTTTGATTCACATAGACATCCTTTGATATAGGAGACTTGTAGCTCCAGAGGGCACTTTGAGGTTTTGAGGCAAGTACACTCCCTTTATATGTAATTATTTTGGATTTTTCATCTGTAATTGTTTGTACAAAAGTAGCATCAAATGAGTCTATGACACTGATAGAAGCTGAGAGATAAGTGAGTGTAATGACTAAGGCTGTGAGTAATTTCATGAAGTTCCTTTTGCGTAGTATTATAGCAAAGCTTCGATTTACATATTAATTAGTATTAATTGTCTTCTCCTTGCTTTGAGACTATTTATCCGTTTATGCAAAATATTATTTATTGTATGATAGAATAAAACAAATTTTCAAAGTATAAGGTTGAAGATGCTACAAGCATTAATGGGTAGAGTATTTGGAACTTCAAATGATCGTGAATTAAAGAAATATTTAAAAAAAATCAAAAACATAAATGGTTTAGAGCCTCAGTACCAGGCTATGAGTGACGATGAGCTTCAAAATGCTTTTTTTGAACTCAAAAGAAGTGTATTAGAACAAGAGAAAACTCTTGATGATGTTTTAGAAGATTCTTTTGCAATCACAAGAGAAGCAAGTAAAAGAATCCTTGGTATGAGACATTTTGATGTGCAACTTATTGGTGGTATCGTACTGCACCAAGGGCGTATTGCTGAGATGAAGACAGGGGAAGGAAAAACGCTTGTCGCGACACTTCCTATTATTCTCAATGCGATGACTGGCAAAGGGGTTCATCTTGTAACGGTCAATGATTACCTCGCTTCAAGAGATGGCAATGAGATGCGTCCTCTTTATGAGTTTTTGGGGTATAGTGTAGGGATCATTACAGAGGGGATGTATGACCCTGCGCAAAAGCGTGAAGTGTATAATGCTGATATTACCTATGGAACAAATAACGAGTTTGGATTTGATTACCTTCGTGATAATATGAGCTATTCTAAAGAGCATATGGTACAACGTGGGCATAACTTTGTAATAGTCGATGAAGTTGACTCGATCCTTATTGATGAAGCGCGTACACCACTTATCATCTCTGGTCCGACCAATAGAACGATGCAAGATTATAGTGATGCAAATAAGATCGCTCTTGAACTTGTAAAAGATCAGCATTTTACCGTCGATGAAAAAGATAAAGTGGTTTTGATCACAGAAGAGGGGATCACAAAAGCTGAAGAGCTTTTTAAAGTAGAAAATCTCTATAGTGCTGAAAATTCTTCACTCTCTCACGTATTAGATCAAGCACTCAAAGCAAATTATCTTTTTGAAAAAGATGTTGATTATGTTGTGAATAATGGGGAAGTTGTTATTGTAGATGAGTTTACAGGGCGCCTTAGTGAAGGGCGCCGTTTTTCTGAGGGCTTGCACCAAGCACTCGAAGCAAAAGAGGGTGTAGAGATCAAAGAGGAGACACAAACTCTCGCAGATATCACTTTTCAAAACTACTTTAGGATGTATGACAAACTTGCTGGTATGACGGGAACTGCAGAGACAGAAGCAACAGAGTTTACGCAAATATACTCTTTGGATGTAGTCTCTATTCCGACAAATATCCCTATAACTCGTGTTGATCTCAATGATTTGATCTATAAAACAGAGCAGGAAAAATTTGCCGCTGTTATTGTAAAGATCAAAGAGCTTGCTCAAACTGGACAACCCGTACTTATTGGGACTGCTTCTATTGAGCGTTCAGAAGTGCTTCATGAGCTTCTGAAAAAAGAGAAGATCGCACATACAGTATTAAATGCAAAAAATCATGCTCAAGAGGGTGAGATCATTAAAAATGCGGGGGCAAAAGGTGCTGTGACCATTGCTACAAATATGGCAGGTCGTGGTGTTGACATCAAGGTGAGTGATGAAGTCAAGGCGCTTGGTGGACTTTATATTATCGGGACAGAGCGCCATGAAAACCGTCGTATAGACAACCAGCTTCGTGGACGTTCGGGTCGTCAGGGTGATGCTGGAACGACACAGTTCTACCTCTCTCTTGAAGACAATCTTCTTCGTATCTTTGGTTCTGATAAGATTAAGGCGATCATGGAGAGACTCGGTGTTGAAGATGGCGAGTACATAGAGTCTAAAATGGTAACACGCGCGGTAGAAAAAGCACAGAAAAAAGTAGAAAATATGCACTATGAGGGGCGTAAGCAGATCGTTGAATATGATGATGTTGCCAACGAACAAAGAAAGATCGTGTATAAGTTTAGAAATCAACTCCTCAGCGCTGATTATGATATTGATGCAAAAATCAACTTAATCCGTGAGGATTTTGTGACAGATTTACTTCACAGATCTGCTATCTTTGCTGGAGGTGCTCACGAAGACTTTAATACAAAAAAACTCTCAGAGCTTCTCAAAGAGGAGATCAACTTTGATCTTACATCCCAAGAGCTAGAGGGGATGGAGTATGAAGAGCTTTATGAAAAAGTTCTCACTCAGCTTAAACAAGCGTATGACACTAAAATGTCAGTACTTGATGCGGATGTGCGCCATGAGATCGAGCGAGAATTCTATCTCAAAGAGCTTGATAGTGCATGGAGAGATCATCTCTATGCCATGGATAGCATGAAGACAGGGATCAGACTCCGTGCCTATAATCAAAAAGATCCTCTTGTTGAATATAAAAAAGAGAGTTATAGTCTTTTTGGTGAACTCACCAATGACATCAAGTTTAATACAATTCGAACGCTTCAGATCATTCAGTTCAAAAAAGAATCACCAGAAGAGGAAGCAAAAAGAATTTCGCAACAACTGGAAATGCAACAAAAGCTTCAAGAATCTCAACTTCAACTCAATCACACAGAATCGGGTGATGCGCCTGAAGTGATAGAGAAGAAAGTGGCTCGAAATGATCCATGCCCTTGTGGTAGTGGCAAAAAATATAAACAATGCTGTGGGAAAAGTGGTCCTAAAAAAGGTGTGTTTGCCTCTTGAAAACGTCCATAGTCCCTTACCTTGTCAAAAGGTTTTTACGATTTGATAATGAGCAGCCTTTTATTTTCCTCTCTGCTCTTTTAGCTTTTTTAGGTATCTCTCTTGGTGTTATGGTGCTTATCATCGCCATGGCGCTCATGAATGGATTTGACAAAGAGTTCAAAAAAAAGCTCACCATTATGAATTATCCTCTGACCGTTATTCCAAAGTTTTATGGGGCGGTGAATGAAAACCTCCTTATAGATCTAGAAACTAGCTTTCCGACATTACGTTTTAGTCCTTATGTTCAGTCTGCTGTGATGGCACGTAGTGGTTCAAAACTTGAGGGTGGATATCTCTTTGGTGTTAATTTTCAAGAGGAAGCTAAGGTAAATAGTGTTTTAGCCGAGGCGATCCAAAAGAGCGATATAGGGAAGTTTGATGTTCTTATCGGTAAATCTCTCAAAGATGAGTTTGCACTTCAAGTAGATGATAAACTTATGTATATTTTTACCCATGTTGAGCCAGGTGGCTTGTCTGTAACACCTAAGATTAAGCGCTTTGATGTAAAAGGGGTTTTTGATTCGGGTCTGAGCGCATATGATAAAGCATATAGTTATACAACACTGGCTTCATTGCAAGCGATCCTTCACATCCCATCAAATCAATACGATGGGATCCATATCTTTTCAAAAGACCCACATGCAGATATCCAAAAGATTCGAGAGATGCTTCCAAAGAGTGTTGTCATCAAAGGGTGGTGGGAAGATAATATGAACTTCTTTGCAGCCCTTGAGCTTGAAAAAGTCTCTCTTTTTATCGTTTTGATGTTGATCATTCTTATCGCTGCGATCAATATTGTCTCCTCGTTATTAATGACAGTGATGAATAGAAGAAGCGAGATCGCACTCCTACTCTCTTTGGGGGCAACAACTCTAGAGATCAAAAAAGTCTTTTTGTACTTGGGTATCGTAATAGGAATCAGTGGCATTTTAGCTGGTATTGTATTTGGCTTGAGTGGACTTTGGATCCTCAGCAATTTTGATATTGTCTCTTTACCAAAAGATGTCTATCCTACAACAAATCTTCCTCTTGATCTGAGTATCAAAGACTTCTTTTTGATCATCAGTGGCGCATTTTCCATTGTGATCTTTTCCTCTTATTATCCTGCGAAAAAAGCAAGCGAAGTAGATATTCTTACCGTTTTAAGAAACGAATAGCTACTTTTTACTCTTCTCTTCACCTTTAAAGAGGTGATAAGGGAGAAGAAGCGTTCGCTTGATGATATTTAGAGGTGCTACGAAGATATCTTTTGCAAGGTGTGAACTTACCTGTGGATCTTCAAGTGAACCTGTTATACTGAGTGTTGTCGAGACACTCTCACCATCAAATATCAGATAGCCAACAAGAGGAATTTGTGAGGCTTGATTTGCTACGTTTGTTCTGAGATTGAGTTTTAGATCGATCATATCGTTCTTATAATCAGCCTTGCCTTTTCCAAAAATCTTCATTTCATCAGACTCTAGATAGATATCAGATATATCTAAGACTCTATTCTTCGCTTTCATATTGACAAAACCACTTTTGACAAAAAGTCCTTTACTGCTATATCTAGGTAAAGAAAAAGTGACAAGAGAGGGAATAGTATTAACAAATGCAAAAACATTGTTAAGAAGAGTATAGTCGATTATATTTGTATTTTCTAAATAGAAAACACCATCATACTCATCAATGCTACCTTTCATCGAAAAAGAGAGTGCTCCCCCTTTGAATTTGGAAACAGCGAGAAACTCCTCCATAAATCGATCGTTAAAACCATCACCGTAGAGATAAAACTCTTTGTCTTTATATCTAAAGTCTGCTTGTGCACCTTGATGGGTGAGTGTTGCACCAAGTAATCCCTCTTCATCATAGCTTAGTGTGAGAGTGTCAGCAGGCGCTTTTCTCATTTCACTGACATAGATATGAGTGTTTTTGGCTTCAAAGTAAAGAGGAAGTTTTTTTTGATTTGTATCATTGAGCTTAATATCTTCAAGAAATTCGATCAGTTCTCGAAGATAAAAGCCTATATCTTGCGCATTGATACGAATATCTTTAAAGACACTTATATCCACAACATTATTAATAGTCAGGTTTAGTGCATTATTACTTGTGTCATACATCCCTTTGAGAGAATATTCTTCAACCAGCCCTTTTTCATTAGAGAGAAGTTTGTATGGATATTTTGTATCTAGAGAGATATGGAGATCACTTTGGGCAGTTATCTGTGTCATTGATGCTGTCCCATTATTGATTCTATATTTTTGTAAAATAGCACAATCAGATGCAAGCTTTTCAAGATTTAAAAGAGAGAGTTTTGACTCATCTTGTATTTTTGTAAATTCTATATCATATTTTTTTTCATGTGCGAATAGATTGCTCTCTTGATCTACGTTAAAATGAAATAAAAGCTCTTTGGCTCGACACAGAGATTCCTCTTGCTTGTCTCGAAGGTGAGGATTTTTCAATATAATGGAACCGTTCTTCTCTTGGCTATCATAATCTAAAGAAATTTTTGAACGAAACAGATCATCAATTTCAAGATATTTTGTTGAGAATTGAAGATGATGATCTTTAAGTATAAGTTTTGGTTCGCTGATCTGAATCTCTGCATTCGAAGCTTTAAACGGAACTGTCATTTCAGAAAAAAGAGAAAGAGTTTGTTGCAAATAGTGCAGCTTCAAATCGAGTGGTACTTTCGTGAGTTCAAGATTTTGGTAGGAGAACTCCTTGAGAGATATATCCAAATCAGCCTCTTGTTTCGCAATATCTAAGATGCCAGAGAGATCAGCTTTTAGGTTCCCCTGAATCTCTAGTGTCGTATTAGGAAGTTTCAAAGAGAGTGTATCTATATCAAAGGGTGTACGGATACTATCAAGCAAAAGCGTTTTATTTTGAAAATTCCATTTTGAAGCTTGAATTGAAAGGATGTTTTTTTTAGGGTTCAATGTATACTCTACATCTAAAGGTTTTTGTGAGGCATCTAAAAAAAGATCGTAGTCAGAATAAGCTATAGAGTCAAAGTGTAAAGAGATATTGCCTGTGCTTTTTTTTGCATCATAGGCTACATCCACAAGTGCACTTGCATATTCTTTGTAATCTGCACGCATACTTTTGATACTGATATCATTGTTGTCAAGCAGGACACGTACATTTGATAGATCAAGATTGAGATCTTTGTAATCAAAATTACCGTTTTTTGTATAAAAATTTCCTTTTGCATCTACATCCAAAGTTGTAAGGTTGATAAGGAGTCTTAAGTTTGTCGTTATCATTCCAGAGTGTTGATAAAAAGGTATATTTATTTTATAGCTTTTGAGAATATGCAAAATATCTTTATTGAGTGAACCCTCAAAAAGAAGATAGAGTGTTAAGAGTTCCTCTTTTTTCGTAAAATCAATTTTAACCCAACTTTTGTCAAGATCCATCCCATAAGAATATGCTTTTTCTGGGCGGATGTGTAATACTCCATCCATTAATTCGAGGTCTGTATAGAGGGTATGGATCGAATCTAGCTGTGGATTGTATGCATAAACAAGATCGCGCGCTTTTGCTTTGGCATAGATATTCTTGTAAAAATCAGAAACTTTATCAAACTCTACAAAACCATGAAGGCTCTCAATATCTAAGCTTGTTAACTCAAAAGCATCACGCGCCCAGTAATGGATCTCTTTTGGCAGATCTATCAAAGAAAGGATCTTTTTGGTGTTTTGGATCTCTTTGAGAGGATTGAGGCAATAACTTAAACCCTCTTCATGTGCATAAAGAAAAAGCTTAGCAAGCTTTTGTTGTTCAAATGAAAGGATCAACTGAGAGAATATCTCTTTATTGTGTGTATCTATAAGCACTTTTCCATCGACTTGTATTTTTCTTTTTTTATCTACAAGGCTTTCTATTTCGATATGTAAAAATTCATTTTCAAAAAAAAGTCTACTTTGAAGAGCGATCGTTTGTGAGCGAGCATCTATATATCCACGCTCTCCCTCTTTATAAAAAAAAGAAGCCGAGATATCGT
>JAGGTH010000050.1 GCA_021163845.1 Helicobacteraceae bacterium | reverse complement strand
GGTCAACAAAGAGATCCCTTCAAATATTGTTTTAGAAAATGATGATTTTCTTGCATTTCATGATATCAATCCAAAGGCTCCTGTCCATATCTTAGTGATCCCTAAAAAGCATGTAGATAGCTTTGACACAGTAGATCCTAATATCATGGGGAAAATGACTCAGTTTATGCATGAGCTTGTGCGTGAGGTAAATATTGAAAAGACTGGCTATAGGGTAATTAGTAACATTGGTGAAAATGGTGGTCAAGAGGTAGGACATCTCCATTTTCATATTCTCGGTGGTGCAAAACTTAAATGGGGACACTTTAGCGATGCAGATCCTCAGGGTCATTTCTAAAATTTTTAAAGGGAAGATATGTTTCAACATACACTCATACTCGCATCTCTTTTAAGTTTTGCACATGCTCAGAGTGCCCAAGACTTTGCCAAAGAGCAGATGCAAGGCTTTAAGCAAGAACAAGATAGCTTTGAAAGTTATAAAAAATCGCAAGAAGAAGCTTTTAAGGCATATGAACAAGCACAAATGCAAGCATACAACGACTATAAAAAAGAGATAGAAGCCCTTTGGCATGATCCTAAACTTTCTACAAAAAAGAAGATGGTCAACTACACAGAGGACAAAAAAACAAGAACGGATGTAGACTTTGAAAAAGAGAGCATCCAAGTGGAGACCATCGCTTCAAGTCCAAAAGAAGCAGAACAAAAGCTAAGAGAAGCTCTCGCAAAAGTGATCACGATCGACACAAAAGAGCTCCAAGAGAGTGACCCACTCGAGCAAAAACTAGCAAAGGTGCAAAAACCAGCAGAAGTCAAAGATGCTAAAGTGGATGCAAAACCTATTCTGGCTCCCGTTCTTTTTGAGAAAAAACCAAGTAAAGCGGAGATAGATACTTATGTAAATACTCATGTCAAACCCTCCAACATCCAAAGCGCTGATACAACAAAACTACCCCATCAAAAAGTATATAGTATCTCTGTCCAACTTCCATCAGACACCATGCTTAAACGCTCAAAAATCTATTATAATGATGTAAAAAAAGAAGCATCACGTCAAAAGATTCCTCTTCCTCTAGTTTTTGCTATCATGCACTCTGAGAGCAGTTTTAATCCAAGAGCAAGATCACATATCCCAGCCTATGGACTTTTACAGATCGTGCCAAAAAGTGCGGGAATCGATGCCTATAATTTTCTTTACAAACAAAAAAAACTTGTAACTGGAAGCTACCTCTATAACAGTAAAAACAACATCGAAATGGGTGTAGCTTACATGCATATCCTCTACTACAAATATCTCAAAGATATTAAAGATCCAGATGCAAGGCTTTATTGTACTATCGCGGCGTACAACACGGGAGCGGGAAATATTGCTTGGGCTTTTACACGAAGTTATAATATGAAGAAAGCTGCTCCTATTATTAACTCACTTTCAGCCAAAGAGGTTTACAATAGACTTCTTAGGGATCTACGTTATGATGAGCCAAAACACTACCTTAAAAATGTAACAAAAAGAATGGGACCATACTATCAGCATTATGGAGCTTAGTTGAAAAAAAATATACAAGATATTTTTAAATACCATGAGCAAACCAAGCACGCGCCACATCGCTATGCTCGATCGCTTGGTTATATGGATTGGGTAAACCAGCCTGATCCCTTTCGCTCGTATCGTGGAGCCAAGCAAATCACACTGCCCTTAGCAGACAACCATAACACCCCACCCTATCATTTGATCTTTACATCCCAAGTACCTACAGCCCCTTTAGTACTAGAATCTCTCTCACAATTTTTGCAATTTTCCATGGGGATCTCTGCAATCAAATCAAACGGAATAGATGAGTGGGCACTTCGTTGTAACGCATCAAGTGGAAACCTCCATCCAAGCGAAGCGTATCTTTTACTTCCACCTATTCAAGGAGTGAACGAGCAAACATCTATCGCACACTATGCGCCAAAAGATCACTCATTAGAGATACTCTCTTGTTTTGAGAGCTCTCTTTTTGAGACACTTCCCAAGGGCTCTTTTTTTATTCTGATAAGCTCGATTATTTATAGAGAGGTTTGGAAATATGGGGAGCGTGCTTTTCGCTATACACAGCTCGATGCTGGACATGCGATGCGCGCAACACAAGTAAGTGGGCTCACTCTTGGATGGGATTCAAGTCTCATAAACTCACTCAGTGACACTGAGCTCAATAAGATCTTCGGACTTGATCAAGAGCGACGTTTTCATCCCGATGAAACGGAGAGTGCAGATATGCTTTTGCTTTTCTCACCACAGAGATCTGATGAGAGTATAGATCTAAGTTCGCTTACCTCAAGCACTTTTGACTCTATCGCCAATACACTCGCCTCAAACCACCAAAAGTGGCCGCTGATCTCTTTAATAGAGGAAGCAAGTAGTGGCACACTTTCAAAAAAAGAAAAGGCAGAACCATTTATTGTTCAAAGGGAACCAAGTCGTGATGCAAAGTCGGTGATACTCAAGCGTAGAAGTGTACAGATGATGGATAAGTCTCACTCTTGGATCTCTAAGAAAAGTTTTCTTACATTCCTACACTCTATCCAAGAGAGTTTTAGCGGATATCAAAACAGTATAGATCTTGTACTTTTTGTGCACAGTGTGGAGGAGATAGACTCAGGTTTGTATCTTTATTTACGCCAAGAAAATCATTTAGAAGATCTTAAAAGCTCCCTGGATCCATCCTTTACATTTGAGAAAAGAGAACCAAAGCTTTTTCTTCTCAAAAAGGGTGATTATCGCGTCATTGCACAAAACATATCTTGCAATCAAAGCATAGCGAGTGATGGAGCTTTTTCACTTGGGATGTTGGCATCTTTTAGCCAAGAGATTATGAACTATGGGGAGCATCGTTATAAGGAACTTTATTGGGAGTGTGGAGCGATTGGGCAGCAGCTCTATTTAGAGTCCACATCCCAAGGGCTAAGTGCTACAGGGATAGGATGTTTTTTAGATGATATCTTTCACGAGCTCTTAGGCTTACAATCAAACAAATACCAATCACTCTACCACTTCACAGTTGGAAGAGGATTAAGTGATCCAAGAATCCTTACCAAAGAGCCTTACGCACAAAGAGAGTCCTAACTAGGACAACTCTCAATCTCACCCATATCTATCTTTGTACCGCCACCTGAGATCATCTTCTCATTTTCGCGAATCACTTTAGAGTTATGGGTAATCGTATAGCTGATCTGTGTCGTATCACGGATCGTGTTGATGGTAGAGCAATAGGTTTCAAGAGATGCCATCACCCAACGTGCAGCCATCGTATCATCCGCATCTGAATCAAATGTATAGTTCAGATGCAAGGCATTAAACTTACGAGGATGATCCTCGTTACGCGTTGCATCTCCATCTATTACTAAATTGCTCACACTCTTCCCTGAATTTTTTGGCATAAGCACCATATCAGTTGCAGAACATGTAATGATCCCTGCGAGAAAATACTCTACAGGAGTGATCTGTGGACAATCAATAATAAAAGAGCTTTTCTGTGTTTTTGCTTCAAACTTCATTGCATCTTGATGGGAAACTGTTACTCTCATTTACGCCTCCAAAAAGTTTTTAAAGTATATCAGTTGCTCTTTTGTACGAAGACTTGATGTCCCTCCTTGGGATGTTCGTGCATTCATAGAGTTTTTTATAGAGAGAAATGAAAGAACATCTTCGTCTATTCTACTATCGATCGCTTGGAGCTCTTCAAGGGCGATATCGCTAAGATCAATACCTAACTCTTCACTTTTTGCCACTGCTTTTCCAGTAATAAAATGCGCTTCACGAAATGGTATACCACACTTCTCTACTAAATAATCTGCCAAGTCAGTTGCACTGAGGTGCCCGATCTTACAAGCATTTTTCATATTTTCAGGTTTTACCTGCATGGTTTTAATCGCTTCTTTGAGAATCTCCAAAGAGATCTGTGCCGTCTCAACTGCATCAAAAACACCCTCTTTATCCTCTTGCGTATCTTTGTTGTATGCGAGTGGAAGACCTTTCATCACCGTTAAAAGTCCCATTAATGAACCAAAAACGCGTCCAGTTTTGCCACGTAAAAGTTCGGGTACATCAGGGTTTTTCTTTTGTGGCATAATAGAGGAACCTGTAGAATACTCATCACTGAGTTCTACAAAACCAAACTCATAACTCGACCACATAATGATCTCTTCACTCAGACGTGAAATATGCATCATCATTGTCGAGATGTTAAATAAGATCTCTAAAGCGAAATCTCTATCACTCACCGTATCGAGACAGTTGATACTTACACTCTCAAAACCTAAAAGAGAAGCTGAGAGCTCTCTATCTATCTTGTGTGGTGTTCCAGCAAGTGCCGCACATCCAAGAGGTGAGACATTATTTCTCTTGTATGAATCTTCAAAACGTTCAATATCACGCTTGAACATCGCCAAATACGCACCTAGATGAAATCCGAAGTTAATAGGTTGTGCATGTTGGAGGTGTGTCATACCAGGGATAAGTGTCTCTGTATGCTTCTCGGCAACCACGATCACCTCTTGCATAAGATATTTTAAACCCTCTACGATCTCAAGGTTTTTTTTGAGAACATAACGTCTAAAATCTGTAGCGATCTGGTCGTTACGGCTACGCGCAGTATGCAGTTTTTTCCCAGCATCTCCAATAAGAGCCGTAAGGCGTTTTTCGATCCCCATATGGAGATCTTCATCTGAGATCTTCCATTCAAATGTACCCGATTCTATCTCTTGTGTTACTTGTGCCAAACCACCCTTGATCTCTTCGAGCTCCTGGGATGTAAGAATCCCTTGATGTTCAAGCATTGTAGCGTGAGCAAGTGAGCCTTCAATATCTTCACGATAAAGTTTTCTATCAAACATAATAGAAGCATTAAATTGATCTAAAAGATCCGATGCACTTGCAGAAAAACGACCTGACCACATTTTGTCCATAAATTCTCCAATTCATAAAAAAGTTTGTTATTTTAACCAAAATAAGTGAGATTACAAAGGGGTAAAGAAGCTACGCGAGTAAGATATAGCTTCTTATAAGTTTAGTTACAAGCAGGAACGTTTCCACTATCTTTTGCATATTCTTTTAAAAAGTCAGCCAAATGCTTCGACATTTTTTTATATCTACTAGCTTTAAAATATTTCCAAGATTTTTTAGCCTTACTACTTTTGAGATGGATCTCAGCGAGTTCTTTGCCTTTTTTCTTCGTTACCTTATCCCAGTAACGCATTTTCTTCTCTGCTACAAAGGCCTGTCCTGTATCATGACACTCCACACAATTTCTTACAAACTCCCTTTGTCCCTTATATGCTGCCGCATGTAAAGTAGAAAAAGCAAAGAGTATAATCAATAAAATTGAAACTTTATTCATCTTCAAACCTTAATGGTATATATCGTTCAATATTACATTAGAAATTATTATATAAAGCTTACAGGTATTAAAAAAGTTTTTTATTTGTGAAAAAACGTCATTTTGCGACGACGAGTAAAAGCTTAATCACAAGCAGGGATATTTCCCGTATCTGCAGCGTATTCTAAAAAGAAATCTCTAAAATGGGGGATATGATCTTTGTAGCTATCGGAATTAAAGTACTCCATCGATGCTTGGGCATCTTCTCGTTGGAGATGTTCATTACGAATCATTTTACCATTGTGTTGTAACAAAAATTCCCACTCTTGAGTTGTCTTGCTGATAACAAAATCAAGAGCTTTTCCATGGCAACTTAAACATTTCATTTTAAAAAGCTTGTGTCCTTTATAAACACTTGCATCGACTGAAAAAGAACTAAACACAAAAAGAAAAACAATTAAAAATATTTTATTCATAAACACAACCTTATAATAATCTCGTTTATGATAGTCAATATTTAATTATATTTCCCTTACTTTTTATAACATTTAATAATATTATCTAAATTTTTTATCAAATGCTCTAAATTTGATACTTCTCTATTAACTTTGTATCTAAATCAAAAAGTCCTCGCTCTTTAAGTGAAGCGATCACACTTGGAGTACACTCTACATCATCTGGCCACTCTCTACTGAAATTGTCGAGTTGATTTTTGTTTGTTCCATCGATTCCTACCATCAAGCCAGAGACGAAGATGTCTCTTTGTGCGTCCATATTATTTGTCACACGCCAAAGAAGCATATAGGGGTTGTGCACATCATTCTTCGCCTCATCTACGAAGACAACGATACGGATGTGGGTGCTCAGTGTTACAAGTGCATCAAAATATTCTTTGACATTTTTTTGTTTCTTCACAGAGATCACAGTGATCGGATTTTTACAGCGACGCATAAATTGTGCAAGCTCTACTGCATCAGGAATAAGTTCTTTGACTTCAGCCAAAAGCTCCTCATCCCCTAAGAGTTGAGGCGCCTCGACTTTATGTGCAGCAGTCATATCAATACCTAGCTTGCCACCCACCAAACTCTCAGGCGAAGAGTGATCAAGCGCATCTAAGATCCCCTCAGTTATAAACAAACATTGCGGTGTGAATCTATCGAGAATATAAGATGTAAGAGCTCCGTAATTTTCAAGTTTCGGAGCTTTTTCATCTAAAAAGATAGCGTGTTTGACAAAGCTCATCTGTCCAGCACCCCAAAAAGCGTGCATAAACTGCTTTGCATGTCCTTTGTAGTGTGGTTGCATCTTTGCAAGGATAAGATTGTGAAAACCTGCATTCTCTGGCATATGATAGTCTACAAGATCAGGAGCAGTTGTTTTGAGGAGTGGAAAGAATATCTTTCCTGTCGCCCAGCCCATATATTTATCTTCTAAAGGTGGCTTTCCAACAACTGTAGCTAAAAATACAGGCTCTTTTTTTGTGGTGATAGCACTCACTTCCATCACTGGATAAGGCTCTGCCAAAGTATAATACCCTGTATGATCCCCAAAAGGTCCCTCGATCTTCATCTCATTCGTATCGACCCAACCCTCGATCACATAGTCGACATCCTCTGGGATATAAAGAGGCGTTGTAAGTGACTTGACAAGTTTTGCAGGATTCTTGGTGATAAGTCCATACATCAAAAGTTCATTCACTCCATACGGTAGGGGTGCAGTGGCACACCACGTATAGAGTGGGTCACCACCGATGGCAATACTTACAGGCATTTTTTTACCCGCTTTTTGATACTGATCAAAAAAATGTGAGGAGTCTTTATGTATCTGCCAATGCATCCCAAGATGATTTTTATCATACACTTGAAGTCTATACATCCCAAGGTTGACCATATCCCCATCAAGACTTTGAGTATACACCTGCCCCATAGTGATAAAAGGACCTCCATCTTGCTCCCACGTGGTAAGAACTGGTAGCTTACTCAGATCAATATCACCATCAAGATATTTGATTTTTTGACATACACCCTCACCTTTTAAACGTTTTGGAAAGATATCTTTAAGGGTGAAAAGTTCGCGTGCCATAGAGACTTTTTCCATAAATTTTGCAGGGGGTTTCATATGCAGAAGCTTGGTGATCTCATCAGCTACAGACTCAATGGAGCGACCAAAAAGAAGTTCACAACGCTTATAAGAACCAAAAATGTTCATAAGCACTGGTTCATCAAAAGTTTTATTGTTTTGCTTATCTACGGCATTGGTAAATAAAAGTGCCTTGCCCCCATCTTTTTTTTTTACTTCTGCGTAAGCAATATGTGGGATCTCTAGATAGATATCAAGAGCTTCTTCAATGACACGTAGTTCATTATTTTTTTTTAAAAGTTTAATGGTCTTTTGCATTCTAGCTGTTTGCCTCATTCTCTTTTTGCATCGCATCAGCACGCGCTAAAAGCTCTTTTGCACCTTTGTCAATAAACTCTTGCGCCATCTCACGACCGATCGTTTTATACTGCTCGCGTGAAACGATCTTTGAATCACTAAGGATCTCACTTGCATCAGGCATACCGAGAATCGCTTTGATGATCACGTCATCATTTTCAAGCACTGTCGCGTTTACACCGATCGGCACATGACATCCACCCTCTAAGCTATCTACAAAATCTCGCTCTATAGTTGTCTCAATACGCGAATATTCATCTTCGAGTTTTGCCACGATCTCTAAAACCTCTGGATCATTGATCGCTTCAATTCCTAAAGCACCTTGTCCCATCGATGGGATCATCTCAAAAAGTGAGATCGGATAAACATACTCTACAGCATCTAAAAGTGAGAGTCTATTGATCCCAGCAGCCGCTAAGACGATCGCATCAAACTCACCCTCTTTGAGCTTTCTAATTCTCGTATCTACGTTTCCGCGTAAATCTTTAATGACAAGATCGGGACGCACACGTTCCAACTGCATACGACGACGAAGAGAAGAGGTTCCCACTACTGCTTTTTTTGGAAGTGCATCGATATCTGCATACTTCTCAGATAAAAGAGCATCACGTACATCTTCACGCTCTGTTATCGCAGCAAGAGTTAGACCTTCTGGCATTACAGTCGGAACATCTTTGAGTGAATGTACAGCAATATGTGCCTCACCGCGAAGCATCGCTTCTTCGAGTTCCTTTAAAAATAAACCTTTGCCACCAATAGAGGCGAGGGGCTTATCTATGATCTTATCCCCCGTTGTCACGATCACATTAAGTTCTACTTCAAGACCTGGATTTTGTTCCTCTATAACCGCTTTCATATGCTCTGATTGCCAAAGGGCAAGTTTAGAACCACGTGTTGCAATGATTAGTTTTTTCATCTATTGTACCTTCTCATATTTTCTTTTCGTTTTATCAAGTTTGTCATCAAAAAAGAGTGTTGGAGTCCCTTGAACCATAAGCTCTTGTGCAATACGTTGGTCTTCATTAAATTGCTTGAGCACAGATGGTTTTTCTAAGTCACTTGGTGTTATTTTTGTTCCTAGTGTTTTGTTAAATGCCTCTAGAATTTTCTTTACATCTCTCTCTTTGGAGTTGATCTTTACTTTGTAAAGATCCAAGACTACATTTTTTCTTCCACTTTGTTCAGCTACGATTGCCGCTTTTGCAAGCTCAACTGCCGCTGGATGAAGACCCGCGAGTGGAAAATGGTAATAATACACAGCAAACTTTTTAGGATCTTTTTTCATATCCTCGATCGCTTTTGGTACGAACTGGCTACAAAATGGGCACAATGGATCCGAAAAGATCGCTACTCTATGTTTGGAGTTTTTATCCCCTGAAAGAAGGTTTGCCTTTTTATAAAACTCCGGCTTAAAAGATGGCTGAATCATCCCCTTAAGACTCTCACCTGTATCCATATCAATAAGATCGGGTGCTAAAACACTATCTTTTGCAAACCAAACCATTTTTTGAGAAACTTGACGCTCTTTACCCTTGTCATCAACAATGGCATCCAGGCGCATCATATATCCCGTCCAATCTTTTGGTGTCTCTAAAACTGTCTTATCCACAATATGGATATCCAAACTTTTGATATTTGGGTTGTTTTTAAAGTTCGCTTCTAAATATTCTACAATTTGCTTATCATTGTTTTGTGCAAGAAGAGCACTACTTAAGAGAGTTGTTGTCGTTAATAATTTCCACATCGATAACATCGTAATCCTTTTGATTGTTTTGATTTTGCACTTCGTCAAAATCTGTCTTACATTGAGATGATTTTACTTGATAACGGTTAACAAGCATAGTAGTAAAAACACTAAACTGCATCAGTATTCCAAGGATATCTGTAAGGAATCCTGGGATGATAAGCAAGATCGCTCCTAGAAGGGTAAAGAGGTTGAGACTTTGAAACTCTTTGAGATCGATACAGTTATACGAAACTGCTGTAAGATTCTCTATAAGGGTCTTTCTAAAGTTGACTAAGATCGCTATCCCGATAAAAGCACTCAAGATTATCTCCAAAAAAGTCATCAGTCCACCAATCGCAGAAGAGATATTGACCGAGATAAGTACCTCTAAAAAAAGATAGACTAAAAAATAGATCATGATCTCACACGTTCCATGATCTGAGCATAGATCTCATCTTTATCTACAGCACTCTTCTCACCCGTTGCTCTATCATATATCTGCACTTGATTATTTTCAAGCTCTTTTCCAATGATCACCGTATAAGGAAATCCAATAAGTTCTGCATCTTTCATCTTAAAGCCAAAACGCTCTTTTCTATCATCAAGCACTACGTCTACATCCGAAGCCATCAGCTGCTCATAAAGTGCTTCACCAACAGAATTTTGCTCTTCATCTTTGATATTTGAGATCATAATATTAACAAGATACGGTGCGCTCTCTTTGGTCCAGATACAGCCATTTTCATCATGGTGTTGTTCAATGATAGCCGCGACTAAACGAGACACACCCATACCGTATGTTCCCATTACAAAAGGTTGTGCCTTGCCATTTTCATCTAAAAACTCTGCTTTGAGCGCAGCAGAGTAAGTGGTACCAAGCTTAAAGATATGTCCTACTTCTATCCCCTTGGTAAAAGAGAGTTTTCCTGAACAATAGGGACAAATATCTCCCTCATTGACCTGAGCGATATCCATATAATATGCTTCTGCCATTACAGACATATCCACGCCCACAAAGTGATAATCAAGCTCATTAGCTCCACAGATAAGATTTTTTGCACCTTTGAGATCATTATCTATTACATGTTTGGCTTTGTCTTGATCGAGTGGTCCCATGAATCCTGGAATAAGTCCTAAAGAGCGAAGTTCCTCCTCCTCCACATCCACAAGGTCTAAACCACCCGTTGCATTAAGAGCTTTGACCTCTTGGAGCGTATCACAACCACGTAAGAAGAAAAGTACGATCTCTGAGTCCTCTTCATAGATCACACGTTTTGCCACACATTTCACTGTGTAGTATGGGTCTACTTTAAAAAATTCTGCGAGATCTTCGATAGACTTTACATCCGGAGTTTTAAACTTGTCAAACTCTGCTGTTGGAGCATCAGGAAGATTCGCTCTACTTGAGCGTTTTGCCGCTTCGATATTTGCACCATACTCACAGCTATCACACACAGCGATCGTATCTTCACCACTGTTAGCAAGTACCATAAGCTCCTTAGAACCACTTCCACCAATCGCACCACTATCAGCTTCTACTATCCTAAAATCAAGTCCTAAACGTGTAAGGATTTTTTTGTATGCTTCCTCTACCGTGTCAAACTCTCTGTCCATATCCTGGGCACTCGCGTGAAAACTATATCCATCTTTCATGATAAATTCACGCCCGCGCATCAGTCCAAAACGTGGACGTGCTTCATCACGAAACTTTGTTTTGATCTGATAGAGGTTCAGTGGGAGTTGCTTATAAGAAGTGATACGATTACGCACCAAGTCTACCATCATCTCTTCGTGCGTCGGTCCAAGAACAAAGAGGTTCTCTTTACGGTCACGAAAACGTAAAAGCTCTTTTCCAAACTTCTCGATTCTGCCACTCTCTTGCCACAGTTCTGCAGGAGTGACAAAACTAAGCTCCACCTCTTGAGCATGGATTCGCTCCATCTCTTGATTGATCACATTCTCTATTTTTTTGATCACACGTTTTGCAAGAGGCATATAGTTATACAACCCACTTGAAACCTGTGAAATAAATCCTGCACGCGCAAGAAAAATATGACTCGCCAAAGAAGCATCGGATGGTGCCTCTTTTGTTGTAGGAATAAACGCTCTACTTCTTCTCAACTTTTTATCCTTTATTTTTTTCAATCATAAATCGCATCGCACTCGTGATCGTATCATTACTCTCTTCGCTTGCTTCTGCTCTCATTTTATAGGTCATATCGTGTAAAAACCTTTTGAGTACCTGTTGTGCCATTTTGTGTACCTGCTCTTCATATCCTCTTGGGATGTAACCATTTTCTATCACACGCGTTGCTTCGATCTTAGCATCTTTATACGCTTTTTGATAGATTTGTTTGATCATAGGCTCAATATCAAGTGTTGAGAGGGATTCAAAAAACTCCACCACACCACGCCCAATGATGCTGTGCGCTTCACGTGCGCTCTCTTCACGCAGTCCCATATTTTCATTTACGATCGATTTGAGATCATCGATCACATAGAGATTGATCCTCTCGCCCTTATTGTATTTGATATCACGTGGAAGTGCGAGATCAAACCAATAGCGATCAAAGTCACACGGCTCGATAATCGCATCAGTGATGATCGGGTCATGTGCAGATGTCGCTGTAAAGAGGATCTCAAATTCATTGATGGCACTTCTGAGCTGTGTCATCTCGATACTTTTAGCACCTGTGATTTGTGCTAAAGCATCTGCTTTGTGTTTGGTTCTATTCATAATATAGACATCCGCACCGTTTGCCAAGAGGTGTTTTGCCGTGATCTCAGACATCTCTCCCACACCTATGACCAAAGCTTTTTTCCCTGTAAGATCATTCAAGAGTGATTTGAGCTGTGCAACCGCGACACTCGCCATAGAGACCGGTTTTGAAGAGATGTCGGTGACATTTCTCACCTTTGCCGCACATTTAAAAGCACTCTTAACAGCTCGGGCTATTTTTTTGGAGCAGTAGTTGTTATCATACGAAAAACGAAATGCATCTTTGAGCTGTCCCGCGATCTGCGTCTCCCCTATCACCATCGAATCAAGTGAAGCCGCGACACTAAAGAGATGATGGATCGAACTACTATCATCAAAGACGTCTGCACGCCCTTCAAGCTCTTCTATAGAGATCTCAGAGCGCTCACTAAGCATCGTAAAGATATGTTGTGTCGCAGATACGAGATCACTACAGCTACAAAAAACCTCCATACGGTTACAAGTGGAGATCAAAAGCGCTTCATTGATCGTCCCACAGCTATTGAGCTTTTGTAAACAACCATGCATATCTTCATCATCAGGATAAGAGAGTTTCTCTCGTATCTCCATCGTAGAGTTTTTATGTGAAAAACTAATCGTTAAATAATGCATCAATAACTTCTTTGTATCATAGTTTGTAAAATAGCTACAAGCTCTGCATCATCACTTACCGCTTGCATCGCTTCATCTGAGAGCTGCTTTGCAAGCTCAAAAGATTTATCGATGCAAGCATACTCCTGCATCTTTTGTAAGATCCAAGCACTCTCTTGAAGCTCAAGCTCTTTGGCATGAGAGGCAGTGAGACGACTTTTATCCTCATCACTCAAAGCATCATAAAGATATATATAAGGAAGTGTACATTTCCCCTCCACAAAGTCATTCATTGCAGGTTTTCCAAGTGTTGCTGCATCGGATGTAATATCTAAGATATCATCGATGATCTGAAAAGAGAGCCCAAGATTTTTGCCATAGATCCCATAGCGAGTCACATCTTTGTTTGCAAGGTGTGCAGCTGCCATAGCAGCAGCTTCGATAAGTGTTGCGGTTTTGAGATAAAGCATATCAAGATACAAAGCAGCATCGCTATTAAAATGCTCTGCCATCTTCACATCCATCATCTCTCCTTTTGAGAGTGCTGTGACCGAAGAGGCGATAATGCGCGCGACCTCTTTGTCAAACGAGACCAGTTCGGTAAACGCTTTTGAATAGAGGATATCTCCGAGCATCACCGCTGTTTTACTTCCTTCTGTCGCATTCACTGAGGGAACACCACGACGTAGAGAGGCTTCATCGATCACGTCATCATGCAAAAGACTTGCCGCATGGATAAGCTCTACGATCGCAGCTAAAAGAGGAGCTTTGGGATGTTGTGAAGCAATTTTTAAAATGAGCTTTGCACGCAATCTTTTCCCACCACTAAGGCTTTCAAAAAGATGTGTGACCTCCTCATAGTTTACCTCTTGTATCAGTCTTGCTATCTCCTGCTCAACATTTTGCATCGATATCCTCTTTCCTCATCTATTGTAGTTCTTCAAATTCTATTTGTAAATTTTTATCTGATAAAAATATCTCAAAAATCGCCTCTTTTTTCTCGTAGTTAAAATCTTTAAACTTCACAAGAAAATAGGGAGGATTATAATAATCCCGTCCACTTGGGCTGAGTTCAAGTAAAAAACTTTGATTTTTCCCTCTAAGATAGAGCACATTTTGCGCGACGATCTTGTCATAAGAGCGCAAAACGACCAAACCATTATTATGATAAAGGGTCCATCTCAGCTTAAAAAGCTTTTCAATCGAATCGTATTTTACAAGAATTTTCTTTTGCTCATCTTTTTTGAGCGATATTTCTAGCTTTTGCGCAAAATCATTCGCTGAAATTGTACTCAAAAAGAGCGCTGTAAAGATAAATAGCTGTAAAATTTTCTTCAAATCACTTTTCTTTAATGAACAATCTGTGTTCCGACACCCTCGGATGTAAAGAGCTCAAGAAGCATCGAATGTTCGATTCTTCCATCTATGATGTGTGCTTTTTGCACCCCACCTTCTATCGCTTCAAGACAAGCATCCACTTTTGGAACCATCCCACCGTGAATGGTTCCATCTGCTTTAAGTGCTTCTATCTCAGCTTTTGTAAGTGTTCCTAAAAGCTCTTTATCTTTGTTGAGAACACCTGCTGTATCGGTTAAAAAGATGATCTTATTTGCACCGATCGCTTTGGCTACATAGGAAGCACAAAGATCTGCATTAATGTTATATCCAGGGTGTCCCATCTCTTCACCTGCGGCAATTGGAGCGATCACTGGCACAAATTTTTCTGCGATAAGATTTTCGATCACTTCAGATTTTACATGAGTGATATTTCCCGTCAAACCCCATTTTGCAAAATCTTTTGGCTTGGCCGTGATAAAGTGCGCATCTTTTCCACTCACACCGATCGCTTTGGCTCCGTGCGAATTGAGAAGAGAGACGATATCTTTGTTGATCTCACCACTAAGGATCATCTCAGCAATACGCATCACCTCTTTGGTCGTCACCCTTTGTCCATCAATGAACTTTGTATCGATTTTGAGTGCATCAAGCATATCTGTGATCTTGTGTCCGCCACCATGTACGATCACGGGTTTGATCCCCACCAAATACATCAGCAAAATATCCTCTGCAAACTTCTCTTTAAGTTGTGGGGAGGTTTGTGCACTTCCACCATATTTTATGACAACTATCTCTTTATTAAATGCTTTGATAAACGGTAATGCATCGAGTAAGGTCTTAACTGTCTCAATCTTTTTTTGCATCGTATCCCTTTTTATAATGATCTATCTTTGTAAAAATACTCTCATCTACATCTACATCCAAGTCCAAAAGCGAGAGAGAAAGCCCAAAAGACTCCACTTTCACATAATCTTTGTAGGTAACTAACAAAGAATCAGAACCATCTCGCTCCAGGATCTCTTCGAGCTCTTCTTTGGTAAATGTATGATGATCTTCAAAATAATTTTTGCTCACAAGCTCTGGCAGATAGGGGTCTAATCGACCTCCCCTTGCTATAGCTGTTACTAATGACATTTTATCACTTTTATTTTTAAGTTCAACACCTCTTGTAAAATCTTTTTTCTCTTTGAGTAAAAAAGACTTTTTACCTGCCCATCTTTTTTCACGAAAAGGACCCGATGGGAGACAGTTTTGATTCGCTACATCCACATCTATCAAAAGATCAAGTTTTTTGATATCGTGTTTGGAATAAGCATCATCCAAAAAAAGAAGCTTCGCTCCCATCTCTTTGGCTTTTTTTATCCCCTCTTTTCGATCTTCGCTCACGATCACGATCGCATCAGCAATCTTATGGGCATAGATCATCGCTTCATCGCCGCTGGCATACACATCACAAAGGATCTCTTGTCTATCTTTGACCACGACAAGCCCCCTGCTTTGGCGTCCATAACCACGAAGCACGATCGCTACATCTCTATATCTTTGCGCGAGTGCAGTCACTAAGGGAGTCTTTCCACTGCCTCCGACGGTGAGATTGCCTACACTCACCACCGCGATCCCCATATCCTCTGCTTTTTTACTTTTATAGCGCAGATACACGATCAAACAATAGAGCCAACTCAGTGGGAGAAGAAGAGTGGAGAGTACTTTTTGTAAAATATTTGGGTTGTAGAAATACTCTTCAACCCAAAAAACGATATTTTTTTTCAATGGTGTTTAAACTTTTGTTTTTGCTATTTTTTTGATCGTTTCACATACAAACTTCACATCCGCATCTTCCATGCTTGGATAGCTCGGCAATGATAAAACCTGCTGAAAACTACGAAGTGCTACAGGAAAGTCATTGACGCGTAATGAGTATTTAGATTTATAGTATGAGAGCAAGTGAAGTGGGATGTAGTGAAGTCCCGTCTCAATCCCTGCTTCTTTGAGATCAAGAGCAAAAGAGTCACGGTTTTTATCCACTTTGATAATATACAAAGCGTAAGGATGTTCCGCAGAACTTGCATCTGGAACCTTGATATGTGGCACACCTGAGAGCTCTTTTGTATAGATCGCAGCGATCTCTTGATATCTTTTGATATTTTTGTCTTGATCTTGGAGTTGTGCTCGAATGTAGGCAGCGGAGAGTGGGCTCATAGAGTAATCATGCCCAATATCTGTGACATCATAGATATACTCTAGGGCATCTTCATCCCGTACGATCGCATGATGAAGTAAGAGGCGTGCGCGTTCAACGATCTCTTCATCATCACTCACCATCATCCCACCTGTACAAATGTTCTTTTTAAGGTGTGAAGAGAAATTAAAACATGTAATATCCGCACCTGTCGCACCGATCTTTTTACCGCCATATGTAGCCCCAAGTGCATCACAAGCATCTTCTACGATCTTAACATCATAGATCTCAGCGATGGAGTATAAACGCGCGAGATCAACACATAGACCTGCCACATGTGTTACAATAACCGCTTTGAGTTTTTTTGATTTATTGTCTTCGAGATACGATTCGAGTTTATCGAGATTGATATTATACGTATCTGGATCGATATCAATAAAAACAGGCTCTGCATCAAAATGACGCACCACTTCAGGGACGTTGGGATGTGCATTGACCGAACAGACGACCTTATCTCCACGTTTTAGATCAAGTGCGAGCATCGCCAAATGAAGAGCGGATGTACCATGAGATGCAGCGAGTGCGTATGAACAACCTATATAATCACAAAACTCAGATTCAAGCTCTTGTACCTGATCGATCTCTTCACCATCAAGAACATCACTTACATTAGAGTGCTCCTCTCGACCGCTTTCATATTTGTAAAATGGAATTTTCATCTTTTTTCCTTATAAAGTAATATCTCGTGGATAGTTAAAATCATGATTCATCGTTCTGGATGTAAGCTTGGCGATCACAGGCATTTTTCTCTTAAAATGATTGCGAAAAATTCGTGAAATGATCATATCCAACATCTCTTTATCTACCCCCTGAAGCACTATCTCCTCAGGGCTAAGTCTCTCGTCAACATAGAGTTTCATCGCACTATCGAGCTGTGCATAGGTATATCCTAGATCCTCTTCATCGCTTTGTCCGTCCCACAGATCGGCAGAGGGAGCTTTTTTTATAATCGCCTCTGTCACACCAAGGTATTTGGCAAGCTCGTAGACCTCACTTTTATAAAGGTCTCCTATGGGATTGATAGCAGATGCAAGATCTCCATAGAGTGTGCCATAGCCTAGCATCAGCTCACTTTTGTTGCTCGTACCAAGCACAAGCGCATTCTCACGTGCTGAGATATCAAAGAGTGTCGCCATACGCATACGTGAAGAAAAATTCCCTTTGCGCAAGTTATCCATATCTGGATGCATCGCTTCATACGCCTGCACCATAGGAGCGATCGAACACTCAATAGAGCGCATCGAAAAATCTTTACAAAGTGCATCTGCATCATCGAGTGAGCTTTGCGAAGAGTAGTGTGAGGGCATCTTCACACACAGCAGATCATCCCCAAATGTTTTGTATGCCAAAACTGCAACCACAGCAGAATCAAGCCCACCACTTAGCCCCACGACAACTCTTTGGATCCCTGTTTTTCTTACTTCATCATCCAAAAAGCGTTGGAGGTAATCAGCTATTTGTGAATATTTTCCCATCTTGTGTTCAAACCTTTAAGAAACTTTAACAAAAAATATTATAACAAAGTTTCGTAAAAATAGGATTTTTTTATACGCACACTTCACGTTTTGCCATAAAGTTTAGCTCTGAACAAGAGAATCCAGCCTCTTTTCTCGCCTGTGTATTGAGATTTTTTGGGCGTAGAAAGCCTTGTGGATAGTATTTATCTATGATCTCAAAATAGATATCAGGCGATATTTTTTCTAACTCACACGCATAGTGAAACCACACATCCCCTTTCTTGACATGGTCTATCTCTTCGTGCAAAATGACCTTGAGCCTCTCTTGGATCTTGTAAAGCATCTCACTCTGTGGTAACTTTTGAAGCTTTTCAAGTATCATCGGAGTGGCATCAAGCCCGTTTGCTTCGAGATAGCGTGGCACAACCGCCATGCGTTCTAAGAGTGTTTGGGTCTTTTGGCTCGCTTCAAAAAGAGCATTGTGCACTTCAACATCCCCATACTTTGCTCCGAGTTCTTGCAGGAGTTCTTCTAACATCATAAAATGGCGGATCTCATCATCGGCAACCTCAAGCCAATCATCATAATACTCTTTTGGTAAAGAGCGAAAACGATACGCTGCATCAAGAGCAAGATCGATCGCAGAGTACTCTATATGTGCGATGGCATGCAAAAGATTGACCTGTCCCTCTTTGGATGTAAGATTACTTCGCTTTGGTACCTTTTGTGGCGGAACAATCGGACACAGCTCACTATAAGATGGCTCCGCAAACTCCTGAGCCACTAAGGAGCTCTCAAAACAAGGAGTCTCATTTTTATACGCTTGATAAAAACGCTCAAAGTGTGCAAACTTCTCTTGGGATGTTTTTGCTTGCAGGATTAATTCTAGTTCTTGATAAAAATTCATAAAGCAATGATAAAACAAAGATGCTATAATCCGGCTAAAAAAGAGTGAAATATGCAGATAAAAGTTCAACCTATGGGCGCATACCAAACAAATTGTTACATCGTGAGTGTCGATGGAAAGGATTTTATTATAGATCCTGGAGTAGATGCTACCTCATGGGTTTTAGACAATGTTACAAACCCTGTGGCGATACTCAACACACACGGACATTTTGACCATGTATGGAGCAATGCAGAACTTCAAAAAACACTCAATATCGAGCTCTATACTCCCAAAGGGGATGTAATGTTACTAAATGGAAGTAGCTGGATGCCCGATCTTCCCCCATCTACACCTGATTATGAAGTAGATGGTGATGAGGAGCTTGATTTTGATGGTGTGAAGGTGAAGTTTCGCCACTTCCCTGGGCATTGTCCTGGGTGTTCTACTATAGAGATCGGGGATGCAATGTTTAGCGGTGATTTTATCTTTGAACGTTCTATCGGTCGCACTGACTTTCCTTACTCAAGCCCTGAGGATATGAAAAAAAGTCTGCAAAAGTTTAAAACGATACCGTATGACAAGACGATCTATCCAGGACATGGTGGAACTACAACCATCAAGCAAGAGCAACAATATTCAGATTATTGGATACAACAGCTCTAATAGAAGCAACTCGAGAGCTGTTTCTCGCTCCCACGCGGGAGCATGGGAGCGAGAAACGAACCTATTTTCATTTAGAAACACTCCCTTGATCTTAATTATTCATCATGCCTTGATTTTTATGCATACCTTTGCCCATCATACACTCACCTTGACTATTCATCATCCATTCTTCATGATTGTTCATCATCCATTGACCTTGGTTATTCATCATACCTTTCCCCATCATACCTCTGTATTTTTGTCGCTCTTTGGGACTCATATTTTGCATATGTTTTTGCATTTCAGCACAAAACTCTTTTTGCTGACCTGCTGGTACTTTACCTTTCATCTGCATCATTTCATCCATACTCATATGTCTATAATCTGCTGCTATGACTAATGTTGCCATTGCAATTAAAGCTACTAATGTTTTCATTGATAATCCTTTTTATTTATTCTAAAGATATCTTCTCTCAAGATACTCTTTGCTATCTATCACACGGCCTACGTATCGTCTGCTTATTCCAAGCATAATTCAAAAATCATGTTTCATATCAACCTCCCTATCAGAAGCTTAGCATCACTGCTTTTATACGTTCGAAGATTCCTCTTAAGCTAAGTACGACACTTTTTCATCTCCTAATGCAACTTGTCTCTCTTGCGTTTATACTCTTCATCGTCTATCTCGCCATTTGCATATCTTTTGTCCAAAATATCTCTTGCTGTAGGTTCATCATCTTTATTTTGCATCTTGTTGTTATTGTTCATAAAATAGATGAAAACAACTATAAGCAGTAACAATCCAATCCATCCAAAGCTCATCATGTGCCCACCCCATTCACTCATTTCAAATCCATGCATTGTCTTCTCCTTGAGTTTGTATTTTCAATAGTTATACTCTTTTTTTGTGAGGTGTTTGTGAGCCTTTAGTTGCTTTGGATGAAAATTTAAGAGTGCTTGCTGTCAGCCAATCTTTCTACAATGTTTTCAAGATCAAGCCCGAAGAGACCATTAGAGAGCTAATTTATGATTTGGGAAACAAGCAGTGGGATATCCAAAAACTCAGAGAATTCCTCGAAACCATCCTCCCTGACAAGACCACCTTTTTCTCGCTCCCATGCTCCCGCGTGGGAGTGTATATTTCTTACTTAAACACAACAAACACCATTAATAAACTCAGGCTATAATTCAGAAAAATAATCACTATTTATCGGAGTAAAGATGCAACAAGATCATTTTCAAGACAAAGCAAAAGATTGGGATAAAGGCTCGATTCGCCAGCAAAATACACGTACGATCTCTGAGGCTATTTTAGAGCAGTTTTCTATCAACAAAGAGATGGAGATCATTGATTTTGGTGTGGGTACGGGGCTTTTGGGTTTTGAGATCGCCAAACATGCCAAAAAAGTGTACGGGGTCGATACATCCGAGAGTATGCTTGAAAAACTACGTGAGAAAAATACTCCTGAGCTTTTTATAGAACCTCTCAAACAAGACATCATCGTACAACCGCTTGAAGGGGAATATGATGGGCTTATCAGCTCTATGACACTCCACCATATAGAACACCTTGAGAAGTTTTTTGCCACTATTTACAAAAACATCAAAAAAGATGGTTTTATCGCGATAGCTGACCTTGAGCGTGAAGATGGAAGCTTTCACTCTGACAATACAGGCGTACATCACTACGGTTTTGAAGCAGAGTCTTTTTGCAAAATTGTAGAAGATGCAGGCTTTAAAAATATCTGCTGTGAGTGTATCAATGTCATCAAAAAACCACATAGAGACTTTGGAGTTTTCCTACTCACTGCGAGCAAATAAAGGGCGCCGAAGTTTCTTGACTTTTCTCTTGAAACTTCGCTACTATAATAGATACTTATGCTGAGGAGTTCGTGATGCAAAGTCTATTCGCTCTACTTATCCCACTCTCCCTTATAGCTTCTGAAAAAACATTTATCCTTACAGATTGTAAACATCTTTTTCCTATTCTCATCGCTTCGACCCTTATCTCTCTTGCTTTTATCATTTATAGTATCTATTTTATTATCAAGTCGCGCTCAATAGAAACAGATACGGGGATGGAGGAGATGATCGGGCTTGATGCCAAAGTGATCGCTAAAACAGAGGATGGCTATCTCGTTAAATGCCATTCAGAAACATGGGAGGGTGTGAGCGACATACCCTTAGAGATCAATCAGATCGTCAAAGTAGATGCACTAGCTGGTCTGCTTTTACATCTCAAACCAAAGGAGTAAATCATGTACGAAACTACCATCTATCTTCTCTTTTTCATCGTCTTTCTGATAGCAGTTTCGATCCGTATTCTCAATGAGTACCAAAGAGGGGTTGTCTTCACTCTCGGTCGTTTTACGGGTGTCAAAGGTCCGGGGCTTATTATCATCATTCCACTTATCCAAAAGATGGCGCGGCTTGATCTTAGAACCATCGTACTTGATGTTCCTTCACAAGATGTGATCTCACACGATAATGTTTCCGTGCATGTCAATGCCGTTGTATACTATAGAGTCATAGATCCAGAAAAAGCCATTATCCAAGTAGAAGACTATGATGCGGCTACATCCCAACTTGCACAAACGACTCTGAGATCAGTCCTTGGTGGGCACGAGCTCGATGAGATGCTCGCAGAGCGTGAAAAACTCAACTACGATATCCAACAGATCCTTGACAAACAAACCGATGCATGGGGGATCAAGATATCAAACGTAGAGATCAAGCATATCGATCTCGATGAGAGTATGATCCGTGCAATCGCCAAACAAGCTGAAGCAGAGCGTCAAAGACGTGCAAAAGTGATTAATGCCAAAGGGGAGTTTGAAGCGAGTCAAAACCTCCTCGAAGCAGCAAATGTCTTGGCACAAAACCCTCAAGCCTTACAGCTACGCTACTTACAAACACTCAGTGATATCTCTAATGATAAAACCAACACGATAGTTTTTCCTTTTTCGGGAGACCTAAGTAAACTGTTTCCTCAAAGCAAAGCTTAGGATGTAGATGCAAGATATAGCTTTTGATACCTATCTTCTTGCATTTGCACTCACACTCTTTGCAGGGCTTGCAACATCTGTGGGTGCCTTGCTTGCCTTTTTTTCTCATGCCAAAAACTACACGATTCTTTCTATAGGGCTAGGGTTTTCTGCAGGGGTGATGATCTATGTCTCTTTTATGGAAATTCTTCCAAAATCAACCCAATCGTTTTTAAATCTTTCTATGAGTGAGATCAGTGCGGAGCTTATCACCCTTATCGCTTTTTTTGGAGGGATGGCTCTGAGTGCTCTAATCGATTACCTAGTCCCAGAAGATGTCAATCCTCACGAACCAAAAACTAATACTGAACTCCTAGAACTCAAACCTGAAAATAAAAACAATCTTATAAGTAATTCAGCTCTGAGAAGAACAGGTGTTTTTACCGCACTTGCTATCGGTATCCACAACTTTCCAGAGGGCTTTGCCACCTTTGTCTCAGCACTTGATGATATCACCTTGGGGGTAAGTATCGCTCTTGCGATTGCGCTACATAATATCCCAGAGGGGATGGCGGTCTCTTTACCGATCTACCACGCTACAGGAGAAAGAAAAAAAGCTTTTTGGTATGCTACACTTTCAGGGCTTGCAGAACCGATCGGTGCGATCATAGGTTTTTTTATCTTACTTCCATTTATGGGAGATTTGACCTTGGGGGTCACCTTTGGAGTGGTTGCAGGGATTATGATCTATATCTCTTTTGATGAGCTTTTACCTGCTGCGAGGGTTTATGGCAATGCACATACCACCCTTGCGGGCATTACCCTTGGGATGTTAGTGATGGCACTAAGTCTTCTTTTATTTCAGACCTTTTAACGTTCTACCTCTTCTCTTCATTCTCATCTAAGAGCTTGAGCTTTAAGACATGGCGCTCTAAGACGACTGTTTTGAACTCCCCCTCAAACACTTTGATATCTAGTACAAAACCCTCGACATGTACGTTTCTTTTTCTTCCCTCTTTGTGACGTACACGCCCAACAAAGTTCACCTCATCACCAAACTTTACAGGGGAGAGAAACTGACAATCACTTCCTACAAGCACTACATTTTTTTCATTGACACACGCCATTGCTACAAAGTCAGCTGCACCAAAGACAAAACCACCGTGGATGAGTCCCATATTGTCAGCGATCATCTCTGAAGTGGTCGTGAGACGAAGCTTTACATAACCACGCTCAAGCTTCATAATCTCACCACATAGATCACGATTGATAGTTTCGTGCGTATTAAGTATAACTTGATTATTCTGATCTTCTACAAAATCATCCCCTTCGAGTTCATCATCCATATCTCTATCGTTTTTTGAAGTGGCAGTTTTATTTTTAGCCATTATTTTTCCTTTTTCATCTTCACGTATACTCTTTTTGGTGCTGGATATCCCTCAACCGTCTTACTTGGATCTTGTGGATCTAAAAAATCCTCAAGCGATTGCCCCTCTATCCAGTCTGTTTTGCGTTGTTCCTCAGATGTTGTTACAGAGGTCTCTAAAACCTCAAAATCACTAAACCCTGCTCTTTTACACCAGTTTTCAAGCGCTTTGATAGTCGGAACAAAATAGATATTTGGTATCTTCGAGTACGATGACTCAGGGCATAAAGCCATCTCACCTTCCCCATCAATATAAAAAGTATCTAAGATCAACTCTCCACTCGTCTCAAGTCCACGGTATAAAGATTTGAGCATTGCCACAGGATCACTGCGATGATAGAGCACTCCCAAACAAAAGATAATATCAAACTTCTCTTCATAAAACTCAAGATGCTCCACGCCCAAAAGCTCATAAACAATATCACTTTTGACAAAATGGTTGATAAAATCAAACTGTGTCTTATAGAGAGGCGAGGGGTCAAAACCTACGAGTAACTTTGGCTTATCCTCTTGCATCCGAAATAGATAATATCCGTTGTTACACCCTATATCGGCAACTTTCTTATCTTGTAAATCAAAATGCTTGCGCAAAAGATTGTACTTGATGTCACTTTTCCACTCTGTATCTATATAGGTATCAAAAAGTTTGAAAGGACCTTTGCGCCACGGCATCATCATACGTGCCACACTCTCTATTTCCGAAGCTGTAGTGTAATCACCACTGATCTTTACTACATCCCCAAGCTCTACATTCCAAGTTCCCTCTTTTAGGCTCTCTAATGCTTGGCGTAGTGGTGCAATATTTTTCCACCCCATCCATTTTTGTCTCTCTTGTCTTAGTGCATCAATATTCATCTTATACTTTATCTTAAAAAAATTTAATTATAATTGTACCAAAAGTAAGCTATAAGGAATTTGATGAGATTAGAAAAGAAAGCCACGGTTGTCTCCACGAGTGTGGCTGCCGTACTTGTACTTATGAAAATGACGGTTGGGCTTTTTAGTGGTTCTATTGCAGTTTTAGCATCTGCGATAGATTCGCTTTTAGACTTAACGGTTTCATTATTCAATTACTTCGCACTCAACAGTGCAGAAAAAGACCCTGATGATAAATTTCACTACGGACGAAGCAAGATCGAACCACTTGCTGCTGTGATAGAGGGGGTTGTAATCTCTTTTTCAGCACTCTTTATCCTCTATGAGGCGATCGCTAAGATCATACACTACAAGCCTATGGAATATGTAGGCACAAGTGTAATGGTGATGATAGCTTCTTTTGTTGTTACCGCATTTTTAGTTGCTTTTTTAAACTATGTCGCTAAAAAAACAAGAAACATGGTGATAAGAGCAGATGCACTTCACTACAAAACAGATCTCTATTCTAATGGAGCTATCCTACTCGCACTTGGACTCATCGCCTATACGGGAGAACATCTAATCGATCCAATACTTGGGATGGGAATCGCATTTTATATGATCTATTCAGCTGTTCCAATTATCAAAGAGGGGCTTTTGATGCTCCTTGATGCAGCACCATCTGCTGAGGATCTCGCTACAATCGAAGGAATTCTTGAGGATGAAAAAGATATCACGGGCTACCATGATCTCAAAATAAGAGAATCAGGCTCGCATATCTTTATCTCTGTGCACACTGTTTTTAATATCAGCATCTCACTCTATGATGCCCACTTGGTTTCTGATAGGCTAGAAGCAAAGATTCGCACAGCTTTTGAAGAAAAATATGTCCACATCCTTATCCACATGGATCCCTATGATGATTCTGAGATGAATGTGGCAGAAGATCTTTATTAAAAATCAAAACGCACAATAAAATTCACAGCTTGTGCGTCTCCACGACGTCCATCTTTGAACTTTCTTGTCGCATCACTCAATTCTATTCCCGCTAATAGAGTTTTGAGAGGATTATAAAAAAGATTGAGTTGTGTTGCGTAACTCTCTTTTGTAATATTGGTACTATAAGTGAGTGCTTCATCGGATGTATCAGCACCTATATAAGAAAATGCCAAAGTGGAGCGCAGTTTCTGACTCCACCAATGACGATACCCGATATGCCCGCCATAGATCTCTGTAAGCTCTATATCACCTTGGGATGTAATAGTTCCCGCTCCAAAACCATTATACGCAATGTAGCGCCCACTCCCCTCTCCATAGTGCGCATTAAAACGGATACCATCAAGTCCAAAGGTTTTGATACGTCCTGAAAGATTGAGTCCGTAGCCATATTTTCCATCACTCGAACCCGTTTCTTCATAACGGATGTAGCGTGAGAGGTACGCAAGCCCCACCTCTCCCCATGAATCAAAATAGCGTCCGCGTAGTACGAGATCTGGGAGTGTATCACTCTGCCCTTTGACCAAGGAAGCAGACCCATTTTTAAAAAACATCGCATTAGGCTCTTCAAACGAAACATCCCAAGCCCAATCACCTCTATTATGAGTGTACCGTACAACTGGCTGACGCACAAAGGTATCATCCATCGCGTAGTTTGCTGTCTCGATCGCCACTACAGAGTTAAACGCAGAGTTTGTTTGCCCAAAACCAAAATCACCTATCTGTACATAAGCATGGCGCAGTCTTGGGTTATGATCGTTCACACTTACATTGGTCGCTGTAGAACCAAAAAAATCTATCTCTAAGGTGGTGCGGATCATCCCATATTCAGAGGGAGTACGTGTTTTGACCCAAAATCTACTATCCCGTGCGTTCATAGAAAATTTATCACTCTTTTGCTCGCTATTAGCAGGAATCTTACTTGCAAAGTAGGATGTACTTGGTGAAGAATAATTTCCATTAAGCTGAATACGCCCTCCGATGCTTAAAACCGTGTCGGTTGAGACGAGTTCTAAGACCCCTTTTTGAACCTTTTGTTGTTTTTCGATGAAGTCTATTTTTTGACTCAGTTCTTCGACTTGTTTGCGTAAAATCTCGATTTCATCATCTGCAAATAGAGCGCTACATCCCAAGAGTATACCGAGTGCTAAATAATTTCTTTTGACCATGATTAACGCTTGACTCCAAAATGTTGGTGGCAAGACTTACAGGTTTGTTTTACCTCATCGAGTCTCTGTGAGAGAAGTTCAAACTGATACTTTTGCGCGAGATCCTCAAGATCATTGGCATTTGCTTTGAGAAGAAGCGCGTGTTTTTTATACACTGCCTGATCCTCTTGGCTTTTTTCATCGACGAGCTTATCAAGTTCGCCTGAGAGATTTTTGAGAGTGTCTGATAGAGTAAGCAGATAGCGTTTGCGCATCGCATCTCTATCGATCTCACTTTTTTGACGCTCATAGATCACCATATCGAGTTCACGCATCAAGATATGAAGTTTTTCACTCTTGATCATATGGCGTACAGGCGTACTTTTAGAGCTATCTTTGAAGCTACATCCAAAGAGTCCAAAGAGAAGAAACAAAGCTAAAAATACTCTCATCAAAGATCCTTATTTTGCAAATTCTACAGCGCGACTCTCTCGAATCACACTCACTTTAATATCACCTGGATACTGCACTTTTTCCTCAATCTCTTTGGCGATCTCACGCGCAAGTAAGACAGATTCATCATCATTGATAAGGGTCGCATTGACCATCACGCGCACTTCGCGCCCTGCATTGATCGCATAGGCTTGTTTGACGCCATTATGCTCACTTGCGATCTCTTCGATCGCTGTGACACGTTTTAAGAAGCTCTCTAACACTTCACGTCTCGCCCCTGGACGCGCTGCTGAGAGTGCATCGGCTGCACATACAGCGCCACATTCGATAGAGTTTACCTCTTCGTGTCCGTGGTGTGCGTAGATCGCGTTGATGACCACGCTGTGCTCGTTGTATCTATTACAGATCTCAGCACCTAGGTCGACATGGTTTCCATCGTGTTCGTGAGTGAGTGATTTCCCGATATCATGCAATAATCCAGCACGTTTTGCCAAAATAGGATCCCCACCCATCTCTGCAGCCATAATACCCGCGAGATGTGCTACTTCAAGTGTGTGTGCCAGAGCATTTTGCCCATAGCTCGCACGGTAGCGCAAGCGCCCGATCAGCTTCATCAGCTCAGGGTGCATCACACCGATATCAAGATCAGCGACGATCTCTTCACCCTCGCTAAGGATCGCATTTTCAAACTCATCAGAGACCTTATCAAAGATCTCTTCGATGCGAGCAGGCTGAATACGTCCATCTTCGATAAGAAGCTCTATCGTCTTGGTCGCAATCGCGCGGCGATAGAGATTAAAGCTACTCACCAAGATCGCATTTGGCGTGTCATCGATAATAATATCAACACCCAAAAGGGTCTCAAGTGCTTTGATATTACGCCCCTCTTTTCCAATAATGCGCCCTTTAAGCTCATCATTGTCAAGGTGGATCAAGTTGGTCAGACGCTCAGAAGCAAACTCCCCTGCAAAGCGAGATGTCGCTTGTGCGAGGATATAGTTTGCTCTTTTTTTCGCTTCACGTTTAGCTTCATTTTCATAGCGACGCACAACGTGGGCTATCTCTGCACGTGATTTTTCTTCCACTTTATCCAGAAGAACTCTCTGTGCTTCCTCTTTTGTCATCCCTGCACTATGCTCTATGGCATGGAGTGCTTCATCTATCTTCTCTTCGTATCGTTTTTTGAGTAGGTTCAGCGACTTTTCATTTCTCTCTAAATCAACTTTTTTCGTTTTAAGATACATAGATTCTTCGCGCAGTCGTTTCTCTTCTGCTTGTTTGTATCTTTTAAAACTTTGCTCTTTTCGTATTACATCGTCTTCACGTGCAAAAAGATCTGCTTTTGCTCTCTCTTTTGCATTTTCATACTGTTTTGTCGCCTCAAGCTCGATCTCACTCGCCTTAAGGTTTGATTTTTGCAAAAGGATCTGTGCTTCACTCTCTATCGCACTTGCTTTTGCCTTTGCTTTATCGATGTATATATCAAAATTAGCATTTGTAATTTTTTTAGAGATGAAAAATCCTACAATCCCACTAAGCGTAGCTATAGAGCCACCTAGCAGTATTTCATTTAACATCTTTTTGTCCTTATTTTTCTAGCCGCATCCGAGGAGTCAGGAGTAGATCACACGAAACATCATAAGAATCACAAATTAATTCTTTTGTATAACAAAATTCTAATTGAACAAAGAGAGTATAAGGTTTCTTTTTTAACTTTGCAAAGAAGCGATCATACATCCCTTTTCCAAAACCAATTCTTTGTAACGCTCCATCTACACCGATCACAGGCACTATGGCTATATCAATATTTTTTATATTTCTAAATGTGTTTCCCGCTTCAAAAATACCAAATTTTTTTTGCTTAAGCGGTAATCTAAATGGTACCATCTTAAAACTTTTACCTTCCATAAATGGCACAAAAATTTGATTTTTTTTCCTCAGGTGCCCAAGAAGCTTGAGGATATTTGGCTCATGCCCCATAGGATAAAAAAGAAAAATTTTGGCATTCTTTATTCCCCCGATCTCTTTTAATAATGCCCTATGAAGCAAAGCATTTTTATACATAAGATTATGCTGTGGTATGTTTTTGATCTTTTCTAAACATATTTGTCTAAAACTATTTTTTGTAAGAGGCATATAAAATCTTTATGGTTATAATTTCAAGCATTTTACTAAAAAAATTAAAAAAAAGGTATTTTATGTTTCAAAAATCTCTTCTAGCGACTCTCGTCTCCCTGTCTATTTTATTTCAGGCTTGTTCTGACTCAGAAGATCCAAACGAACTTCTCACAACCCACCAATACACTCTTAGCGATTTATCGAGCACTCAACACGTCGTAACAAAAGGTTTAGAAGGATTTTCACTCCAAGGAGCTGAAGAAAAAGTTGTCATTTTTGATATCTTTGCTACTTGGTGTCCCCCTTGTCAAAATGGAGCAACACACCTTACATCTCTTCAGGAAAAATACAAAGATAATCTTATCGTTATGGGCATAACTATCGAAGACACGATCACGAATGAAAAACTCACAGAGTTTCAAGAGCAATTTAACGCACGCTACACACTTACAAACTCTAAAGAAAACCGTCGCCTCGTTGATGCAATCGCAAGTCATTTAGATCTAGGGGAGAGATTTCCGATTCCTCTTCTTGCAATGTATAAAAATGGCAAACTCATCAACTACTATCTTGGAGCTGTTCAAGAGGAATTTATAGAGAGTGATATCAAACAAGCTTTAGGAAAATAGATGTTTGGATTTATTAAAAATTCGCTTAAAAAGACTGTCGATGCTATCAAGACAGTCGCACCAAAAAAAAAGCTCGCTATCACCAAGGAGGAGCTCGAAGAGATTCTCTTAGAAGCGGATGTAGAGTATGATCTTGTTGAGATCATACTCAATGAGATCTATCAAGAGAAAGTGACACGAGAGATCCTTCGCTCAAAACTTTTAGCGACTCTTGCTTATACATCCTACAAAGAGCCTGAATTTGTTGCACCTTTTGTCGAGCTCATCGTAGGGGTCAATGGAGCAGGAAAAACCACAACTATTTCCAAGCTTGCACAACGCTATAAAAATGAAGGAAAAAAAGTGATGCTTGGTGCAGGAGACACCTTTCGTGCTGCGGCCATCGAGCAACTGACTCTTTGGGCAAAAAAACTTGATATCCCTATCATCTCCTCAAAACAAGGGCATGATAGCTCTGCGGTGGCATACGATACGATCGACTCTGCAAAAGCGCGTAACTTTGATAATGTCATCATCGATACAGCAGGGCGTCTTCATACCCAGACCAACCTTGCAAATGAGCTCAAAAAGATCGCTCGCATCTGTGAAAAAGCGCATCCTGGCGCGCCGCATAGAACGATTCTTATTTTGGATGGAACACAAGGGAACTCAGCGATTGCCCAAGCAAAAGCATTTAATGAGATGATAGGTATCGATGGGATCATCATCACTAAACTCGATGGAACAGCTAAAGGGGGAAGTATCTTTAGTATCGCCTATGCGCTCGAGCTTCCTATTCTTTATGTGGGAACAGGCGAGCAGCCTGAAAACCTCACTCCATTTGATAAATATGAGTTTGTCGATGGTCTTTTAGACGCTATATTTGTTGAAGAAGAAAGTGCATAATGGCAAAGAAAAAGATCCTCTTTGAATGCCAACACTGTGGACTTACTACTCCTAGATGGATGGGAAAATGTACCAACTGTGGGGCATGGGATTCTTTTATAGAGCTAAGTGAGCATCAACAAGAGGTGGTCAAAAACACCAAATCTTCAAGCACTTCTGCTGCAAAAGCGGTAAGTATCAATGACATCATCGAGACTGAGGTGTATCGCTATAGCTCTTTGGATGATGAACTTGATATGGTGCTTGGTGGCGGAATTGTCCCTGGTTCGCTCACTCTTATCGGTGGAAGCCCGGGAGTTGGAAAATCAACACTCCTACTCAAAGTGGGCTCCAACATCGCTTCAACAGGCAAAAATGTTCTCTACGTCACAGGGGAAGAATCTGCAGGACAGATCAAACTCCGTGCCAATCGTCTAAACTCTAATCAAGACAGCCTCTATCTTTTGAGCGAGATCCGTCTTGAGCAAGTTTTAGTGGAACTTGAACACCGAAGTTATGATTTTTTGATCATAGATTCTATCCAAACACTTTATTCTGAAAATATAACATCCGCACCTGGTTCTGTGACACAAGTGCGCCAGATCACTTTTGAACTGATGCGTATCGCCAAAGAGAAAGACTTAGTGATCTTCATCATCGGGCATATCACTAAAGAGGGTTCTATTGCAGGTCCACGTGTTTTAGAGCATATGGTAGATACAGTGCTTTATTTTGAGGGAGATTCTTCCCAAGAACTTCGTATTTTACGTGGATTTAAAAACCGTTTTGGACCTACAAGTGAGATTGGTGTATTTGTTATGAGTCACGATGGTCTTATCTCAGCTACCGATGTTTCCTCACGTTTTTTCAACCGTAACTCTGAGCAAGCAGGTTCTGCTTTGACCGTAATCATGGAGGGATCTCGCCCTATTATCTTAGAGGTTCAAGCACTCGTCTCAGAATCGCATACGCCAAACTCCAAGCGTCAAGCAACAGGCTTTGATACGAACCGTCTCAATATGCTTCTTGCACTCCTTGAGCGAAAGCTAGAGATTCCGCTTTCAGGTTATGATGTTTTTATCAATATAACAGGTGGAATTAAGATCACAGAGACAGCTGCCGATTTAGCTGTACTTGCCGCAATTATTAGTAGCTTTCGAGATAGAGCGATCTCTAAAGAAACGGTCTTTATTGGTGAGGTTTCTTTAGTTGGGGATGTACGTGAAGTGTATGCGACCGATGTACGACTCAAAGAGGCAAAAATGCAGAATATTTCTAAAGCTCTTTTAGCAAAAAAACCTCTTGAAAAAACAACTATGAAAACATTTGTCGTTGATGAAGTTACAAAATTGCTCGAATGGTACTAAAGAGCCAAGAGATAAAAGCAAAACTAAAACTTAATAGTACTATAATCGTAGCACTTGAGATTGAAAAAAAGGAAATTTATGATTGACGCGCAATTTAAAAGTGAAGAAAAATACGCAAAACTCTCTATCGCTTATGAGGGAAAAGAGGAATCAGAACTTGTATGTTCTACGATTGATAAAGTAACTGCAAAATATAGTATCAAACCGGAAAGTTATTCGTGTAATATCTCTGAGGGAAAAGATGTCGTTGTTTTAGAATACCATGATGATGTCAACCGTGAAGCCGGAGAAGTTTTTGAAGAACTCATAAAAGCACTTGGGATCAAGTGTTCAAACTAAACTAGTAAAGGATTTTTTATGGCAGATGCAGAAAAAAACGAAGAAGAGAATCAACCAGGAGAGAAAAAATCCAGCAAAATGTTGATGATCATTATCATCATAGTACTTATTTTGATCATTCTTATCGGCGCTGTCTTAACAGTTCTCTTGATGGGTGATGATAGTTCAAATCAACAATACCAAAATGCACCACAGCAAGTACAGAGAGCTCCAACAAATCTAAGACAGGCTGTCGCAAGTGGAGATGAGTTAGACTCACGTAGTTTAAGTAGTATAGGGATTCTTTATCCTTTAGATACATTTACTGTTAACCTCAAAAGTGATGCTGGACGTCGCTACCTAAAAGTGACCATGTCTCTTGAACTCGATGGAAAAGAGATCAGTATGGAGCTTGACAATAAATCTCCTGTTGTTCGTGATAGAGTGATACGTATCCTTACATCTAAAACTCTTGAGGAGATCTCCTCTTCAAAAGGGAAACAAAAAGTATCTCAACAGATCATGGATACTCTTAACGCTATGATCTCAGATGGTCAGATTCGTGGGATCTACTTTACAGAGTTTGTTATTCAGTAGATGATAGGCATAGATCTTATTAAGACCTCTCGTATGGAGCATCTTATAGAGCGCTTTGGAGAGAAAGCCTTAGATAGATTTCTTTCCAAAGAGGAGCAAAAGTTAGTCAAAAACTATAAAACAGCTTCGGGATTTTGGGCAGCTAAAGAAGCGTGTTCAAAAGCTTTGGGTGTAGGAATCGGGAGTGAATGTTCTTTTTTTGATATACATATCTCAAAAACTCCAAAAGGAGCACCATGTATCAGTTTATCTCAAAAAGTGATGCAACTCTTTGAGATCAAAGACACAAGTCTCTCCATCACACATGATGGGGACTATGCTATTGCAGTGGTCGCAATAGAGTCATCCACCACCAACAAAATCTAAAAGCTCTAATTTATCACCATCGTTTAATTGTTGCGTATTCCACACATCTTGTTTTACGATCTGCATATTCACAGCTGCTGCCATCACTTTACCTTCAAGAGAAAGTTTAGCAAGAACTTCACCTAGTGTAACTTTTTCTTTAAACTCTTTTTGTTGGCCATTTATCCATAGAATCATTGATATTTCCTTTCATAAAGTTTTAATACATCGATTACCGAAAGGTTGTTTTGCATCACAGCAAAGTCGAAAGCTGTATAACCTTGATTTGATTTTTCTTTATAATCAGCTCCCATATTGAGGAGATATTCTACCACACTAGGATTCCCTGTATATGCTGCTTGATGGAGTGGAGAGATTCCATCACTATTCTTGAGGTTAAGATTTGCACCTTTGAGGATCAAAAATCGCACAAGTTCAAGGTTCTTCTTTTTGACCGCAAGAATAAGAGGAGTGTTTTCCTTATTATCCTGCGCATTGATATCAGCTCCCGCTTCCAAAAGAAGTGTCGCGGCTTGCATGTCACGTTTTTTGATCGCGATATGCAAAGGTGTGAGTCCTGCAGCATTCATTACATCTACATCCACACCCTCTTTTATAATAGCAGAGATGTTCTCATACTCCTCATAATATACTGCATTATGTAATGGAGCTCTTCCATCTACATCATCGGCAAAGCCGAGAATAGCTAACGCCAAAAATAGGAGATATTTCATCATTTCATCTTTCAAATTTAATTGCATAATTGTAACACTATTTATTGAAAGAAGAGTCAATTCTAGATATAATTGGATTCAACAAAGCAACTTTTAAAGAATAAATAATGATTAATTCCAAAGAACTTTTATCTTATACAAAAAACTTATCTATCCTCTTTGCAGAAGATGATGATGAATTTCGAACAGCAACGACTGAGATATTAAAGAACTTTTTTCTCGATGTAAAAAGCGTTAAAAATGGTCTTGAAGCGCTCGAATCCTATACGAAATACTACAAAAAAAGTAATCAATACTATGATCTTGTGCTCTCAGATATACGTATGCCAAAGATCAACGGTATTGAGCTTACATCCGAGCTCTATACCATTAACCCAGACCAAGCAGTAATCATCCTTTCTGCACACGAGGAGACTCACCATCTTTTGCCTCTCATCAATTTAGGGGTCAAGCAATACATCAAAAAACCTATTGATTATCAAGAGTTTTTAAAAGCTCTTTTGCATGTGTCAAAAAATCTCAAAAAGAGTGAAAAAACGAATACATCCTCACGAATCACACTTCAAGATTCTTTTGTTTTTGACAAGCAAACAGAATCACTCACACAAAACGGAAATTCTGTATATCTCACAAAATATGAGATTATTTTTCTGCAACTGCTCACGACAAATATTGGTAAGATCTATACTAATGAGGAGATATCCTCGTACTACAGCGACAAGCAAGAAACTCTCAACGCAGCAAATATCAGAAAACTCGTCTCAAAACTAAGAAAAAAACTGCCTGCAAATACCATTGAAAGTGTCTATGGGATTGGGTATAAGTTTCTTCACTAAGCTTATACTGCTTTAAAGATCTAATGGGCGTCTAGTGTTAAGGGTATTTTGAGAAGATTAAAAGAGTCATATTGTAGGGATTTTCTAGTGGTGGGTTCTGAGTGACTCGAACACTCGACCACTCCGTTATGAGCGGAGGGCTCTAACCAACTGAGCTAAGAACCCACTAGTTTGTAGGGCGAAATTATACTCAACCATAGCTTATACTTTTCTGATTTTCTAAGTCCCTATTTTGTGTTGATCATCCATGATGAGAAGATATCAAGATAGTTCCAAAAAGATTGCAAAGAGGTCTCTGTCACCCCTTGTTCTTTGAGTTCTAACAGAAGAGGCTTATAGAGTTCAAGCCATCTCTCTCTTGCTGCTGCATCGATGCGAAAAGGGGCATGTCTGCCTACCATTTGTGGAGCGCCACGATTTTCATTAAAATAGGCTCTTCCTCCACATATCTGAATAAAAAAGTCACTCGAATGCTTCTTAGCATCTTCAAACTCTTTGGGATCTTTTGGAAACAGATGGGCTATATCACTTTGCTTGATACTCTCATAATGCTTACTTATGAGTTCACGAATCCCCTCCTCTTTTACCTCTATTAAAAACTCAGGGATTGGCTTAGTCACAGGAGGTCTTACTCCAAAAGGGATATTTGTAATATTGAGATTCATCTCTCGTCCTTTTCTTCTTTGATATGATAGATCACGGCATAAAGCAATGGGATATAGAGCAGATTGAGCACTGTCGCCCATGCTATCCCAAAGCCTAAAGATATCGCCATTGGCTGAAGCACCATCGCTTGACCTGAGGCAAAAAATATCAATGTAGAGAGCCCGAGTACTGTCGTGATCGATGTAAGTAAAATAGGTCTTAATCGTGTTTTTGCTTTTCGCATCAACTCTTCTGTATCTTTTGCATCTTGAATAAACATCACCATTATAAGTCCATCATTGACAACCACACCTGCAAGTCCTACGATCCCTATAAGACCTGGCATGGTGAGGTTGAGTCCCATGATAAAATGACCTACATAAACACCCAGCAGCACAAGTGGGATAATGCTAATAACGATCAAGGATTTTTTGATCGAATCAAAAAGCCACACAAGAGTGATAAAGATCAAAAAGAGCGCGATAAGCCCCGCTTGCATCATCTCTTTTTTGTTTTTGTTATTTTCTTGCTCTTCCCCTTTTACATCCACACTTAAGCCACTATTTTTAAGTTCTTGAAGTGTACTCTCGATCTTTTGCATCACTTCTGAAGATGTGATCTTCTCTTTGTCTATAGAGCCAAAAACTGTTCGGATCCTTTGCCCATCCTCTTTGTTGAGTGCAACATAACCTTGCACGTAAACAAACTCAGCTACATCACGCAAGGCGACATACTGTTGTGTAGAAGGGATCTGCACTTCAATACGTTCAAGTGAGCGGATATCTTCATTGATCCCGCTCTCTATTCGTATGCGTACCAAGCCCTCTTCATTGAACATTTTTCCATATTCACCCTTGAGATAATAAGCACGTAGTTCAGAAGAGAGAAGCTCTTCGTTAAGTCCGAGCTCTTGTCCGTATTGATTTACACGAAGCTTAAGCTCCATCTCACCGATATCTGCATCATCTGCAACATTGTAGACACCTTCTATAACAGAGAGTGCTCTGCGTAGTTTCTCAAGCCCTGCAATCACGTCCTCTTCATTTTTTCCATTTAAACTGATTTCGATGTCATTAGCGACAACCCCTGCACCAGGAACTTTAACCACGAGTTCTTCATAGATCGGACCATGTTCGTCTTGAAGCTCTCGCAGTGGCAAAAGCTCTTTTTGGATCTCTTTGCTGATCTCTTGTGCAAGCTTCTGGCGAATAAGCACCTCTTTGTTATACTCGATCGAGAGAATAGGACTGATATAGGTATCAAAAAGATTCTCTGGTGCTTTTTCATGGAGCTCTACAAAAATATGAAAAAGGTTCTCTCCCATCTCCACTTGATTTTTTGCATCCATCTGAAAGCCGATCACAGAGGTTACGGATGTAGCATCTTTTTCGCCTAGTTTTGCCAAGAGGATATTTTCAATCTTTGTCACCAAACGCTCTGTATCTTCGAGTTCATTATTGATATTAACTTTGCCTGTGACATAGATCTGTGTGGTATCAAAATCTGGAAAGAGTTGAAACTTCGTATGTTTTGCCAAAACCACAGTAAGACTCAAGATCGTTACAACCATCACCACTAAGGAGATATATTTACGCTTGAACATAAAATGGAGCGCTTGACTATGCCATTTATAGAGTTTCGCCCAGATCTTTTTTGCATAGGTCTCTTTTTTTGTGACACGTAAAAACTCATAGGCATGAAGCGGTAAAAAATAAAACGCTTCAAAAAGTGAGGAGAGCAGAAGTACGGTGATCATAATAGGGATGATCTTGATAAAAGTCCCCATATCTCCACTCAAAAGGAGCATCGGTAAAAAAGCAAAAACAGTGGTAAGTGTCGCTGTAAGCACAGCAGGAAACATCTCAATCGCACCAACAATTGCCGCTTCACGTCGATCCATCCCGTGTTCAAGATGCCTGTAGATATTCTCCGCGACCACGATCGCTTCATCAACCAACATCCCAAGAGCGATGAGTGCTCCCAAAAGGGAGAGCATATTGAGAGAATGTCCAAGTATCTCACTCACAATAAGCCCTATCATAAAGCTCACAGGGATCCCGATAGCCACAACCATAGCGATCCCGCGATTGATAAATAAAAGCATCGCAATAAAAACGAGCATCAATCCAAAAAGGATATTTGAAAAAACCGTATTGAGACGGTTTTTGATCCAAATTGAGGTATCTGTATAGATCTCAAACTGCAAGTGCGGATAACGAAGCTCATACTCTTTGAGAAGTGTACGCATCTCTTTGACCAGACCTATAGAGTCTCCATGTTCTGATTTTGAAACATTCACAGAGATATTTCTCATCCCATTGTAGTGTGAAAGTTCCGCTTCATCGCTCAGCTCAAAAGAGACATCTGCAATATCTGAGATCTTGACACGAGAACCTGCAATATTGATAATAGTATTAGCAACATCTTCTTTTTGCTTTTCACCGTTAAATGTGGAGATATAGAGGTGCTCTCCTCTTTGCTTGATCGTTCCTACAGGAAAGATAGAGCTAATATTTTTTAACGCGTTGATCGCGAGAGATGGCTGTAAATTATAGGCAAAGAGTTTTTGTTCATTGAGACGGATCACCAACTCTTCATCAGCATCTCCGCGGATGCTCACTTCACTGAGATCTTTGAACTTACTCAAGTCACGTTTGAGCTCATCCGCGCGCAATAAAAGTTCACGCTTGTCTACATCCCCAGCTAGGGCGATAAGTGCAAGAGGAAAAGCGTGTGTTTTTATCTTTGCCACAGGCTCATTCATATCTGCGGGTAGATCTCTTTTGACCGTAGCGATCACATCTTTGACATCATTGAGTACAGATATTTTGTTCGATCCTGGCTTGATATCTATCATCATCGTAAACGAACCGTTTTTTATCGTCGATTCTATGATCCCAAGCTCATCAATGTTTTGAAGATCATCTTCAATGGTTTGGACAACCATCTTATCAAGTATATCTGCGGATGTACCCGTATATCCGCCTGTAATAATGATCTCATCAGAGACCATAGGTGGAAAGATCTCTTTTGGGATGTTGATATAAGAAAAGATAGAGAGCATTAAAATAAACGTGAGTAATAGATGGTTGAGAAGGGGTTTGTCTATGGCAAATTCTAAAAAACGTCGCAACACTAGGCTCTCCTAAAAGATTGTATCAAGAATCTGGTTTTTAAAACGGATCGATTCTACCGAAGATTTAATGAGTTTATGCTCCTCTTTGAGCATCTCATACTCACTTTGAAGTTTTGCTATATCACGACTTTTAAAATAGATCTGTTGCTGAACATAGATCTTTGGAAAAAGAAGTAATCCTACAAAGACGATAGAAGCAAGTACATAGAGAAAATAGGTAAAATCGAGATGTTTTCTTGGGGTAAAGACCTCCTGCATCTCTTCTAAAAGCTGGTTTTTCTCACTCATACGCGTCCATTTTAAAGACTCTAAGTTTTGCACTTCTACTACGTGCATTCTCTTTGAGTTCATCCGCTTGTGCGGTGATAGGCTTTTTCGTCACAATCTTTCCTTTTTTGTGATTATTGCCACAAGTACAACGCATTACATCCGAAGGGCAGATACATGACTTTGACCACCTACTAAAAGTTTGTTTGACGATTCTATCTTCAAGAGAATGAAAAGAGATAATAGCGATCAACGTCTCCTCAAGATTCGCCTCTTCTAAAGTTTTCAGAAGCGATTTAAGTTCACCAAGTTCATCGTTGACCTCAATGCGGATCGCTTGCATAAGAAGGGTCGCTGGGTGGATCTTTTTGCCATGAGGCATAAGATGCTTTGTTGTATCAGCTAACTCTTTTGCCGAAGTAAAAGGTCTATTTTGCACAATGGAAGCAGCGATTTTTTTATAATTTCTCAGCTCTCCATACTCAAGCAATAGAGTTTCAAGATCTGATTGTGCGTAGGTGTTGACTACATCCCTAGCACTAAGAGGAGCTTCTTTGTCCATACGCATATCGAGTGTGTCGCTCTCATAAGAAAATCCGCGCTCTCTTTGATCCAGTTGCAAAGAAGAAACTCCAATATCTGCGAGCACTCCTTTGATCTCTTGGGGCTTGTACTCTTGAAGTATCTCCTTTATTACCTGAGAAAAACGCCCTTTTCTGATCTCAACACGATCTTTATAAGGCTCAAGACGCTTCGTAGAAAACTCTATCGCTGTTTCATCTTGATCAATTGCAATGAGCTTGATATTTGGGTTTGCCTCCAAGATCATTGAAGAATGTCCACCATAGCCCATCGTACAATCGATCACCACTCCACTCTCAAGATCTTGAAATAGCTCTAAAACTTCGCGATATAAGACTGGAATATGGGGAATATTTTGCACAAAAAGACCTTCGAATAATTTAAAAGAATTATACAGCAACTTTGGTATAATTTAATTTATACTAGTGTATCATAAATAAAAAAAGTGAAAATATGAAAATACTATTACTCCTCGCGCTTACTCTTACTTTAGGCTTTACAAAAGAATCACAGATTGTCTTTGGAACCTATTCTACGCTCAAAGGTGCGCAGGAGATGCACGACACGTTAAACACTTTTGTTCAAAAAAATATAAAACTAAAAAAGTTTTTAGACCATAACTCTATCACCATAAAATCAAAAGAATATGGTAAATACTTTGTCACAACGCTCGAGCCACTCGCAACAAATGCTGACAAATACTTCGTCTATGATCAAATCAAAGATACTTTCAAAGATGCTTATGTACTTCAACTATTTCCTAAACAGCAAGAAGAGATTCCCTTAGAAGTGATTTCAGAAGAGATACAAATAAAAGAGATTCAAACAATAAAAGAAGTTCAAGAGAATCAAGAAAATGATCCCTTATTGGCTGATGAACCTGATTTCAAAAATCTACCAACAAAACCGACAAAGAATATTGCCAAAATCAAACAAGAGGATATAATAGCACCTACAGTTACAAAAAAAGTTTCAAAAGAGGAGTTTAATTTGGTTGAGGAATACTTTATAGAGATACTTGCAACGCTCGCTTTATTGATTTTGGTTGTTGTATACTTTTTTGTCAAAGCATCACAGCAAAAACAAAAAAATCGGATCTCTGAATACAACATAGAACAAAAACCAAGCGTTCAAGAGACTGCAGAGATTCAAGAAGAAGAGATTCAAGAAGAAAACACACAAAGAATCGAACCTTTAGAAGCTACAGATGAGATCGCACCAGAAGCCTTACGAGGCGATGAAGAAGGAACCTTTGGTGTAGAGAGTTCTATGAAAGAGATGAGTACGACATCCCAAGAAGAAAGTGAAACGAAAAATTCAAGCGAAAAAAGAAAAAAAAGAGCAGTTCCTCCCCATGCAAAGATTTCAAAAGCAAATTTTACTGAGTTTGCAGGTCTAAGAATTCTTGTCGCAGAGGATAACCTCATCAACCAAAAAGTGATCAATGGACTTCTCGCAGACACAGGGATCGAACTTGTGATGGCAAATGATGGCAAAGAAGCTTTAGAGGTGCTTGAAAAAGACAAAGACTTCAAGTTTGTCCTTATGGATGCGCATATGCCCCGTATAGATGGTTTTGAAGCGACGCGAAGAATACGTGCCAACCCTGAATACGATCATATCCTTGTCGTAGCACTCAGTGGTGATACTGCAGCAGATGATGTCAAAAAGATGCAAGAAGCAGGAATGCAAGAGCACCTTGAAAAACCTTTACGTATGGATGCACTCTATGATATCTTGTATGCGTATACAAGCCCTAATGAGGAAGAAGAATCAGGTGAGTATGTAGAGGTCGTGATGACTCAAGAACTCAACGGAGATAAGGGTTTAAGTATTTGTGGAGGAGATGAAGCTTTTTATCATGAGATCTTAGATGAGTTTGTACGAGACTATGGAGATTCTGCTCAGAAAATACATACATTTCTTGAGTCAAACCAGATACAACAAGCTGATAGGCTTCTCTTGGATATTTTAGGTATCTCAGCAAATATTGGTGCAGACAGACTCAATGAGATCGCAAAAGATCTCAAAGATGCTCTGCAAGATGTAGAAGAAAAAAGCTATTTGAGTTTAGTAGATCAATATGAAAAACACCTCACTTCACTTTTAGAAGATATCAAAAGCTACAAATAGTTTTGTAGCTTTTTTTGTTATCTTATTTGACCACTTCCATAAATTTTAAATTTATAGGTTGTGAGTCCCTCGATCCCCATTGGACCACGTGCATGAAGTTTGTTAGTACTGATCCCAACCTCTGCACCAAATCCAAAAGCGCCACCATCTGTAAAACGCGTAGAAGCATTGACATAGACAGCCGCCGCATCAATAGCATTCATAAAGAGCTCAGCTTTTGTGATGTTTTCAGTAATGATCGCTTCAGAGTGTCCTGAACTAAAACGTACAATGTGTTCTATCGCACCCTCTACCCCATCGACAACTTTAATATTTAAAATATTTGCAAGATACTCTGTATCATAGTCTTCATCCGTTGCATTTTCCACATCGATGATCGCTTGCGTTCTTACACATCCTTTAAGTCTTGTTCCTGCATTATCAAATTCTGCTTTTAAAAGTGGAAGCGCTTTATCTGCAAGTGCACTGTCAACAAGGAGTGTTTCCATAGCATTACAAACACCAGGACGTTGTACTTTTGCGTTGATGGCAATTGCGATAGCATTTTCTAAGATCGCATCTTTGTCTATATAAGTATGGCACTGCCCTTTATCGTGCTTGACCACACTTACCGTTGCATTTTCACTTACATATTTGATAAGCCCTGCACCACCACGAGGGATGATAAGGTCTACGTATTTATCCATCTTAATAAGTTTTGCAACACCCTCACGTGAAGAATCAGGAATCAGTGAGATCAAAGATGGAGGCAGATCATTTTTGATCAAAACATTTTTGAGTACTTCGGCAATTGCCTTATTAGAATGTTCCGCTTCTTTTCCACCTTTGAGGACACAAACATTTGCACTCTTAAAGCAGAGTGCTGCCGTATCACTTGTCACATTTGGACGAGATTCATAGATGATCCCTATCACACCGATAGGGATAGATACTTTTTCCATCTTAAGTCCATCTTCAGTGACCCAACCATCAAGCACGCGTCCTATCGGTTCTTTGAGCGCTGCAATCTCTTCGATCGCTACAGCCATCGCATCAATACGTTTTTCATCCAAAAAAAGTCTATCCATCAATGCACTTGAGAGATCATTTTCTTTTCCTGCTACCATATCTTTCGTATTTGCTTCTATAAGGTTGAGTGTATTTGCACGAAGGGCCTCAGCCATTTCACGCAAGATTCTATTTTTGTCTGAACCACTGATCGTAGAGAGAACTCTACTTGCAGCTTTGGCCTCTTTTAAAAAAGCTTCCATTTATTTCTCCTCTTTTTTATAATTTTTAGGTTCAAAAAGTGTTCCTAAAGTATGTTTTCCTTCAAGTAAAAATTCCTCTGTATAAGAGAGATCAAAACCGTTTGATAAGAACATTCTTCTGTTGTGCTTGATCATATAATCAGCTGCTTTAAGCTTTGTTACGATACCACCCGTTGCAAAAGGATCATTAGGTGTTGCAGCATTATTGAGCTCTTCTGGTGGAACTTCATGAAGCACTTTATATATTTTTGCATCTTTATGTTCACTTGGGTTTTTATCATAGTACCCATCAATATCACTGAGGATCACTAAGAGATCAGCATTGAGTGCATCTGCAACATTTGCTGAGAGTTGGTCGTTGTCTCCAAAAAGTTGCTCTGGAGTAGAAGAGATATCGTTTTCATTGACAATAGGGAGAATGTCATTACTAAGATGTGCGTCAATGATCTCTTGAAACATCTTTGTTCTTTTTCTTGAGTCAAAATCATCTTCGGTTAAAAGGATCTGTGCCGTGTCAATATCAAAAATATCAAATTTCTTTTTATAGCTTGTCATAAGGATCGGTTGCCCAGCAGCAGCGATCGCTTTTTTGCCAATCTGTTTTGTTTTGTCGAGTTTAAGTGCCGAATACCCTGCTGCTACCGCGCCTGAACTTACCAAGATCACATCATATTGCGATCGTAGTTTTGCGATAAGACTCACAAGGTTGAGCATCCTCTCCCTTGCTATATTGTTGTTTTGTGTCAAAACCGCACTTCCAACTTTGATAACTATTCTTTTCATATATTCCCTTTATTTTATTTGATTTGGCTTTCTTCTTGCATAGATGTTATACTAACATAAAAAGGTTAGGACAAGATGAAAGATAAAATTACATTTATTGGCAACGGAAATATGGCACTTAGCATAGCACAAGGACTCAAAGAAAAGTATGAGATAGAAGTGGTAGGTAGAAGCTTAAAAAATCTAGAAAAATTTGAACAAGAGCTTGGTGCCTCAATTGAAAAAAACCTTATCGATGGCTATGATATGCAAGGCAAAACAATTATGTTATGTGTCAAACCTGCCAATATTGAGAGTATTTCAGAAAAACTAAAAGGGAATGCAAGGGTAATCTTTTCTGTACTTGCTGGTACACCCGTAGCAAAGATAAAAAAATATCTCAAACCTGAAGCAGTTGTACGCTCAATGCCTAATCTCGCTGCGAGTGTAGGACGCTCTATGACCACACTTACAGGTGATGAAGCTTTTGCAGAGGAAGCAAAAGAGCTCTTAGGTGCTATTGGTTCTACGCTTTGGCTCAGTAGCGAAAAAGAACTTGATATCGCTACAGGTTTAGCGGGAAGTGGACCAGCGTATCTGTGTCTTATCGCTGAAGCACTCGCAGATGGAGCGGTGAAACAAGGGATGAAACGTGCAGATGCTATGGAGGCGATGCGTGGTTTATTTGGTGGTTTTGGTGAGCTTATTCAAGAGATTCACCCTGCCCTGCTTAAAGATGGCGTGATGAGCCCTGGTGGAACGACAGCTGCGGGATATGGAGCCTTAGAAGATGGAAATGTACGCGCGGCGTGTATCGATGCGATAGCCGAGGCATACAAGAAAGCTAAAGAACTTCAATAGTTATGAGGCTCCCATAAAAGGGAGTCTATTTTTGAAATACTTCATATTTATACTGAATCATCGGAGTATCTTCGCGATTTCCCCACTCTTTCATCGAAGCATCGTATAAGCGAACATGCTCAAACCCTAACACACCACTTAATACGAAATAGTTAAATGACGTTTCCAACCCACCTGTACAATACACAAGCACCTCATTTTTTTTATCAAGCCCATAGCCATTGGTAAAAAGTGCATCGAGCTTTTTACTCTCTTTGAGCTTATAGTCATTCTCTACAGAGTAATTCCATGAATAACTCATCGCTCCTTGGATGTGTCCATCTCTTGCTACAGTTGCAGTTGGAGTGATCCCAAGATATTTATCTGCAGGTCTCGCATCGATCATAGGGAGTTTATCAATACTCTTTTGTACATATATTCTATCTGCTATGAGATTTGGATTAAGTTTTACTTTGTAAGAGCTTTTTGCGATCTTTGGCATACGCTTGTCAAGCTGTGCCACCTCACTAATCCATGCTTGTTTTCCACCATCTAAAAGTGCCACATTGTTAATACCGTGGTAATTGAGTGCCCAATAGATATAACTTGCTTTAAGGAAGTCTTTTGGAGTTTGGATATCTGCATAAAGTACTACATCCGAAGCTTCCGTAATCCCTAAACGTTGGATCTCATCTTGAATCAACTGTGCTTCTTTGATACTGATAAAAGTACCATTATTGGCTCTCCACTTATCAATAGTTGAGTATGTTGCATTTGGGATGTGTCCGGAGTGATAACTTGAAGCCGAAGAGATCTCTACAATAGTGAGGTTTTTCTTGTCGAGATTTTTTTGGAGCCACGAAGCGCTAACGATAGGTTCGATTGCAAAAGCTGCAACAGAACAAAGAAGTGTGAGTAGAAGTGTTTTCATACTTTACCTTTAGAGATAGATTTGACTTATTCTAGACAAAACCATCTTAAAGTAAAGTTTTATTAGATAATAAAAATTATCTTTTATAGGAAACTTAGAATCTCTTTTTCGATATCCTCTTTTTCGATGATCGTAGACTGTGCTATCTCTTTAGAAAAAAGCTCTTTGATCATCTTAGGAATTGGTAAAGATGCTGCATTTGAGATAACTACAAGTGCATCAAGATCTTTACTATCTCTCTCACCTGTCAATGCGTTTGCGATCACAGGTGAGAATTTTGTCCACTCAGCTGTAGAATAGATGATCGACTTGATCTTAGGGTCACAACAAGTCTCATACGATTTAAAACAAGTCGCTGTATGTGGATCCATAAGATAGTTGTAGGTATCAAAAGTATCTTTGATATACCCTTTGCCCTCTTCTCCCGTACAAAAATCTGCATCAAAACACTCTCGTAATGTTGCAAGCTCATGAGTACTTAACTCATAGACATTGTTACGCTCAAGCTCATCCATCAACTGCTTGGTTCTTTGCGCACCAAAGAGATCAAATAAGACTCTCTCTACGTTCGATGACTTTAGGATATCCATTGCTGGGGATGTCGTGTTGACCACATGAGAAGCACGTAGATCGTACTTTCCATCTTTTATAAGTTTTGTGAGTACATTATTTTCATTCGAAGAGATAATGATCTTTTCAACTGGAAGTCCCATTTTCCATGCGTAGTATCCACCAAGAGCATTTCCAAAGTTTCCACTTGGAACATTAAGATAAACTTTTTCACCTAAAGTGATTGCACCTTGACGCACAAGCTCTAAATAGCTATGGATATGGTAGATGATCTGAAATATAATACGTCCAAAGTTTACAGAGTTTGCAGCTGAGAGGAGAACATTTTTCTCTTGAAGTGCTTGTTTAAAATCCTCAGATGCTAAAAGACGTTTGAGTGCATTTTGTGCATCGTCAAATACACCGTTGATACCAATAACTTTAAGGTTTTTTGCATCCTCAGTTACCATTTGAAGTCTTTGAACATCACTTGTTCCACCATCAGGATAGAGACATGCTACACGTACATTTTCACGATTTTTAAAGGTCTCTAAGGCTGCTGGACCTGTATCTCCACTCGTTGCTGCAAGGATTAGATAGTTTTCTTCACGCTTTTGTGCGATAGAAGAGAGCACAACACCAAAAGGTTGCAACGCCATATCTTTAAAAGCACGAGTTGGACCGTGATAAAGTTCACTTACATAAAGGTTATCTTTTACCTTTACAACTGGCACAGGGTTAGATGGAGTATCAAAGTTATCATAAAGAGCAAGTGCTTCATCGATCACATTGCTCGCAATATCGATCTCAAAACGCTGTAACATATCACGTGCCATATCTTTATAAGAAGAAGCTAAGTGTTTTTCTAAAAACTCATTTCCGAGCTCAGGAAGCTTTTCAGGTACATAGAGTCCACCAAAAGAAGCGATCGGGCTTAAAATAGCTTCTGAAAAAGTAACAGTTTGAGGTTTGGATGTATCATTTCCGCGTGTTTGAATAAAGTTCATATTTTCTCTACTTCAATTTTTTTTGCAATTATATCTAAAATCATTTCCTATTGAAATAATCTCACAGGATTTATGTGAAACGATTTTTGTGTTACTTCAAAAATAAGTTCTTCATCGATGCGACCTATCGTATAACCTTTTTTGATCTTCACACCTTTTTGGATGTTCGGTGCGATTTGAGAGAGGTTAGCATAGATTGTATGAAGACCATTATCATGCTCGACAATGACGATATTGTTAAGCACTGCTGTCTTATCTGCATAGATCACTTTTCCATTAAAGACCGTCTTGACCTTTGCATTTGTCTCTTTAGATTTCAAAGAGATCGATTCATTAAAGATCTTGATCCCGTAGATCGGATCGGTGTAGGTTCCGTATTTTTTGGTGATCGTGTAAGAATCGATCGGTGCGATCGTCTTTGGACCTGTATAGTTTGCCGTTTTAACAGCTTGATAACTGCTTCCCACACGTTTTACATCCGGAAGATCTTTATCCATAGAGATCTCACGAGACTCCAAAGCTTTTTTTCGTCTTGCATCCTCTTGCGCTTTTTTGATCTTATCTACTTTGATAATATTAAGCTCAGCAAGCGTCTTTTTAAGTGTATCTTGCTTTTTGAGCAAGCTCTCTAGCTCTTTTTTATAAGAGTCTTTTGCAAGTTCAAGAGTACGAAGAGATTTTTTGTTTTTCTCTTGTGTTTGCAAGAGGTCTTTTCTTTTAGCATCAATATTGGATATCGACTCTTCAAGTGTACTCGCTTGTTTACTTAATGTTTGGATGTACTGTGCATTTTCATAAAATTTTTCATTGAGTATTTCTGCTTTTTTCTTTGCAGCTTCAAGCATAGATTTAAGCACTTCAAACTCGATAAGTGAGTCTGTGTGGCTTGAATAGCTCTCTTCTAAAATAATAGAGATGGAGACACTTTTTGCTATTGTAAAAACAAGCTCTTCTTCTATCTTATCTTGAGACTCTTTGAGCTTTTGCTGATTTGCTTTTAAGCCTTTAAGCTGTGTGATATTGGCTTCATAACTGCTCTCTTTTTCCCCGAGTTCTTCTTGAAGATTTTGGAGGTGTTTTTGCTGTCTGAGAATCTCTTTTTTTTGCTGAAGTATCTCTTTGGCAGTTTCTGCCATTTTTTTATTAATATCCGTGTAGCTTGCACTAAAAGAGCTGAGTTTACTACTCGTTTGCTCGATCTTACTATCGATATCATCAGCCAACGATATAAAAGCAAGAAAAAATACAAAAGCAAAAAAACGCATCAAACCTCTTCTTTATGACCTAAAACAATCATAGATGCAAGGAGGATCGAAAGCCCCACAGCGATCATAGAGAGTTTCATAAAATCAAGCACCGAATCAAAGATCACGATCTCGATTCCGATACTCGTAAATTGCTCAAGGATCCAAGGACTCATAGAGATATAGGTAAAAACTCCATACGCTAAAACACTCGCAATGATCGCATCGACGATCGCAAGTCGAAATAACACAGCAGAGCGCAACCATAGAGGTGCACCAAAAAGCCCCATAATGCTCATTCTCTCAGTATGTTTAAACTGCCAAATGCGAAGCTCTTTAAAAATTAAAAGTGTTGTTACAACAAAAATACAAAGTGCAAATACCGTGACCACACCTTTAAATAGGAGAAGAAGTTTATAGGTTGTATCGTGTGTATGGGAAAAATCTTCTACTTTTTTGATAGATGTGTGCCCAATAAGATCTTTTGTAAGCTTTTTGACCTCATTGGGTGTTGGATAATATTTGAGATGAAGCTTATAAAACTTCGGGAGTGTGACTTTGAGTAGCTCCATATTTTTTTTACTCATACCACTGTTGAGTCTCTCAATCACTGCATCTGGTTTAAGTTCTTCCACACTCGCTACGATATCGTTGATCTTCAATATATCTTCATCTATGAGAGTCTTTTGGCTCACTATCACCACAGAGTACTTATGTGCAAGTGTCTCTTTATAGGCATCTATAGAGCGATCAGCCACCACAAAAACTTGCATAGAAAAGAGGATACTCAAAAGCGCTATAACAAGTGAAAGGTGGTTTTTAATTGACTTCATGGATGCTCCCATACTCAATATGAAAATGTTTGTACTCTACGTTCATAGTCTCTGGGATGTGGTGAGTTACAACGATAACTGTAGTTTTGAGCTGTATATTTGCACCCTCTAAAAGATTCCAAATAAGGCCCGAAGAGTAATCATCTAAGTTTCCCGTCGGCTCATCGGCAAGGATTAAAATGGGATTGTGTGAGAGCGCACGTGCCATCGCTACACGTTGTTGTTCTCCCCCTGAGAGTTCGAGTGGATATTTTCCAGATTGATGTTTAAGGCGCACATGTTTTAAAAGAGAATCGACTTGATTTTGAGTGACATTTTTTTCATAGCCATTGATAATAAGTGGAAGCATGATATTTTTCTCTATTGTCCACTCTTTAACAAGCTTATAATCTTGAAAAACGATCCCAATATGTCTGCGTAAAAAGTTAAGTTTTGACTTGGAAACACCGCTGAGTTCTACCCCACCAACGATCAGACTCCCTTGCTTTGGCTTGAGTGCTCCATAGAGCGATTTGAGAAGTGTTGATTTTCCACTTCCACTCGCACCTGTGATAAACACAAAACTACCAGAGGGGATAGATATATTCGCTTGATTGATAATGGTCTCATTGTCTGAATATGCCAAAGAGATATCTTTTGCAACGATCACTTTATCCATCTAACACCTCACAAAGTAAGCTATGTGCCATCAAACTACTCTTTGATTTGAGTGGCAAACTCGGGTAGTAAGAGGTCTCTTTTGCCTTGACGATCAAATAAAGATGCTCTGGTCGATCAAAACTTCCCATAGAAAGGCGAAGCATTACACCCTCTTCCATCCTATAGACTCGCTCAAAATGGAGAAATCCACCCTCAAATCTTTTGGTGGTATTATGCAAAGACAGAAGATCTACATCCGAAGCTTTTACCTCATTGAAAGTAAAATCCCCCTCAATGCGAAGTGGCTGGGATTCAAACTCATTGATCATGGTCACATCATAGATATTCTTCTCCATTTTTTTCCATCTATCTTCGTACTTGCTTACGATCTCTATATCTTTGTTCTTATTGATATGAAGTGTCGTTTTATCAAATGCGATAAAGGTCTCATACGAATAAGCATAATAGTTCTCACTATCTGTACGAAGTTCGAGTGTTCCCCCTACGCCAAGTACACGTCGTGCTTCTTGGATAAAAGAGGTAGAGATAACTCGTCTATGAGGTTTTTTATCCCAAGGTACTGGAAAATGTACATAGATCTTGCCCACAAGATTAGAAGGGACTAGCTCCATAAAAAGGCGTGCATCATAATCGAGTACAAGGAGATTCTCTAATTTCTGGATACTGATCTGCTTCAGTACTTGCTCGATAGAGGGTCTATGGATCTCGATCCCTATAAAAAGTACCTCTGGATTTTTGGCAGCTTGATGCAAGATATGACGCCCTGAACCAAAACCAACCTCGATGCGCACCTCTTTATCACGAGGAAAATTGGATGCAAAATAGTGAATATCTTTGAGTGCTTCAACCTCTTGGAGGTGGATATTTTTTTGTGTTTGCACAACATTAGAAGAAAGAACTTCCAACTCGGCTAACTTTGCGTACGAAAGGAGTGCTTTGTGTACATCATATGTCGAAGCTGGACGTGTGAGTTTATCACTTTTGAGTAGCACTTTTTTCTCTTCATCTTTGACAAGGAGAAAGAACCTCTTGCCCTCGAGTGTAACAGCGATCAGCTTTTCATCTTTATGGTTGGCATTTTGTGCACAAAAATGAAAGGTGACACCCTCACACTCTTGTGGAAACGATATCTCTTTAAACTCTTTTATATGTAGGTGTGGCATTTACATCTCTATAAGGTTAATATTTTTTACAGGAGTGATTACAGGCTCTTGTTTTGGTTTATTTTGCTGTGTGTTTATTTGATTTTTTTGTACACTTTGTGTATCTACTTCACTTATTCCTTGTAACTTGAGTTCTACTTCTATACTTGGTTCGGACTTTATTCCATTGACATCTACAGCATATACTGTATAAAAATAACTTTGGTTCGGCTCAATATTAGAATCAAGAAATTTTTTCCCCACAATTCCTGGAAACTCTTCATTGACTTCATCAAAGAAGCCTGCTTTAAATCGTTTTGTGACTGTATAACTTTTTGTTCTATCATCTACCTTATTCCAACGAAGTTCTACTTTATTGTCTACAAGTTTTGCTTCAAATATTGCGGGAGCTTTTGGCTTTATAAGTGTAAGTCCCTGAATAGATTGATCTTGGTAGTTGCTCTCAAGACCATCTTTATCCACAACACTTACACGATAAAAATATTGTTCTCCATCTTTACCTATATCATCGATAAAAGAGTTGTTGTGAAGTTTTGCAATTAGCTCGTATCCACTTTGTGCTTGCGCTGAACGGTATACATAATAGCGTGAAAAATCCGCTGCGTCTGACTTGCTCCAGTGAAGCTCGATCTTTCGTGGTAAGTCTCTTGAAGCTGTGATATTACTCACCTCTTTTGGCAGTGCTTTTGTAACTACCTTTACGATCTCGCTTGGAGTAGAGATGATATCATCGTAAGTACGTACAAGTACTCGGTACATATAAGTGAATTGATCCTTCAAACCTTCATCTACAAACTCAACATTAAGTCTGCCCTCAACCTCTGCATGTCTTTTCCACTCATCATTTTTTAGCGTTTTTCTCTCAATGATATACGACTTGACCCTTTGGTTTGCGTGAGGTCTCCAAAGAATTTTTGCAGCTCTTGGCATTCCGTTAACACTGTGGATCCATGTTACAGACTGAAGTACAGGGAGTGTATTGAGCGTAAGTATCTCTGAATTCATCGACTCTGCTTCTTTACTGAAAGTTTTAAATGCATAGATATAACGTGAATCAGGTTTCACATCCGTATCGACAAAGTGAGTTTTAAATCTATTTTGAAGTGTCGTATAATAACTTAGCTCACCTTTTTGATCATCGAGTGCTGACTTATAGATATAAATACCCTCTACGCGTGGGTCATGAATAGCTTGCCATTCAAATGCGATAGACTTCATATCCAAGATCGTTCCGTTTTCGGTAAATTTTACGATCGGAAGAGTTTTATCTACAACTGCATCTTTATTTGGCTTTGGACTTGGTGTACAACCACTAAGAATCAGTAGGAAAACTGTGCAATAGAGAGTGAGTGTCCATAACTTCATCGACTTGCTCCTTGGTAAATTTTTTTGTTATATACTCCTGCATTGCATCATCAAGACTTGCAACAAAGAAGAGCTCTTTTTTTGTTTTTGGATGTACAAAATATATCATGTAAGCATGTAGCAAAATGCGTTCCGATTTCTCAGATTTTGGATGTACCCCATAGAGATGATCTCCCACGATCTGGCGGTTAAAACTCTCTAAGTGCACACGGATCTGATGGGTACGTCCAGTAAAAAGCTTACACGCGATGAACTGATTTTTTTCATCTTTAGAGAGGCAAAGTGCTTTAAACATGGTTTTTGCATATTTTCCATGAGGTACATCTGCCATTTTGAGTCTATTATTAGCACTACGTCCGATATGCGACTCCACTGTTGTGAGATCATCTTTGAGTGGAGGGGCTACGACTGCTAGATAGTAGCGTCCCATACTTTTATCTTGAAGTTGTTCTGAGAGAAATTGGTGCGCTTCATTTGTCTTAGCAACGACCATTGTGCCACTTGTCCCTTTATCAAGGCGGTGAACGATACCATGTCTCTCTTGCCCACTAATAGTTGAGAGGCGAATCCCTTTGTGTTTGAGCCAATCTACAAGTGTGGCTTCTTTGACGCTTGGAGCTGGATGGACTGTGACCCCACTTGGCTTATTGATCACAAGAAGTTCCTCATCTTCATAAAGGATCTCGACATCAAAGTCTACATCCAAAGCTGCTTTTTCTTGTGTTTGTGGAAACTCTACGGTGATGGTTTGTTCTGGTTTGAGTTTGACTCCGCTACGTGTTACAAGCTTGTCATCTACAAGGACACACTCTTGCTTGATAAGTCCTACAACCTGCGAACGAGTCTGCCCTATTTGTGATGCTAAAAACGTATCTAACCTTTGTGCTTCATCACATATATAGCTTTTTGTTTCGTTCATTTATATCCCTTTATGATACAATCTTATAATTTTTTTAGGAGTTTATAATTTGTGGAGATTTGATAAGCGCATTCTAGCACAATTTGACTTTATTTCTATTATCCTTATTATTCCCCTTATTATTGTTTCCAATTGGCTCATTGGAGAAGTTGTTCCCGCTCTTGCACAGAAACAAAGTGCCTATGTGGGGGTTGCTTTTTTAGCTTTTTTGGGTGTGTTTTTACTCCCAATACGTCGAATGAGCTGGCTGATCCCTTTGATCTATTGGGTCAATATTCTTCTCTTGCTTGCCGTTGAGTTTTTTGGTCATGCACGACTTGGTGCACAAAGGTGGATCGAGATCCCTTTTATCAATGCCACCATACAGCCCTCAGAGTTTGTCAAGCCTGCACTGATACTTATGCTCGCTTACCTTATTCATAGGAATCCTCCCCCTTTTCAAGGCTATAAGCTCAAAGATTTCCTCAAGATGAGTGCCTACATCCTCCTTCCTTTCATCCTTATCGCAAAAGAACCTGATCTTGGAACTGCGCTCGTCCTTATTTTAATAGGATATGGAGTTTTATTTTTTATTGGTGTGTACTGGAAGATTTGGCTAGGTATAGGTATCGCTCTTGCTCTATTTCTTCCTATCGCCTATCAATTTCTTTTGCATGATTATCAAAAGACACGAATTAAAGACTTTTTGAGTGAAAAACCATCCTACCATGTCCAACAATCAATAATCGCAATTGGCTCTGGTGGACTTACAGGAAAAAGCAAAGATGATGCGACACAAACACAAATGCGTTTTTTACCTATTGCAACAAGTGATTTCATATTTGCATTTTTAGTAGAGCGCACAGGGTTCTTAGGTGCTTTAGCTATTATCCTCATCTATGTTCTTTTGATCTTACATCTGCTTAGTCTCAGTGTCTTTAACAACGATTACTATATAAAGGTCGTCACTATCTCGATAGCCTTTATGATCTTTATCTATATGGGGGTCAACATCTTGATGACTATAGGTTTTGCACCCGTTGTAGGAGTTCCTTTGCCTATGTTCAGTTATGGGGGAAGTAGCTTTATCAACTTTATCATTCTCTTTGCAATTATGCAAAACCTCATCACATTTCGCTATAAAGATATGTATGATTCTAGGGGAACAAAAAGTTTCTTGTAAGTTTTATAAGGAGTGGTGCCGACACGAGGATTTGAACCCCGGGCCTGCTGATTACAAATCAGCTGCTCTAGCCAACTGAGCTATGTCGGCAGTTGTTTTACTGTTTGATTGTTATGTATGTGTTATGGCGCGGTGGACGAGACTCGAACTCGCGACCCCCTGCGTGACAGGCAGGTATTCTAACCAACTGAACTACCACCGCGCATATATTAAGAAGTAATTTTGAATTAGTTGTGCTAAAGGTTTAAGCGAAGCATACTTCAAGTATGTGAGCTAAAAGCTTTCGTGCAAATAATCAAAATGGTGGGCATTACTGGACTCGAACCAGTGACATCTACCTTGTAAGGGTAGCGCTCTACCAACTGAGCTAAACGCCCATTTA